>NZ_CALIIB010000056.1 GCF_938020365.1 uncultured Streptococcus sp. | reverse complement strand
TTCAGTTTTTATCCCTTTGACTCAGAAAAAGCAGATTCCATCTGGGATATACCAGCCGTTTTTATCCAGTATATACCACTCATCATTTTACCAAAACGGATTCCCCTTTTCAAGTAATTATATGTAAAATAACAAATGAAAATAGCTAATTTTTTCAGAAAATCCGCTTTTAAGCTTCAAATTGTTGAAAGCGTTTTATTATCTTTCGAACCCCCTACTCCCCCTTTCACACTAGTTCAATTAGATAGAGGCAAAAAAACCTTGACGATTTGCTCGTCAAGGTTCATCTTTTCCAGAGACCTCCTCCATCCAGAAAAAATCCTAGAAAAAGTGTCCCAACTGCATGATGATTGTGACCAAGAGAGTGATAAGAAAAAGAATGCCACCTAACACTGCAATCATACTAAACTCTTGCTTCTCTCTTTTCAACGGTCTCCTACGATTATCTAGCTGCTCGTTGATATGTTCCTGCAGAATTCCCTTTTTCTTCTCTGGCATGATTGTCCTCCCTTACTAAATCTGCATAAAGGAACTTGCCTTCATCGAAAGCAAGTTCTCATGTATCTGGTTAAAGAATGGCCTTATATTGCTCCAAACTAGCCTGATTAGCAGCCTGCTTCTGTCTAGTAAGTGCTGCTTCCATTTCTGATGAGTAAGCAAGGACAGCTTGAATCTTATCCACCATGGTTGAAACATTTTCTGGCGCATAAATGTGATCATCCGCAATAAATCGACGACTATGGCAAGTATTTTTGAAGCTGAGAATCAACATATTGTTCTCAAAAGCTGTGCGACAAGCATTTAGGATTTCATCGCTGATATTGATATCCAGATACAAGTCACAGCGAGCAAAAAGTTCATTCACCTTAGCTGGACGAATATTAGGGTAGAGGGAAATATTCGGATAGCGATTTAATTCCATCAAATGGCTTGACATTTCTGTGATGGCTCCAATATGGAAATGTACATTTGGCAGCTGAGTCAAGAGTTGCTCTATTTGCTCAAGCTGATCACTATTGGTCAAAATCAAGGCTTCTGGATTCATATTATTAAGACGCTGGTAATCATAAATATAACCAATATTGTGGAAATAGACTTTTTCTTCTGGTGTTGCCAAGCTTTGAATTTTCTCATATACCTGCCTGTCCTGAACAGCGATGCGGATATTGCGATGAGGCATTTTCATAGCTACTTTCATATTTCCAGGTAAGGCTTCTCCGATAGGCTCCTGCCAGAAAAGAACATCTTCTGCACGACCATTTTTAGGACGAAGAGCGTAGGCCACCAAGAAGGGGGTTGCTAGAGAATTATAAATAATACTATCTGTATCATATCCACGATATTGCAGATAAAAGACGACAAATTCTTGTTTGGATTTAAAGATGTGACGCTTTCCTTCAAGTGTCAAGATGATATCACCAGTCAGATGATTTTCCATAATCACCACGACATTGTTCTGGTCAAAATAGCGAGTATGGGTCGGACGTTGTGTCTGGTCGTAGGTTATTTGTGCGAAAAGCCGTCCTTTGCGATTGTAGATATCTGCCGCTCGGACTTGCCCCTCTGTATCCAACCATTCGACAGCCCGCACACGTCTTTCATGTGTCGGTTGGCGATAGAAAATATTGGCACGCTTCTTGCCCATATCCAAGATTTCTCCATTTACATTGCTGGAGCGAATCTCCCATAGGTGCGGTTTGGGGACAAGATTAAAATAAATTGGACGGCCCTCTGGTGTATCCAAATTTCCTGTAAAATAACTGTAAGGAGACTCGACATCTGGTGAAAGATAGCCATCATCTTGTACAACAACAACAGGACAATCAAGTCCTGTTGCTTTTAATGAACGTAACAAATCAAAACTTGCTTGATCATAGCGGTCAAACAAACAAATCATAGTGGTTATGCCTTTCTTTCTGAATCCTACTTAGTTGGTCTGAGCCGATCGAACTAGGTCAGACCAGCGCTGGGCAATATGCTCATCAAGGTAAGGCTCAGCTATCTCGTAGGATACACGGGACAAATCTTCTTGAGAATGTTGAGTTAATAGCTGAACAATCTTTTCTGCATACTCTGTCGTCATGGCATCTAGATCATCTGGACGAGCCTTAGGAATCAAGTAGCCATTTTCCCCATCACGGATAAAGGTTGGATTTCCATAACGTACATCAAAACCAATAATTGGCAGACCAGAGCCAACCGCTTCTAACAGAGTCAGACCAAAACCTTCACTTGTCGATGCTGCTAGATAAGCGGAATAATTCTTGTAAATATCCGCCATATGATGATGCCCCATCAGTCGAATATACTCTTCTGCTTGCAGATCCGAAATCAGCTTCCGCAGCATAGCTTCCTCACCACCTTTACCATAAATATCAAAGGTGATTTCCGGTAGTTGCTCATGCGCCTTCACCACAGAGTGAATCAGCCAATCGATATGCTTTTCACTGGCCAAACGAGAAGCTGTCATCAATCCAAACGGCTTGCGCTCGCCTTCTGGTCGGCGCAGCTGATCCAAGCTACCCACAGGAATAGTTAAAATATTCTTCGGCTTGATGTCGGTATATTGAGCAAACTGCTCTTTCAGCAGCTCTGTTTGAGCATCCGTCGAGTTGATGATGTAGTCCACTTCTTCTGCGTATTCAAATTGATACTCGTAGTAATTATTCCACAAGATATACTCTTTTTCTGCGGGATTTTCACTAAAGTGGTCTGCGTGAACGATAACAGCTAGTTTGGCAGCCCCCTTATTGGCGAAGATTGGCTGGCCAATATCTGTCTCTCGGTCTAGAATCAGTAAATCCTTATCTGTCAACTTCAAGCTTCTCATGAAATGAGCAACAAACTCCTGCTTGGAGTAGAAGACCTGATCTGGAAAACGATAAACTTGCGTTTCTTGCTTACCGTCTACCTCATCGATAATCTCTTCGTAAGCCACACTACCGTCTTCATTGAGCCAAGTCCGTTGATAGAGACGAGCCCGACCATCTACAGGACTATAATACTCAATAAAGTTTTTAGTATACGTATAATATTCTTTCTGAATGAGACAGCCACGCGAAACAATCTCTGCCCGCTCAATCAGTTCATTATCCATATCGCAAGCATAGCACGTTACGAAATCATTATCTCCAAACAGGATCCGAAAGGTTTTATTCTCAGGATTACGAACGATTTCCAGAGGTTCTCTATCAAAACTAGCTAAGACTTGTGCCAGAGTGTAGGTCGTTGGAGCAATCTTAACATCTGTAAAATACTGATAGAGCCAAATGACCTCAGAGTCTTCAAAGCCGATATTCTTCGTCAAATGTTCAATATTATCGGCTGAAATAAAATCCATAAAGATGAATTTTGCCTCTAAGCCCACACTGCGAAGCAATTTTGCACGATAAATTTGTGCGTATTCGACTCCGCTGCTTGCCCAACCAATTCCTAGGTTGATGTTATAAATTGTCATAAACCATGTTCCTCTTACAAAAGACTATCTTTTTTAATTCTTGAAAGTCGTTTGATGATTTTTCCTTTCTTCTTTTTCCCTTTTTCTTTATCTTCGTCTTTTGACTTTTTGACAGGAGAAGTGAAGTAAGTAACGGGAACAGAGCTATCTGTACCTGTCTTAGCAAATGTTTGCTCAATATTTACAACTTCTTTTTGTGGAGCAGAGATTTCTACTGGGACTTCTTCCTCACCAAAAATATCTGATTCGTTTACTTCTTCTTCGTGCGCTTCAAGAGAAGCTTCATCGAATAGACTTTCAGCTTCAACTTGCTCATTTGGAGCCTCGTCTTCTTCCAAAGGTGTATCAAACAAACGCGTAGCTTCATCTTCCTCTAAAGGAGTATCAAATATGCTTGCAAATTCATCGTCTTCCGAAGCTTCCTCGATTAGACTTGCGATGTCAATTTGACCCTCTAAAGTTTCTTCGTCTAGAATCTGACCAATTTGACTAAGAAGCTCTTTGATTTTTTCCTTTTGCGCCTTATAGAGTTGTTCCGTTTCAAGACGTTTTTTCGTCAATTCATCGATTTCTTCAAGGATAGACGATCTTACTTGTAAGAAGTCTTTCTGAGCTTTCTCTAGAACCTCTTGAGCCTCTTTTTCTGCCTTTTCATGTGCTTCAATAATCAGCGATTTAGCATAAACGACGGCTTCACCGATTTCTCTTTCTTGGTTCTTTAAAGCATCAATTTTTTTACGTAAAGATTCAATTTTCTCATTCTTTTTACGAATTTCGCTATCAAATCCTTCTTCTAACGATTCAATGTATTCTTCAACTTCCTTGGCACGATAGTTACCAAATAGGGTCTTTTTAAGTCTCATTCTGCTCCCTCTATTCTTCATTTATTCTAATTATATACTATCTTATCAATTGTAGCATAAAATGACGCTTATTACCATTGTTTTATAAGTCTCCGAGCAAAAAAATCCGGATACTACAGGAGCCAATAAAATTCTATTTACCCACTAGCTCTATGCTTTTCTTAGTTTTGTAACCTTATTCTTTTATAAACAAAAACACCTGAATAGATGATGTATGATCCATTCAGGTATTTTCTTAAAAGGTAACTAAATGTAAAAGCGTCTATTTTAGAAATTGAGATCTACCCAGCTAAGAGGTGCATAACCAAGAAGTTCAACGCCATCATATTCTACTGTTTTAACGATCTCTTGAATATTCGTTTTTAGCTCTTCTATTGATCGGCTGTCTGACTCATCTAATACTAGATCATCTTCCACAATAAATAGTGGCTTTTGATAGCGGTCATAAAGATTATTCATAGCTAGACGAAGACCTACAGGATCAATTGGATTCTTATTGGTGTTATTATAGCCATATTTATTGATAAAGACTTCTTGAGAATTACTAGATGCATGGTAACTAAAGCTAACAAAATCAACCTTTCCGACTCGTAAGTCAAAGAAGTCATCATTTTCAATATCTAAAGCAATCTGCTCACGTTCTAAACGGCGCAAGAAATGGTTTGGATAAGAGCCACGAACTTGTACATCTGTAAAGACATAGTTTTCACGGTTCTTGACTTCTGCTTCCATCGCATCAATCGCACTATCTAGATTCTGACTATAGTTACGACTAACTACCAACATGCCGCCAAATTGAAATTCTGGATTGATTGATTTTCCAAGCTTAACAGCACGTGCCGAAGCGACCAATTGATAGTGAGCCGCCTGCCAGATTCGTTGGTTTCGATTTTCTCCATCTTCAAAAGACAGACCGCCACCAAGATATGGTAAATGGTGTAAAATATTAAATTCATTAAAGGTAATCCAATATCTTACCTTGTCTTTAAAATGTCTGAAAACAGCTTCTGTATAATGCTCATAAAGTTCAATCATCTTGCGGCTCTTCCACGCACCGTATTTTTCATACAGATGAAGAGGAAGATCGAAATGACTTAAAGTTACAATCGGTTCAATATCCTTTTGCAAAACTTGATCAATGATAGTCTCATAATATTTCAAACCTTCTTCACTTGGCTGCGCTTCTTCACCAGTTGGGAAAATTCGCGCCCAAGAGATAGAAATTCTATAAACATTGAAGCCCATCGATTGAATCATATTCAAATCACTAACATAATCCGGTTGACTCGCTAAAGTAAATTGCCCCAAAAGATCATAGGCACCTATTGGTACTTTTTTGTAGTTGATTTCCCCTGTCAGTACTCCTATACGTGGTTCACTAATTGGTAATACATCCGTCGTTCCCAAACCTTTATTGCTGTTGGGCATCGTATTTCTAATCATAATGACTCCTTTTGATTTTGTGAATATATGTGGATACTATTGCATCCTCTAGTATCTTTAAAATTATCGCTGGTCTTTCTTATTTTGAGCGATTGAAGCCAACCCAGATAATGTGCTAGCGACATTTTTTAAGTCAGGAGAAATTGGCTGTAAACCTGGTCTTACCATCTGATATGCCTCTTGATCTGTCACGCTCAAGTTTGGAGTTGCAGACACTTGAACAGACAAGCTTTCTTGAGATAGTGCAACTGTCTCTGAAAGCTCCTGAGATGCAAGGTTCATGCTATCAAGCGATTCTTGTTGATAAGCAAGACGCATTGACTCTGTTCGAGACAAGCTAAGTGACAGAGATTCTGAGACTTGTAAACTATGTGATACTGACTTAGACTCTGAAACACTCTGTCTGTAAGAAAGCAACTCTGAGACTGAAATGCTATAAAACTCAGATAAGGAAACTCTCACAATACTTTGACTGATTTGCTCTGATTCACTCAGGGAAATCGACTCACTCAAACTAAAGGAAGTTGAGATGCTGACACTATGACTAAGAGATTCTGAAAGACTGATAGAGGTTGAGGTGCTCTGACTAACCGACTCTGAAACTGAAATTAACTTGCTCTCATATGCAGATTGGGCAACAGAAGCACTAACTGAGAGTGACGAACTGAGCCAATTATACTCTGAAATTGATTGACTCAAACTTAAAAAAGTTGAAAGGCTTGCACTCTCACTTAATGATTCAGAGATACTGAGACTCTGGCTAAGGCTTTCGGACTCAATCAAACTCAAGGAGCTTGAAACACTCAAGCTTTGACTCAAGGATTCTGAAACACTGAGGCTCTGACTAAGGCTTTCAGAATCACTCAAGGAAACTGATTCACTTAAACTAAAGACAGTTGAAAGGCTTGCACTCTGACTGAGAGATTCTGAAACACTCAGAGTGATTGAAGCACTCTGACTAATAGAGTCGGAAATCGATGTTAACTTGCTTTCCAATTCAGATTGGGCAACAGAGGCACTAGCTGAGAGTGAAGAACTGAGCCAAGTATATTCGGAAAGTGATTCGCTCAAACTAAAGGAAGTCGAAATACTTGCACTCTGACTCAAGGATTCTGACACACTAAGGCTCTGACTTTCTTGTTCAGATTGACTGACTGAAATTGACTCACTGAGGCTCAAAGAGAGTGAAGTGCTGACACTTTGGCTCAAGGATTCTGAGAGGCTGAGACTCTGACTAAGGCTTTCAGATTCACTCAAGAAAATTGACTCACTCAAACTCAAGGAGCTTGACGCACTGAGACTTTCGGATTCACTCAAGGAAACTGACTCACTCAAGCTGAAAGAAGTGAAGACGCTCACACTCTGACTGAGAGATTCTGAGACACTAATAGACTCGGAAATTGATGCCAATTGGCTTTCCAATTCGGATTGGGCAACAGAGGCACTAACCGATAATGAAGAACTTAACCAAGTATACTCGGCAATGGACTCACTCAGGGAGATTGACTCACTCAAAGAGATTGACTCACTGAGACTGAGAGAAGTTACTGTCCATTCACTCAAAGATTCTGAAAGAGAAAGGGACTGGCTATGGCTAAGTGATTCTGATAGCTGCTGACTCTCCTTGGCTGATTCAGACTCGAAAAGAAGTTGAGAAAATGCTTCACTCAAGGATAGAGACTGACTGATGCTCAAAGATTCAGATGCCGAAAGGCTAAGGGAAGTAAACTCAGACTGAGCTAACCATTCAGAAGTAGAGAGGCTCAGGCTAGTGCTAAGAGAAATCAAGAAAGTATCCGGTTTATTCTCGTTTACTGAAGGTGAATCAGCTTCCTCCTCATAAACTGAATCTGAAAGACTCATAGAAGTCTTTTCTAAGGCACTTAGAGACTCAGATTCTGAAAGGCTCAGACTGGCACTAATGGATTCTGACAGAGAAACTGACTGACTATCTGCTACCGAAGTTGAAACGAATTCGCTAAGAAGGATAGAAGCCGACTCGGAAAGACTCTCGCTTGCACTGATAGAAGCGGATAACCACTCACTCTCATAAAGTGAATCTGATTCTGATATGCTGAGAGATTCAGATTCGAAAATACTCCAGTACTCAGACTCAGAAAGGCTCTCACTTGCACTGATAGAAGCGGATAGCCATTCACTCTCATAAAGTGAATCTGACTCTGATATGCTGAGAGATTCAGATTCAAAGATACTCCAGTACTCAGACTCGGAAAGGCTCTCGCTTGCACTGATAGAAGCGGATAGCCATCCACTCTCATAAAGCGAATCTGACTCTGATATGCTGAGGGACTCCGTTTCGAAGATACTCCAGTATTCAGACTCAGAAAGGCTCTCGCTTGCACTGACAGAAGCGGATAACCACTCACTCTCATAAAGCAAATCTGACTCTGATATGCTGAGGGACCCAGAGTCGAAAATACTCCAGTATTCAGACTCGGAAAGACTCTCGCTAGCACTGATAGAAGCGGATAGAGATTCATCTTCAAGAACCAGCTCAGATTCTGAATCTGACCGATCGATAATATGAGAAGAGTCTAAAGAATAAGTCTCTAATGAATCATTTCCCCACAGCGAATCTTGAAGAGAACTCTCGCTTATTGAAACAGAGTCACTGTCGAAATGTTCAGCAGACAAACTCATTGAGGTCGAAACGCTCATTGATAAACTTTGGCTGACATTTTTTATCAGATCATCTACTACCAAGCTATTATTGGCTTGAAAATCCTCAAAGTCTTCCATAATAGAAATTGGTTCTGTCTCTGGTTTTAATTCTTCATTAACACCTAACACAACCTGATTCTGCTCTTGGGGTTTTCGGCTAATCGGTTTTAAGATGGCTGCATCCGGATCATAATAATTATCATCCTCCGTCACCAATCGTTTAAACTTCGATATAACGCGCTTAAACCCCTTTGATTTTGCTTTATTATTCTTACCCATAAATATACATTTTCTCCCGAATGCAGTTATATCCCTATTATAAAGTCTATAGCACAATCTGTCAAAACTTTAGCCAAAGAAAACCTCTAATTTCCCTGTAGGCTGAACATTGACATAACTAAGCGCCATATTTTTTATAATTTTAAGATTCATGTCTGCATTCATTCTCTTATATGACTCAAAAGCCTCTTTATGAAACTCATATACAGGATTCTTTTGCGCATAACCTTGACTAACCACTAAAGTTTGAAATTGTTGGAGATAGTCAACTTGCTCCACCCAGCAATCATCCACTGCTCTTAACACTGCGATGCGCTGAAGCTGCCCAAACAGTTCTGAATCCTCAATTCTATCGCGTTTTCGCTGATATTCTTCAATGAAAAGCTTAGATAGAAACTTCTTAACTTGACGAATGTTTGTCACATCTAAATCTCTTGGAATGCCTTGACAATAGTAGCTAATATTATCCAAAACAAATCGATACAAATCGGCCTGCTCTTTAAATGGATGCTTCTTCATATAGGCGTCCATAGCATCTGATAAAACAGATAAAAAATATTCTAGTTTAAAGTCAGGACGAGCAATAATGTCATTACGCTTATTATAAATGATTTGCCGTTGAATTCGGATACTTTCGTCATACTGCTCTGTTGATCGTCTTGAAGCAGCTGCCGCATTATCGCTGTTTCTCTGAGCTTCTGTCACCTCATATTTAATACGAACCGATTTTAGATGAACCTTCTGTTTTTCCTCTGGCTTAGAGAC
Source organism: uncultured Streptococcus sp. (assembly GCF_938020365.1). Taxonomy (GTDB): domain Bacteria; phylum Bacillota; class Bacilli; order Lactobacillales; family Streptococcaceae; genus Streptococcus. The sequence continues at coordinate 10,272 of NZ_CALIIB010000056.1, read as the reverse complement.
TTCTTTCTGATAAAAATCATTGATCCACTTACTGCCAGTCTTCGTAATAATGTCATCTTCGAGTGAAACAAAGAATTTACTTAGTCCAGGCGCACCTTGACGGCCTGCACGACCACGAAGCTGCAAATCCACTCGTTCGCTGGACATTCTCTCTGTTCCAATAACCGCCAGTCCGCCTAATTTAGCAACGCCTTCTTCTAAGATAATATCCGTTCCCCGACCAGCCATAGAGGTTGCGACGGTTACCGCAGAACGCCGGCCAGCCTGTGCAATCATCTCTGCTTCTTTTGCTGCATTATAGGCATTTAGCACATTATGAGCAATTCCTTCCTGCAGCAGGAGCATGGAGTAAATTTCTGACATTCTTACCGATCCTGTTGCAATCAGAACTGGCTGTCCCTTTTTGTGTAATTTTTTAATATAATCCAAAGAAGCATAAAGTTTTTGAGGGATAGTTAGATAGATCTCATCTGGATAATCAATCCGTTGATTGGGTTTTCTAGTTGGTACAACGACCACTCCCAAGTCATACACTTCACGAAATTCATCTTCACAGACCTTCCCTGTACCCGTCATCCCCGCCAATTTAGGAAACATCTTGAACAAATTTTGATAGGTAATAGAGGCCATAGAACGTGTTTCTAAGGAAATCTTCACGCGTTCTCTCGCTTCCAAGGCTTGGTGCAAACCAGATTGGAGTTTATTCCCTTCTAAAACTCGCCCTGTTGCCTCATCCATCAGCTTAACTTCGCCATTTTCTACAGTATACTGACGATCTTTTTCAAATAAATGATTGGCCCTTAAGGCCAAATTGATTTGACGGATCAGTTGGTAGTTATTTGGATCGTAAGCATTTTGTACACGGAAGTATACTTCTGCTTCCTTGACACCTTTTCTCGTCAACCAGACTGAAGTCCGAGTCGAATCTAGCTTAAAATCTTCCCCTTCCTTCAAGGTCTTAACAAACTCATCACAGGTAACAAATAGATTGGACTGAACCCGCGGAGAGCCTGATATAATCAGAGGCATCTGGGCACTATCCAAGAGAGCTGCATCAACCTCATCCACTAAACAGAAATAGAACTTAGGCAAGAATTTCTTTGCTTGAGAGGTCGCTAAATTTTCTTCAAGATAATCAAATCCCAGCGCACTATGTGTTGTATACACAATATCACTTTGATAAATCCGCTGCTTTTGCGCAACCTTCAATCTTTTAGCTGGATTTTCTGAAACACCAATCCCAACTGTCATTCCTAAGTAATGAAAAACAGGAGCCATTTGTTTAGCATCGCGTATCGCCAAATATTCATTGGCAGTAACCAAGATGGTGCTGTTTCCAGTTAAAGCATTTAAGTACAAGGGCAGAATTGCTGTTAGTGTTTTGCCCTCTCCCGTCCTCATCTCGGCAATCTGATTGTCTTGCATGACTAAGGCACCTAGGATTTGTACATCGTAAGGGTAGAGCCCCAAGACGCGCTTAGCCGCTTCACGAATGGTGGCATAGGCTTCTGGTAAAATTTCCTGCAGCCTTTCTCCCTTGGAAAGACGGCCTTTAAACCATTGAGTTTTAGCCTGCAATTCTTCATCTGACATGGCTGCATAATTATTAGAAAGCTGATTAATCTTTTCTAAGATTTTTTTATATCGCCTTAGTTTAAAGGAATTAGCTAAATGTAATTTTTTAGGCTTCATTCTTTCTCATCCACTCTTCCGTTTTCTCCAAGTCTATTTTTTGAAGCAAAAAGGACTGATCCAACAAATAATCAATTTTGGTTAGTACCCGCGGCCTATTTTTCAGATGGGCATATTCTTTTACTCTGGCTGAATTGAAACGTTCCAGTAGTAAATCTCTAAATAAAGGATAATTCACCCTATTTCGATAGCGATCCAGAACATGCTGATAATCCAATTCTGGCATGAAATCATCAGTCACTAAAGCATAGGCATTTTCAAATTGCTGTGAGTAAAGCAAGGCTGCCATATTTGAAATCGGCCCATAGCCAGCAAAAGCGACCTTTTCAAAAGAATATTCTCGAGACAGCTTTTCAATTGTTCCAAGTAAGATTTCGAAGAACTCTTTTTCCATATACAAAAGAGCGTCTTTATAGGAAGAATTGACTACCAACAAATTTGGAAAATGCTCCCGAACAATTTCTGGAATGTAACCCGTCCGATTAAAATCAGGCTCCGTAAAGCAAACGTAAATCGTCTCTTGATTGACATCCTTATGCAACAATTTCGAAATCCAATAGCGATCGACTGTATAATCTGCCACACCTTCTTCAGCAATATAGATGCTTTCAAACAAGAAACGATGGCAACCTGAACTCACTAATTGAATTTTATAATGATGGGTATTGTTAGGAACACGAACGCTCATCGTCTCACCCTGCTTAATGATTTGATTAAAAATCTCCTCATCACGCGCATTCATAAATTCAATCTTCAAGTAGGTCGAATTTTCAGGAAGAGTCTCCAGATGGCTGCCAAAGATATAGTTTTCTCCTCGCTTCAATTCAGGAAGCTGGCTTGTATTTCGTAAAGCCTGATAGTTTGCCTGCGAATGCCATTCATGAATGACTGTACCAGACGGCATGAACTGATTTTCATATAAAACATGCCCATCTGCTAGCAGCTTCACAGACGATCCATATAGATACTGTGATACACTTTGCATATCCCAATAAGCAAAATAGATTTCTTCCTTGTATCTCACGAACCAAACTCCCTTTCAAAACTATTCACTAATAAAGTTTTATATTGATTAAAGAACCATTCGACAATTCCTTGCGTATCATCATTGTGTCGTCCAGTCAATCCTTTACTAATGATATTAACGCGATAAGCTCGCTTTCCTAGCTCTTCTAGCATATCAGGGTAGGCCGTACCATCGTAGTCATCATGATACATATAAGACACAATAAATTTCGTCCTTGAAAAATCAGCTTCTTTGAATGCTGACCAGAAGTGCTCATTAAGTTGAGCTATTCCTTTCTCTGATAATTCTCCTGTTGTACGAAGCACCAAATCTAAAGAAGTAGGAAAACCTCCAGGACGAATCGTGGATTCATTCTCTGCAATATCGCCTAAATTTACTAAGGGCTTACCGACAATCACTGCATGAGGCTCTAACTTGGAAGCATAATACAGGGCTCCAAAGGTCCCCATTGATAGTCCGGATAAGGTCAACTGGTCTCTTGTAAAGCCTAATTCATCTAAACAGTGATGAATGACCTGAACAAGCTTTTGCTCTAGCTCTTCTGAGCCGAGATAGAAAGCACCACCCTCAGAACGCGGATCTCCAATCAACAAGAAAGGCGCTCCCAAATTGTTCATCATCCAGTATCCCTCAAATCCTTCAGCTGGACGATAACCAGAGAAATAAATATTGAGAGGTGGTTTCAAATCACCAGGATGGAAGTAGTAAATCAACTCTTCCCGATTTTTATCCACAACACGATTTCCACCGATCAATAAATCACCATAACCCAAATGAGACTGGCGATGATGGAATGGTCCAATTTTCACAATTCCTTGACCTTTTACTTGAACACTGACGCTTAGGTAATAAGAATCGCTGGTATCCAAAATGAGAGGCTTCTCAAAAGCTTCTTCATCATAAATCCATTCTTGCATGGGAGAATTGCCAACTGGATAACCCTTGATGACATAACGAATTACACAATCTTCAGAATTTCTGAACTCTGGCCATAAATCCAAAGGGGCGTCTGCACTCAGAAAGATATTGTACTGATAGGTTGCTACAGTTTGGTAATCCTCACCATATTGGCCACACAGACGGAGATAGTTAGTTCCTTCATAGTTAATCTGACCTGAAAAAGAGGGATTGACAGCTAGGTGATTAACACTGAGCTTGGTACCACTTTGCTTGGAAGAAAAGCCCCGTGAAAATAGATACAGCATCTGAGCTGGATCTTCAAAAGTAGACTGAACGGCCCTTTTGCGTGAAAGGAATCTCTCCAAGGTTTTTGTAGTGATCTGACAGCGCTCATGATAAAACAAGCGATAAACCTGAATTAAGCTGTCCAATACTGTAATGTACTCAAAATGCTCAACAGTATCTACCAAGACAACATCATAGGGCTTAGCAGCCTTCGGTTTCTTCCCATCCTTTTTTAAAATACCGATATCTTCGGGCAAGAGAGACATGATATCTTCTGGTTTAACAAATGTCCATGCGATATTACTAGGAATCTCATATTGGTGCTGCCAATTCTCATTGGCAATCTGTAGGACACTAATTCTGTTCATTTAGCTTTAATTCCTTTATCGTATTTTTCCACATTTCGACAATTTCTCCCCTTGTATACAGCTCAATCCTCTTAACCGAATGCACCAAAGACTGATTCCAATGCTCCAAATCAGTCAGATAGTACAAGAGGGCGTCTTTCAGGCTGGAAATATCATCCATGATCCAACCATTTTCGCCATGCTTCACATAGGAAGAATTATACAAATTCACTTGAGGAATCCCTCCACTGATACCCGCAATTTGAGTTCGTATATCTGCCGGGCTTCCCAAATCCAAGATGACCCGAACATACTTCAGAGCCTTCGCCAAATCGGTATCACTATGAATCACCACAGTATCAATTCGCTCTCTGGGGCTATCATCATCTTCTAAGCGTGGATCACCACTCTTAGCGGCCTTATCTTTGTCAACAAGGAGCAATTTTTCTGCATACTTTGTTGATGATAAAGATTCCTCAAGAAACTGTCGAATAGAAGCTTCTCGACCAAAATCCTGACTCTGCGTCCCAACCAATAAGTCAATCCACTCATGTTGCAACATCATATCAAACAAGGAAGTAAAGACATATTGAAGATGATGTTCTGGTAAAGTATCGAAATTGACATAGATAATCAACTCTTTTTTCCGCTGACTATGCCCAAGATTCAACTGTGTGTCATAAGGTGGTATCTCATAATAAGCAGGAAGTTGCTCTTCTTCTACTTCCCCTGCTTGTTCTGCAATCTTCACGATTTTATCCAAGCTATCTACCACAAAAAATGGGGTATCTTTTAAATCAGAGAATAATTGTTCTGTATTCGTAATCGGATAACGATTGCCAAAGAAGGACAGAACAACAAGATGATCCTTCTTAATCTGTTGGAAAAAATGATTATGCTGTACATCTGCTGAAACAATAATCGAATCATCCTTGGTTAAAACAGAAGCCAAATGCTGCTCTAGCTTTTCTTTAACAAGCTCCTCAATATTCTGATAGACATCCTTAGCAAATGTGCCCTGTGCCTCAGGATTGATAATGACCTGCTGGTTATCAGCTGTCAAAAATTCTCTGAATTGCCATACCCCTTGTGCATTCAGATAGTCCTGATAATAAGGCTGATTATGCTCAAAATAGATAATACTGGAGACAAAGCCACGGTCATCAAAAACAAGCTGATAATCTATCTGATTATTTTCAAAATAGGTAATATCAAAAATATTACCTATTTGTGAAAAATTAATCTGAGCATGAGGTAGGTGATCAACGTGAACATCTACAATAAAAGGAGTATAAAAGATTTCTGCTCCCTGAGGCCATTTCAAATCATCCAAACGAATTTTTCGTGCAGGCACATCTGTCAGACCTTGTATGCTATCAAATAGGTTCCACATTTCATCTGATGAAAGTCTTTGTTGATAAAAGAAAGTTCGGATATGAGGTGAATAATTCAAAATCAGGACAGAGTTGGTTTCTCCTGATTGTTGAAACATCCGCAATAAATTTACGGCATCATCAAACATCATATTTTTCGGTTGCAGATAGAAAGGTAGGGCAGTAGAATACCATTTTCGATCTTGTTTATACCAAGACGGTACAAAGTAAAACATATCCCTCTATTCTCCTTTTACTTCTAGTTCTTTATGATAATAAGTCCCGATTCTTAAGATTCGTATTTCTTCACGCAAGGGCAAGAGCATGCTGATCAAAATGACTAGTGTGCTTGGCAAGGTCAAAAAGAAACTTGGCAAAGGCAAGAAGAAATTAATAAAATAGGGCAGGCCGACATACAAGATGAGATAGATAGCTCCTATATTTGATTGCAAAGAAATATAGTGTTTTAACACTTTTAAGGTTTCTTTCCCCGGCTGAATATAGTCAAAATATTCTCCCTGACGCTGCAAGCGTTTCGCTGTCTCTTCCGGTTCCAAATTGATATAGGCAAACAAAATACCCAACAAGTAAATCGCAACTAGATAAACAAGGAGACCCAAGGGCTTTGTAAAGTCAAACAAATTCCCAAATTTTACTGAAAATCCTTTCCCCGTCCAGTCTAGTAATAATTGGAACAGCATCAAGACGCTTGTTGCATACATGATGGGCATCCCACCAGAAGGAATGAACTTAATTGGCAAATAAGATTTATCATAGTAGCGACTGCTTAACATGATCCGATTAAGAGGCAGACGTATCTCGGCTTTCTCACACACAACAGCAACAAAGGTCAAGAGAAGATAGGCCAATAGAGCCACAACTAAAATCATTCCTCCTCGGACAGAAGACAAGGATTTCCCAAGCAAGACTATTAATTGGTCAGCAAACTGGAGTAAAATACCTGAAATGATAATAATGGTTGACCCTCCCACTCCCTTACGAGTATTAAGACTTGACAACCAAATAATGATAAAACTACCTGTCACAACTGTGAATAAAACTGCTAGATTATAGAGCCAATCATCCACGAGAAGTAGAAAGCGACCATTTCCTCTATAAGCGGTGTACATAATGGCTAGTCCCTGCACAATCGCAAAGAACAAGGTTAGGATTTTTTGAAAGAAATCCGTTTTTTTAAGAGACCAAGCTTGTATATTCCAGCTTTTCTTTAGGTTCATGACTTGCCATACAATCATCGTCGTAATCCAAGGTCCTAAGCCCAAAGAAAATACTGAAATCTGAGAAACATCAATTCCTGCCAGCAAATACAAAGCGGCCAAGGGATTGTCTTCCTTTATCCGAAAAGCTTCCATACTGCCATTGTAGCCCGGAAGCAAGATATGTCTTCCTAATATATAAATAGCAATGATGAACAGTGTAAAGAGGATTCTCTTTCTAAAAATATTCTGATGCTTCTTTTTCTTAAGACCAAAGTGCTCCATTTATTATCCTTTATTTGTATTTTGGACTTGCCCAGAGTCCTCTTTTCATACATAAACTTGTCTTTTAAGCCAAAGACTTAAGAAAGCAAGCCCATTCCATAGAATTATAGATAAGGAATCAACTTGCTTTCTCTATTTTGATTACAAAATGTGGGGCAGTTCGTCATTTAATTAAAATCTGATCGAATTTTTTCCACCATTTCCTGATAATTCTCATGTGAGAATACTCGCTCTGAAACCCCTTCTGTTTGTACATTATCAAAGGCATAAACAGGCTTACCAGACTCTTGAAACTCTCTAATTACAGTATCGAATTTCTGATCGTGATTGATATCAAGATAAATGTCGCTGCTCGCAAGTAAATCTCTCAAAGGATATGGCAAAATTGCAGGGTGCAAACGAACATTTTCATAAGCCATCAGTTTGAGTAACTTATCAGACATCTGTGTATAGGCAGCAATATTAAATAGACAGTTTGGTAATGCATTCACCAAATCTTCAATTCCCTCTAACCTATCTGAGTTTGTCAAGGTTACACAGTGGAGAGCAAAACCTTCATCCCTCTGTTTAATAGCTTTCTCGACATCAAATTCATCTGTCTCAATAATTGTAGACCAATCAAGAGAATTGTAAAACCACCATACTTCACGCAGACGCATGTTGGAAACAGTGTTCCATGGTTTTTGACCAGAAATATAATGCAAAACAGCAGGTAGTGGAGAAAGTGGAATTTCGAAAATCCAGTCATGCTTATCTAGCGCAGCTCCCATGTCAAAACCGATTTGAAAATTGTAAGTATCTTCCAAATCAAGTTTTTTGCCCTCAAACATCAAATTCAAGATAGACTGATCACCTTCAGTAAAATTGGCTAATTCTCTATCTGTCAACTCAACCAATTGCTGAGCCATGTTTTCTTCACGCCAACGCTTATTATTGATGAGCATCATTCCAGAATTAAAGCCAAAGCCTACTCCATATGTCGCGCGAGTCGTTGCTACATAATAATCCTCCAGATCTATCTCAAAAAGATGGTCCAGATTTCGTGTCACAACAATATCACAATCTAAATATAAGACTTTATCTGCTGCAACGTAATTCGGTATAAAATAGCGCCCATAGGCCATGTAGTTGATATGAGCGTAAGTCCCAGCTTCCCATTTCGATTTTACCTGATCGTCAATCTGGTCATTAAACAATTTCACATCGTTCAACTGACTGCCAGCTGCTTCCACTTTCCGACGCGTATAGTAGAACCATTCTTGAGGAATATCCTGATTGAAAACATAAATATCTAGATTTTTATGATGACAGCAAAGAGATTTTATTGTTGTTTCAATCTGTCTGATATACCCATAATCTCCCGAAACCACAATGGCTTTTTTCTTTTCCAAAACACTACTCCCACTACGCTTATTCTATTCTCTAAAAAAATCGCTATTAGGCCTTATTATACCACAAATTCCGCCTTTATTCAAACACCTTCTTGAAAGCTAGACCTAACTTTTCTAGCCTTAAAATAGAGGTGAAAGCTAATCAGGCAAAAAGAAGAAAGCTTGCTATAAGCTCTTCTAATATATCCATCCTTTTAAAATCAGACAGCCACTACCTGCAACGTACTTAAATGTGTGCTTCCATGCTATCAAATCTTATAAAATTAGGCTATTCCGAAGAATTAGCCGGTGTTTTATTGAAAAAATGGACTGGTTTCTCTCCAGTCCATTTCCCCTACTTACATCACTTAGTTATTATGCACTCGATTCATGTATTCGGTATAGGATTCTGTTTGCATCAGTTCCTTGGCATTCTTGACCCGGTCAGCAGTCGGTGGCTTCACGCCTTCCAGTGAATAAGGAATGCCCAACTCCCGCCACTTGAATTCTCCCATAGTATGGTAAGGAAGGATTTCAAACTTATCAACGTTCTTGAGTGTTTTGACAAACTTACCTAGCTCAATCAAGTCCTCATCACGGTCCGTTAAGCCTGGCACCAGAACGTGACGAATCCACACTGGCTTTCCAATATCTGAGAGATATTTTGCACAGGCCAGGATGTTTTTATTGGTCTGGGTAGTCACGATCCTATGCTGCGCTTCATTAATTTCCTTGATATCCAGCAAGACCAAATCCGTCACCGCCATCAGTTTATTAAACTTTTCTAGATAACGAGGCGTATTTCTAAAAGGCAGAGCACAAGTATCTAGCGTACAATGAATCCCCAGCTCTTTAGCTTTGGTAAAGAAAGCAATCAGAAAGTCGATTTGCAGAAGGGCTTCTCCCCCGCTGACGGTAATACCACCTTTATTACCCCAGAAACCTTTGTAACGAAGAGCTTCTTGTAGGATATCGTCCACAGTCCGCAGTTGAGACTTGTTAGTCTCCATCTCCCAAGTATCTGGATTGTGGCAATATTGGCAACGCATATGACAGCCCTGTAAAAAGACGATGAAGCGGATACCTGGTCCATCCACTGCTCCAAAACTCTCCGTAGAGTGCACCATTCCCGTTACTTTCCCATAATCAATCGCTTCTTCAACCATAATAATCCTCTTGTACCTGAAAACGTTTTATAATAACTACATTATACCACGATTCTAGTGAAAATAGATAGATTCTGCCTATTTTTTAGAAAATAAACTGTTTTTCAGTTTCATTTTCATTGTGTTACAACAGATAGAGTTTTTCAGTTTTTCTTGAAATTGCTTTTCTCCGTTTCCAGCTTTCTCCATAAAAAAGCCGCCCTGAGGGCGACCTTTTCGGAGATTGTTATGAAAAAAAGGTGCGGAACTATAGCTATAACAGCTGCTCATCTGTTAAACTAAAGGACTCCTTCTATCAAATAAAGTTAAGAGGTCTTCATTTGATGCTTCTAGTATACTGCACCATACTTAAAAGAAGCTTAAGCTGGTTTTAATCATTATTTTACTAGAATAGCTAACGTTTCATAGGGTTTCAAGGTCATGGTCGCGGCTACTGCTGGCTCCTCGTAATTTGAAATCAGAACCTGGCCATTTTGATAATCTGGCAGGATGTCCACAGTAATCGGATCAGCATAAAAGTTGTTAAGGACTAAAAGTTTTTGTCCTTGCCACTCTCGCTCAAAGGCATAGACCTGGGGACTGTCCTCATAGGCTGGCTGATAGCTTCCTT
>NZ_CALIIB010000055.1 GCF_938020365.1 uncultured Streptococcus sp. | reverse complement strand
ACGAGGAAAACCGAGAAGATATCAACGGTATTCTGCAAATCACCTTTAAAAATCGCCAAGATTTGGAAAAATCTGCTAAAATAGTAAAAGAAAATACGGATTACCTAGTGTCCGTAGACTAATATAGAATGGGGAACTCTATGTCAAATATTTATGATTTAGCCAATGAACTCAGTCGAGGACTTCGCGAAATGCCAGAGTACAAAGCTGTGGTAGAAAGCAAGCAGGCTATCAATGCGGATAGTGAAGCCAAGGCTATTTTTGATGACTACCTAGCTTTCCAGAAAGAGCTGCAGCAACTGGCTCAAACAGGTCAAATGCCGACTCCAGATATTCAAGAAAAAATGCAGAGTTTTGGAGATAAAATCCAAGGCAATGATTTATTATCAGCTTTCTTTAACAAGCAACAACAGCTCTCTATCTACTTATCTGATATTGAACGGATTATTTTTGAACCGATTCAGGAACTATTCTAATAGAAGAAGTTATAAAAATTGATGAAACCAAGAAGACAGATTGGGCTTTCTTGGTTTTTCTATGCTTTAGAAAGGCTATTCAGGCTGAAAATGAGTGCCTTTAATTCAAGAAAGAGGTAGAAAACTTATAAAATCAGATTATAGCAACAATTAAAATATATTGGCCTTGCTTTCTATTTACTATTGCTCCAAAGGCTGATATACTAATCAAAAAACGCTTACAAAATCATTTTTGAAAGGAACTGGTATGACTTTAGAAACAAGAAAGATTGCTATTCAAGATACATATGGCGACCGATTTCAACATTGCTGGGGCTGTGGCCCTAAGAATGAGCTAGGTTTACATTTAAAGACTTATCCTAGCTTGGATGGGAAGGAATGTATCACTAGAATAAGACCAGAATCTCACTATACTGGTGGTGTGCCGGCCAATCTCTTTGGTGGCATGATTGCTATGATTTTTGATTGCCATGGAACGGCTTCAGCAGCTTGGTTTGCCCATCAAGAGAAAGGCTTGGACTTGACCCAAGATACAGTCATTGGACGCTTTATCACAGCCCGCTTAGAAGTTGATTACCAGAGCCCGACGCCCATTGACCAGGAAATCATCGTTACTTCGCGGCTTGAGGAGTTGGGATCAAGGAAGGCTATTATCGTGATGGAGATGTCAGTAGCGGGACAGCCAAGAGCCAAGGCTAGAATGGTGGCAGTTGCAGTGAAAGATCATATGTAGTCAAATTCCCTTGGTGCCTTATATCAAGGGAATTTTAGCATCTTTGGAGTAATTTTATCTTGATTTTTGCAATTAGGACATTATTTTGGTATAATAGTTACTTGTCTTGGGGTCGTTACGGATTCGACAGGCATTATGCGGCACATTTTGCGACTC
>NZ_CALIIB010000054.1 GCF_938020365.1 uncultured Streptococcus sp. | reverse complement strand
AAGTGCGCCCATCTGCATATATAAAGTGCGCCCATATGTCCGCCCATACTAATAGAAAGAACATTATGCTTTCCCCAATCTTATACTGTGGTGCAACCGAAAACCTACGAGACGTTTTAGATGACGTATGGATCGTAAGCATTTTAGATCCTAACTTTGCCCTCATCCTAGTTGATGAGATAGAAGTCATTGAAGAAGACCTCAACACCGACACTAAGTATCGAGAAGAGTTCCTCAAGGCGAAGAATATGCAGCGTATTCAGTCTTTCGGTTCCATCTGCAACATTCCCGCTAACAACAAAGAAACAATTGAAATCGGAGTGATCCGGTACGGTAAAGGTTCTTGGGGACTTCAAGCCTACTTTATTATTCCAGAAGAAGACATCGTAGATGAGAGCTTGGAGTTTAGTCCGACTGAAGAAGAGTGGGAAGACTTGTTTAAAAGCTTTCCCATCGACGCCAAGTATTCCAAGACTAAGGTAAAAGAAAAAGTTTTCGAGGCAGTACAAGCCATCAATGCCGAAGATAAAAAGCGATTTGTTGAGCAATTCAATCGAACACTTCCTCGCTACCTAGTAGATTGGGAACACCCGAATGTTTTTCATGACGAAAACTATTGGATGAGAGTAGCATTCAGGAAGACCAATGATAACCGCTGGAGCATTAGCCCTCGCCTACTTATCGCTTTGGAGCGAGTATTACAAGACATAGAGGAAGAAAATAATGAGTGATGAATCAAAAAAGTATCTGAAAGAATCCTTCTCGAATCTAGGTCAAGCCTTGAAAGACGTAGCTGTTGTTTTCAAGGACGCTTACCGCCACATCAAAGGCGAAGACCTGTCCAACGAGTACGCACACCTCATCTTTGAGGTCACCCCTGGCTACCTTGATACCGTAGCGGAAATGTTCGGCGTGCCAGAAGAGCACAAAATGAAGTGCACAAACCTATCTATTGTGGTGCCGAAGAATCAAGAGATCGGCTCCCTCGCCTATATCACCGGTCGGCGCACGAAGGAAGAACTAGACTTTATCCCATCAGAGCTGCATACAGAGCTGCGGAATATCCATGAAGCGGGTGCCTTAAAGCTTATTCGACGGGTAGATTTAGGGACCAGCTTTGATCCTAGTACAGGTGAGATGAAATGAGTCAGCTCAGCTTTAACTATGATGAACTTGTTTTCATGATCGAGAAAGGACATGTTTCTGACTCACAAACAGAAAAGATCAAGCACGTTATAGGTGAGAATGTTTTTTACATTAAATTCAAAGACGGATTATCTTTGATAAACACTTGGTCATACGAAAAGTTTACACCCGAACATCAAGATTTTGCTGAACTAAAACTCAGCGGACTAGGACTTAAACCTGGTGAATCAGCAGGGGCAATAGGGAGAGCGTCAAAATATATATATCCCATTCTTCATCTTACGTTACCCGAAAAAGACAGGTGGTGTTTCAGATTTATGATGCCAGATAGTTTAAGGAAGAAATATATTGAAAGGGGATATCAGTTCTCCGAATTTGTTTTAAACAGGGAAGCTCAAATAAAGCTCAACTTCTGGAGTAATCCTTGGGGCGATGATCCTAGTGGATTGGAGGGATACTATGCATGGAAAAGGCATAACCATTTTTAAAACCACGCCTAGGCAGTTCTGCAAGATCGAAAAGATCTTTGTATACGCTAGTGGGTTTCAGCTTCGCAATAAAGTATTGGCGCAGGTTGAGCAAGGGAGAACCCTAAAGCTGGGAAAAGATTTTGACCCGGACCTTGATGATCGTTTCACCTATGCGCTACAAGAAGTGCGGCGCTGGTATGTGCAACATGGCGTGCCTGTTGTATACTCTTTCGTTCAAGATCCTTGGGTGTTTAGGAATGATTGGAATACTCCCCACAAAGAATTAAATTACTACCAAGAAATCTTCCCCTTCAGCAAGAGCCAAAGGGCTATGGTGGTATACAAAGGGCAGTGGTTAGTTCGGGGTTCTGTTAATGTGATTAAACTACACGCGAAGGGTCGTTATGCCACAAATTGATTTTGAAAAAATTACTGAAAAGATTGAAAAGTTTACCCCTTTGTGGTTCGACGAGTTTACTAAAATAAGTAAGCTTGTTGATGAAGCAGAGGGGGAAGGTAAACTTATTAGTGTTTATGCCAGTCCTAATACTGTTGACCTTATGAAGGCTGTGATATCTGATGACATAGATAGTCTTCTCGTCAATAAGGAAACAAATCATCTAGTCTATGCGCTCAGGGCTTTAGAGCGGTTAGGCTACGTTCTGGATTACACCAGGAGCCGTTCTATTTTTCTGAAACCACCTAACTTATATCGAAATGATTTGTATACAACCTTTTATTGGAGGGATAATGGTACTCCTTCATCATTTGAGGCGTATATTTCAGTATCGACTGGCATTGCGTGGCCGCTTATCTCTTTAGGGTACGGGTTATTGAAGCCTGGTCAGCATAAGATTTTTAATAGTAAAGCTTCAATGCGTCCTGGTTATGAGGAGTAGGCTATGTTCTTCTTACGAAAGCCTGACCCTGATGTTTGCGAATATCAATCTGATATCATTAGGGGTGAAGGACCTGACTTTGCGTTTCACAACTTTGACGTATTCACAAGTGCCGAGCCGGACTTAAACAACAAAGAGCGGGAAAACAAAGAAATGCATATTTACCCTGCCTTACATAACCTAGACCAAATACGAGATTTCTTTTATTGTGGAGTAGGTATTGGTGGAAGTAGTCGCCTACAGTTTTTCTTTAATTACCTAAAGTTGTTAGATAAAGGCATGGCTTTTTGGGTTGTTATTCACAAAGAATACCGGAAGCCTCCGTTTTTCTGGAGACGTCCATGGATAGAAATCAGCTCGGTAAATCATCCCTCTTGTGATTTCAATGCTAATGTTACGATACCGTATTCCATCAAAGCCCTAACTAAGCGTATAATATAAAGCAAGCTTCCCACATAAAAATGCAGGAAGCCAGATACTGTTTCTCCACATGGAAGATCAGCTACCACAACTATAACAGAAAGGAATCATGATGTTAACCCCCCGTGATGGGTATTCTTTTGCGGATTTCCAGTATGAAGGGGAAAAGCTTATTGACCAGCGCAAGCGTTTTCCCATTACATCTCGCAAACTCAGCAGTAAAGAGACAGAGAGAATCTGCAATGATTTATTCTCTCGCTACCATAAGTACGGTGTCTCTAAAGAAGACATCTCGCAGGTGATTTACTATGCCGAACACCCATGCGGAAACTTCTATCATGAAGGACGTATTACTTTTGGTACCGGAGTGAACATTCATGGAGGAGCGCTTTCTGGAGAAGGAATGCTCTCTAATGTTTCGATGCATCAGGCCACTATTAAGGCAAGACGAAGCTCCGAATCAAGCATCGCTTATTTCATCGCCAATTCAGATATCGGCTCTACGATGTTCTTTCTTGAACCAGACTCAGTAATTGTAGACTCTCATGTTGGCTGCTCAACTATTATAAATGGGAAGAATGCTATTTGCTTCGGCACATTAACCTTTGTAACATTAAAAGGTGATAATGAGATTAGCTCAAGCGATATTGAAAACTGTTTAATTGTAGACTCTGACATCCGTGCGTCCCGGGTTAAAGGTTTTAGTGAATCACTTATCATAGCGAATGCGGACATTCGTTTTCAGAATGACATTTTTGAAATCTCTCGATACCATTTAGAAACAAAAAGGAAAGAAGGGGGACTTTTGTATCGGACAAAAGGCAAGGGGGTTGCCTTTTCTACCCCGGATTATGGGGTGAAAATTCTTGCAAATAAACATCGTACTTCAAAGATTACTTACTATATTGAGAAGTTATATGAAGGGAGCGCAAAAAAGCGAAATGAGTTAATTACTGGGGCACAAGACTTTATTGAAAAAGTGTTTGATGAGTCACAGTAACTTGCGAGGGGGCATACACATATATATACTGGGGGATACAGAAAGGAAGTGAGTGATGACTGACTGGAAGTTCCCCCAGGTAGGCTATCATAGAGCACGTAAGCAATATGTTTGCTGCATGTGTGACTGTAATATTGAGCCTGGGGACGGATATTGTCGCGTTGTGGACATTGACCGCGGGAAATATGTAGTCG
>NZ_CALIIB010000053.1 GCF_938020365.1 uncultured Streptococcus sp. | reverse complement strand
GCAATCAAAGTGCGATCTGGGAAGTGAGCACGAATTTCAGCAATTTTACGTAGAACGCCAGCTGAATGACCATGGGCTGTATCAATAACAATGGCATCTGCTCCTGCTTCAAAGAGGGCCTCTGCACGTTCAAATGTATCTGAAGTCACACCTACCGCACCAGCAACTAGCAGACGACCAAATTCATCTTTGGCTGCATTTGGGAACTCAATCACTTTTTCAATATCTTTAATGGTGATAAGACCAGAAAGTCGACCGTTTTCATCTACTAAAGGTAGTTTTTCAATTCGGTGTTCTTGCAAGATTCTTTCAGCAGTTGCTAGATCAGTTCCGACTGGAGCTGTAACAAGATTTTCACTGGTCATGTGGTTGGAAATTGGTTGATTATAATCTGAAATAAAGCGTAAATCACGGTTAGTCAAGATACCGACTAATTTACGATTTTCCATCGTTTCAACCACTGGAACCCCACTAATGCGGTAGCGCCCCATCAATTCATCTGCTTCAGCAATCGTATGATTAGGAGTCAGGAAGAATGGATCGATAATGACACCATTTTCAGAACGTTTTACCTTGCGAACTTCATCAGCCTGCTGTGCAATAGACATATTTTTGTGGATGACACCTAGACCGCCGGCACGGGCAATGGCGATCGCCATTTGACTTTCGGTAACTGTATCCATAGCCGCAGTAATAATTGGGATATTTAATTTTAAATTCTCAGCAAGTTTTGTACTTAAATCAGCATCATTTGGCAACACATGACTTTCAGCTGGAATGAGCAATACGTCATCAAAGGTAAAACCTTTTTTCAAAAATTTAGTGTCCCAGTTAGACATCCACAGTTTCCTCTTTTCTTATATAATTGAGCAAGGCTCGTCTTTTTATTGTTAATATCATACCATTCTATAGGCATTTGTCAATGATTATTATGCAAAAATTAAAAACCATCTCTTTTGAAGGTAAAAGACGATGGTTTTTGATACAATCTGCTATTATTGTTTGTTATTTAAAGTAATTAATTCCCATTGCATTTTTGACTTCTGACAGGGTTTGTCCAGCAACTTGTCGAGCACGTTCACTGCCTTCTTTCAGCATATCATAGACTTGGCCCATGTCTTTTGCAAACTCGAGGCGACGCTCTCTGATTGGTCCTAATTCCCGCTCTAAAATATCCAGGAGATAGCGTTTAGTTTTGACATCCCCCAGACCACCGCGTTGGTAGTGTTCTTTCATAGCCGCAATTTCAGCAGCATCTTCTGGCCGACCAAAAACATCCAGATAATGGAAAACCATATTACCTTCGATTTTTCCTGGATCTTCAACTTTGATGTGGTCGGGATCGGTATACATGCTCATGACCTTTTTCTTGAGAGTATCCATATCATCCGCTAGATAAATCCCATTGTTTAATGATTTTGACATTTTAGCATTGCCATCAAGCCCTGGTAAACGTCCAGCTGCTTCATTTTCTGGATAGATGCCTTCTGGCTCCACCAAAACCTCACAGTCATAGGCATGATTGAAGGAACGAACAATTTCACGTGTCTGCTCAATCATCGGTTTTTGGTCATTTCCGACAGGTACATAGTTTGCCTTAAAGGCTGTAATGTCTGCGGCTTGAGAGATAGGATAAACCAAAAAGCCAGTTGGGATACTTTCTCCAAAACCTTTCTGAGCAATTTCTGTCTTGACAGTTGGATTGCGCTCTAATCGAGCTAAAGACACCAAATTCATGTAGTACATTGACAACTCTGCTAACTCTGGAATTTGACTCTGGATGAAAATAGTTGCTTTTTTGGGATCCAGTCCAGCTGCTAGATAGTCTAAGGCTACATTGCCAATGGATTCTACAATTGTTTGTGGATCTTTTGCATGGTCTGTCAGAGCTTGTTGATCCGCCAGAAAAACAAACATATCATATTTATCTTGATTTTGTAGAAGGACACGGTTACGTAAGCTTCCTACATAATGACCAATATGTAATTTTCCAGTCGGACGATCTCCGGTTAAAATAATGGGTTTTGTCATTGCTCGCTCCTCAATTAGTGTTGTTCTCATTATATCATTTTCAAAGAAAATGCGGAAGAATCTAGAAGAAAAAAGAAGAATCATAGTTCAAAAGAAATACCTTGACAATATATTTACAGCATGTTTACAAAGTTGACGGCATTTTCATCTCTTTAAATAGTTTTTTATTCCATAATAATTTGAAAAAAGAAGAATTTTCTAGTAAAATGGAGGAGACTACATATATAGGAGAAAATCATTGCTTACAGTATCTGATGTGTCACTGCGTTTCAGTGATCGAAAATTATTTGATGAAGTAAATATTAAATTTACAGAAGGAAATACCTATGGTCTGATTGGGGCAAATGGTGCAGGTAAGTCTACCTTCTTGAAGATTCTAGCTGGGGATATTGAGCCAACGACAGGCCATATTTCTTTAGGGCCAGATGAGCGACTCTCTGTTTTGCGTCAAAATCACTTTGACTATGAGGATGAGCGGGCCATTGATGTCGTTATCATGGGGAACGAGCACCTTTACAGCATTATGAAAGAGAAAGATGCTATTTATATGAAGCCTGACTTTTCTGACGAGGATGGGGTTCGAGCGGCTGAGCTGGAAGGAGAATTTGCTGAGTTGGGTGGCTGGGAAGCTGAAAGCGAAGCTTCTCAATTGCTACAAAACCTCAA
>NZ_CALIIB010000052.1 GCF_938020365.1 uncultured Streptococcus sp. | reverse complement strand
ACCTACTTCTTTGACTACGGTAATGCCTTTATGAAGGCAGTCTATGACTCTGGCATCAAGGAAATTTCTAAGAATGGCTTTGACGACAAAGACGGCTTCATCTGGCCATCTTATGTAGAAGATATCATGGGCCCAATGCTCTTTGACTATGGTTATGGTCCTTTCCGTTGGGTATGTCTGAGCGGTAAGCACGAAGACCTAGTCGCTACTGACCATGCAGCTATGGAAGTGATTGACCCTAACCGTCGCTATCAAGACCGCGACAACTACAACTGGATCCGCGATGCAGAAAAGAACCAGCTAGTTGTTGGAACTCAAGCGCGGATTCTCTACCAAGACTGTATGGGCCGTGTCAATATCGCCCTCAAGTTCAATGAATTAGTCCGCGAAGGCAAGATTGGCCCTGTCATGATCGGCCGTGACCACCACGACGTATCTGGTACCGACTCACCATTCCGTGAAACTTCTAATATCAAGGACGGTTCTAATGTTACCTGCGACATGGCTGTGCAATGTTACGCTGGTAATGCAGCTCGCGGTATGAGCCTGGTTGCTCTCCACAACGGTGGCGGAACTGGTATCGGTAAAGCAATCAACGGTGGCTTTGGCTTGGTACTGGACGGCAGCGAACGCATCGATGAAATCATCAAATCTGCTATCGCTTGGGATACGATCGGCGGAGTTGCTCGTCGTAACTGGGCACGTAATGAGCATGCTATTGAGACAGCTATCGAGTACAACCGTCTCCACCAAGGAACAGATCACATCACTATTCCATACTTAACTGACGAAGATTTGGTCAAAGAATCTGTTAAGAAATTGTTCGAATAGAAAAAACTTGTCCCCCAACTTCTGAACTGAGCTAGGTGTCAACCTAGCTCAGACGGAAGTTCCACTTTATCCACTTTGTAATTTTTAATAATATATAACACGAGGTAATATCTTATGGCAAAAATTGTTGAATGTATTCCTAACTTTTCTGAAGGCCGCAATCAAGCGGTCATTGACGGTCTAGTGGAAGTAGCTAAGAGCGTGCCAGGCGTAACACTTTTGGACCACTCTTCTGATGCCAGCCACAACCGCAGCGTCTTTACCCTGGTCGGTGACGATCAAAATATTCAGGAAGTTGCCTTTCGTTTGGTCAAATACGCTTCTGAAAATATTGACTTGACCAAGCACCAAGGAGAACACCCTCGTATGGGCGCAACAGATGTCCTGCCTTTTGTACCGATCAAGGACATCACAAGTGAGGAATGCGTAGAAATTGCGAAGACAGTATCTGAGCGGATCAACCGTGAGCTCGGTATCCCTATCTTCCTCTATGAAGATGCAGCGACTCGTCCAGAGCGTAAGAACTTGGCTAAGGTTCGTAAAGGACAGTTTGAAGGCATGCCTGAAAAACTCTTGGAAGCTGACTGGGCTCCAGACTATGGTGAAAGAAAGATTCACCCAACTGCTGGTGTCACTGCTGTTGGTGCTAGAATGCCGCTCATCGCCTACAACATCAACTTGGATACAGACAATCTGGAAATTGCCAACAATATTGCCAAAATTATCCGTGGTTCAAGCGGTGGCTACAAGTACTGTAAAGCGATTGGCGTTATGCTGGAAGACCGCAACATTGCTCAGGTTTCTATCAACATGGTCAATCTGGAAAAATTCCCACTCTATCGTGTCTTTGAAACTGTTCGCTTTGAAGCCAAGCGTTACGGAGTTGGAATCCTCGGCTCAGAAGTCATCGGTTTGGCTCCAGCTAAGGCTTTGATTGACGCAGCAGAATACTATCTGCAAATTGAAGACTTTGACTACGGCAAGCAAGTTCTGGAAAACCATTTGCTGGGCTAGGAGGACAGAAACCTATGAAATTAGTAGATTTAAGCTTGACAGAATTTGCCCAAGTCCTAGGCTCAGACGCTCCTGCACCAGGAGGCGGCTCTGCCGCTGCTCTTTCCGCAGCGAACGGTATTTCCCTGACCAAGATGGTCTGTGAATTGACCCTTGGCAAGAAAAAATACGTAGAATTTGAAGCAGAAATTGCTCAAGTGCACGCAGAAAGTGCACGCCTGCAAGAAAGCCTACTCGCAGCTATTGACAAGGACACTGAAGCATTCAATCTAGTCTCCGCCGTCTTTGATATGCCTAAGGAAACGGAGGAAGACAAGGCTGCCCGTCGGGAAGCTATGCAGCAAGCCCTCAAGGAAGCGACCAAGTCACCTTATGGCATGATGGAAGACATCTTGGCTGCCCTGCAAACAACTCAAAAGGCTGTCGGCAAGTCCAATACCAATGCTGCCAGCGACCTGGGAGTCGCAGCTCTCAATCTTAAGGCTGGTTTGCAAGGGGCTTGGCTCAATGTCCTCATCAACCTGTCAGGCGTCAAGGATGAAGCGTTCGTAGCAGACTACCGCAGCAAGGGTGAAGAGCTCCTACAAAAAGGCTGCTCTCTAGCAGATGAAATTTATCAAGAAATTTTGAAAGTTGTCTAATAGATAAACGGAAGAGGAGTTCGCTCTTTCCTATGAATGGACTTCCTCTTCTCAAGAGGTGACAATATGGTTTTATCAGATATTGAAATTGCCAATTCGGTTCAAATGAAGCCCATCAAAGAGGTGGCAGAAAAACTAGGAATTGCTGAAAACGCCTTGTCTCTTTATGGAAATTACAAGGCAAAAATCAGTGCCGGCCAACTAGAGGCCTTAAAAGACAAGCCAGACGGTAAACTGATTCTCGTGACAGCTATTTCTCCGACACCAGCCGGAGAAGGCAAGACAACGACTTCTGTCGGATTGGTCGATGCTCTAGCTGCTATCGGTAAAAAAGCCGTTATCGCTCTGCGGGAACCTTCACTCGGACCTGTCTTTGGTATCAAGGGCGGAGCTGCTGGTGGTGGACGCGCTCAAGTTGTGCCCATGGAGGACATCAACCTCCACTTCACTGGTGACTTTCATGCCATCGGTGTTGCCAACAACCTGCTGGCGGCCCTCATTGACAACCACATCCACCATGGCAATGCCTTAGGCATCGACTCTCGCCGCATCACTTGGAAGCGGGCAGTTGATATGAATGACCGGCAGTTGCGCCACATTGTGGATGGCTTGCAGGGTAAGGTCAACGGTGTTCCGCGTGAAGATGGTTTTGACATTACAGTTGCTTCTGAGGTTATGGCTATTCTCTGTCTGTCAGAAAATATCACCGATCTCAAGAACCGTTTGGAAAAAATCATCATTGGCTACAGCTTTGAAGGTAAGCCAATAACTGC
>NZ_CALIIB010000051.1 GCF_938020365.1 uncultured Streptococcus sp. | reverse complement strand
TAGAAAGAGTGATTTTCCTTGGATATGTCGATGTTGATTTTCAAAATTTTCTTAATAAATCTGACAAGTTTGAAAAAAGTACTGAATTAAAAAATTATTGATAATGGAGGTAATTGATACTGATGAAAAATAAATCAAAAAAATGGAAATGGTTTCTTTTGATTATTCCCGCATTAATGATTTTAGGGATTATTACTACTATTCTTGATGATATGAAATCAGATGATGGAATTTACTATCTGATAGTCAAAAATGAATCTACTAAAACGGCTTCATTAGATAAAACATCATGGATAAAAATAGAAGGTAAGCAGATCACTATAAAGGAAGGCGGTAAAGAATATACTTACTCATTTGATACTGAGAATGAAGAATTTACTAGAGATTCGGTTCATTATTCTTGTTTAATACATGATGGGACCTTGACTCTTTTAGGAGAACAGCCACAAAAGGAGTTGCCCGAATATGTCAGTCCTGAAAGTAGTTGGTATTCGGGATATGAAAAGGGTCAGGTCAAGATAACGAATTGAAGGTAGTGTATTTTTACGGACTCATTTCAAAAAGTTCAAAAATCGTGAAATTACTTTGTAAGAATTAAAGGACTTCCAATTTAATCCAGATAATTTTAGAATTGAAAAACCTTCTGGCAATAGAAGTCATAAGTTTGAATAGGAGATAAGGTGGATATTTTTGATATTGTTCAAAATGGGACATATGATGATTTTATAGAAAATTACAATGGCGACATAACACAAATTGATAAATATACAAAACTGAATTTGCTATGTACAGCAATGCTTAACGATGATTTACCTGAAGAGAAATTGAGAATTATTAAATATCTGCTGTCTGAGAAGGTAGAGATAAATTTCTTGTCACAAAAAGAAAATAGAAATGCTCTTCATTATTTCTTCCAAGCCAATTGGCGGCCTAAAATAGCATATGCATATGAGGTGGTGAAATTACTCGTTGAGGCAGGAATTGATGTAAATGCAGTTGACAAATTTGGTTCTATTCCGATGACTTACTCAGTAACCTTATTAAAATTAGCAACGGAAGAGTTAGAACCTCTTTATAAGCTTTTACTAGAGGCTGGTTCGGATTATAAGTTAAAAAATAAATCTGGGGAATCGTGTCTAGACTATGCGGAAGAATATTCTTGGAGAAGTGGTCTGCTTGATATAATAAAGGAGTATGAAGATGGTAGAAATTAATAACAATGATTTTGGTGGTTTCGTTGTTTCAAATAATGTTCTCGATGGAAAAGCTATTCGATATTCCTATCGTGAAAAATCTGCTATTTCACAGTTAAATGGTTGGACACTGTTATCAATTGAAGATGATGAAGCTTACCTAGCTAATTCAAAAAATTTCACAATTTTAGGAGCAAATAGCATTGTAAAAATTGCTCCTGTTATGCTGGAAATTTTTGAAGCCCCATACGGCACCGACTTGTGCTGGCTATATGAGGAGGGCGTTCATGTAGGATTTTATGATTTGGTGAGAGATAGAGAAACTACTATCGAGGAAATCATTAGCTGAATATAGAAATGACGGAGGAGAACTAATGAGAAAACAGGAATTATTAGATTTTTTAAAATTTAATAGCAACAAGCTTAGATATTATACTGTATACTTAAATAAAAAAGTTTTAGAGCAGTTTGCGATAGGCTATTATCAGGATTTAAGTGCAAATAGATTTATAGTGTATGAGGTGACTGAACGTCAACAGTTACATGAAAAAGCTAGTTTTGAAAGAGAGGAGGATGCTATTAAAGAATTATATGAGGTTGTGAAATTTAGATGTAGGATTAAAAGCGTTCCTATTCAGTTAGATGTTTCAGAAATTGATGCAATCGGAACGAGTGATACAGACTTGGAACTTTTATTAATAGATGGCAATCTTTGGCTTCCAGATACCGAAGAAGAACATTTGTTGAAGCTTCAGGAAAAACTCAACAACTATATCTACTTTCTTGAAAGCAAGCAGTATCAGGCACGATACGGTGATAACTTTGCCAAAAAAGTCATCCATATCACTTTCCAATATTCTCCATCTGATAATGGACTAGCCTTTCTCGCCGCTGTTCAGAAAGTGTTACAGCCGACTGATATGAGCTTGAAGATAGAATTACCAGAGTGCTGAAGAGAGCGAAAGACGCTCTCTTTTTGGTCTCTTACAGTATGGTATAATTGAATTGGACGGCACTCAGACAGTCAGTATCAAAGAAAGGGGATAGAGCTTGTGTTAGACATTCGCATTGATGCTATTACTAATAAGTCTTTGACCTACCAGCTATTAAGAAAGTATTCGACTTTGCCTTTTTCTCAATTAAAGTCAAGAATAGAAAATCATGATCCAGTGATGGAAGTCGATGATTTAAAGCTGGACGAACTTCGAAAAGTTAGGGAGTTAATTCATGATTTAAGCGACATAGGTACGGAGGTCACGATAAAGGACTCAACAGGCATCATCACCTTGGAAGTATTAGATAATATTATCTCTAGTTATGAAGGGATTACGGCTGATATAGAAGAGCTAGATACCCTTATGTTTGATGAAGAGGATTGATTGCTAAATTTCTATATTTTAACGAATTTATAACTTGGAAAATCAGTGCTTCCGAAGCGGGCAGGGTCAATTCTTTTAGTCTGTTGGCTGACAAGGGATGCAAGATTCCTGATAAAGGGTGTGCAAGAAGTTGCTGATAATATTATTATAAAAATGGATTCAACAGCTGGCTAATAGAGAATTGATTGACGAAAAATGTCGGCAAATGCTAGAATGGCTAGAACGTTGATTTTTTGTAGTTGTTGCATATCTGGGTCAGTCCTTGAAATCAGGATGAGCTGATTTCTAAAATGGTGGAAGAGATGGAGTTGTTTTTGAAAACAGGAGAGAAGGAAATCTACTAGCTGACCAAGTCTATCTGCAATATCAAGGTTTCCAGATACAGCTTAAATTACACGGTAAACGAAAGGATTATCATGACAGACAAAGACTTACTCATCAAAGAATATCTTAGAGCAAAAAAAGAAGCTATTTATAGCCGCATTATATTCTTGCTAACGGCCGTTACAGGAGCTATTTTATCCTTTATTTTGGTCTATTCAAAATCTAGGAATCTAATCTTTGAAAATGTTTCAATTGGTTTAGTTGTGTTTGCAGGTATTGTTATATCAAGGCCGTATTGGACAAAAAAGAAACAATACGAGAATCAGTATCCAGAATTGAAAGGAATGTCTACAAGAGGTGCTGAAGCTTCTGGGAATTTTTGGGGAAGGCATTTGATTGTATATCCAGCCATTCTTGTTTATATGGTTTGGGCCTTTTTTGCTTATTATCATCCTGTTCAAGATCAGGAAATAATAGATGTTGATCTCCCAGCGATTAGTACAGAAACTGAGTATAGTTTGGATTTCCCAAAATCAGATAGTTCAGCAAGCACAAGCGACAGTCAAGAAGACAACCAATCAGATGCTTCGTCGGTCGGACAAAATGAAAGTGGGGAGTAGAAAATGGTTGTTATCCGTAAAGCAATAGCAAAGTCTACGGAACAAACAGATATGTAGAAGATTATTCCAATTGAGAATAACAATAATTATTTTGGCGATAGATGAATATTTGATTCCGTAGTATAAAATAGTTGATCCAGATACCACAAATTTCCTTCAGCCAACCTAACTGACGGGTCAAAAATGTACCTGAACGTCGGAGGAGAGGAAGTCTTGGTTGGTAGAGTAAATAAAGATGGTATAATGGAATATGTGGAGGGTTAGTATGCGTAAAGAATTTCTAGTTTACCAAAACAAAGTATATTCTAATTTTGTGAATTATATAAATGACTATATCCTTCTTTCAGAAGATCCGGCAATGTTGAAAGAAGGCTATTTCCCCTATAGTTCCTATGTAGATGGTGAAGGAGAAGGTCTATACGGGAAGCTTGTGCCTTATAGTGAGGTTAGTCAGAGGTATTCGGTTTATGATCGTGTCCTATATAAAGGTCAGGAATTTGCAATGGCTGGTCACAAGCGTGGAGATGATGATTTTACAGCACCTGATTCTTATGTGCGAATATTGGTTTCTGATAAAGAATTTTTAAATAAAAACAATATAGCAGATGGTGCGGAATTGATGGATGATAAGTACGGTCTTATCACGTATGCATCAGGAAAAATCCCTGTCAGCGAAGTAACGATTCTACGTCGTAGAAAGAATTTGCCAGTAGACCGAAGGAGAAAAATATGAAATCAGTTAGTTTTACAATAAAAAGCAACCAATCA
>NZ_CALIIB010000050.1 GCF_938020365.1 uncultured Streptococcus sp. | reverse complement strand
AAATGAAAATGAAAATTCCTTTTGATATGGCAGATATGAATGGCCATATCAAGCTACCGGATGTCATCTTGCTGTCCTTGCAGGTATCAGGCATGCAGTCGATTGAGCTCGGCGTCAGCGACAAGGACATGCTGGAGCAGTATAATCTAGTCTGGATTATCACAGACTATGATATTGATGTGGTTCGTTTACCTAGATTTGCAGAGGAAATTACCATTGAGACAGAAGCTTTGACCTATAATCGGCTCTTTTGCTACCGTCGCTTCACGATTTTTGATGAAGCGGGTGAGGCTATTATCCAGATGATGGTAACCTTTGTCCTTATGGATCGGGATAGCCGCAAGGTTCATGCAGTTGAACCTGAGATTGTCGCTCCTTATCAGTCGGAATTTTCTAAGAAATTACTGCGTGGCCCTAAATATCCAAACTTAGAAAATCCTGTCAGCAAGGACTATCATGTGCGTTTTTACGACTTGGATATGAACGGACATGTCAACAATAGCAAGTATCTAGACTGGATCTTTGAGGTCATGGGAGCAGATTTCCTTACCCAGCATATTCCTCAGAAAATTAACCTGAAGTATGTCAAGGAAGTTCGACCGGGCGGCATAATTGCTTCTAGCTACGAACTAGACGGTCTGCAGAGCACTCACCAGATTTCTAGTGATGGCGAAGTTAATGCCCAAGCTATAATCACTTGGCAAGAGATTGAAAAAGATTAGAAAGTAATGTATGACTTATAAAGGATATTTGATTGATTTAGATGGGACGATTTATAAGGGAAAGAGCCGAATTCCGGCTGGCGAAGCCTTTGTACACGAGTTGCAGAAGCGCAAGATTCCCTATCTTTTCGTGACCAATAACACCACGCGCACGCCAGAAATGGTTCAAACCATGCTAGCTGAGAATTTCAATATTGAGACGCCGCTTGAGACTATTTACACGGCGACTTTGGCGACTATTGATTATATGCAGGAGAAAAATCTGGGCAATAAGGTCTACGTTATTGGTGATGTCGGACTGAAACATGCCATAGAAGAAGCTGGATATATAGAGGACACAGAAAATCCAGACTATGTAGTAGTAGGGTTGGACTGGGAAGTGGACTATGAGAAGCTGACAATAGCGACGTTGGCCATTCAAAAGGGTGCTCACTTTATCGGGACCAATCCTGATCTCAATATTCCGACAGAACGAGGCCTGCAGCCGGGAGCAGGTGCGATCAATGCCCTCTTGGAAGCAGCTACTCGGGTTAAGTCCACCTTTATCGGCAAGCCCAATGCCATCATTATGGCAAAAGCCATAGAGCATTTAGGGCTGGCGCGTGAGGACGTGGTCATGGTCGGCGATAACTACCTGACAGATATTCGAGCGGGAATTGATAATGGCATTCCAACTCTTTTGGTTACGACAGGCTTTACCCTGCCAGAAGAGGTGCCCAATCTGCCGATCCAACCGACGCATGTCTTGTCCAGTTTAGCGGAGTGGGACTTCGATGCGTGATAAGTTGAGATTTTCAGCCAGCGTCTTGTGCTTGCTAGCAGCATCCATTTTGTTGACCATTTATCTGGCTTGGTTGTTTTACCCGCTGGAAATTTCCTATTTCGCTTTGCCCGATAAGCTTCATTTGAAAGCAGAGACCATCCAGTTTAATTTCAACATTTTGATGAATTACCTGACCAATCCTTTTAGTCAGAAGCTGGTAATGCCTGATTTTCGTTCGTCAGCGGCAGGGCTGCATCATTTTCAGGCAGTTAAGTACCTCTTTCACTTGGCGCAGGCTATTTTTCTAGTCACTCTGCCGTCTTTGGTTTTCTTTATCAAAAAAGTGGTCAAAAAGGGATTTTTAGGTCTCTACAGACGGGTATTTCTGTTAATTTGTCTTTTACCACTTATTCTAGCAGGACTAGTCTTCCTGATTGGTTTTGACAATTTTTTTACGCTCTTTCATCAAGTTCTTTTTGTTGGTGATAGCACTTGGTTGTTTGATCCAGCCAAGGATCCAGTCATTTGGATTCTACCAGAAGAATTTTTCATGCACGCCTTTATTCTTTTTGCTCTTCTTTATGAAGGAATCTTTTTAAGCTTGTATTTTTTCAGTAGAAAGACTCGTAGCTAATAATAACAAAGGAGATTTTATGAATACGTTACCTGAGCCTTTAAATCCCAAGAAAGATCTGGGTAGATTTTCAGCAAGCTGCTTCACTTATTCTATCGTGATGCTAGTGGTTGTCATACTTTATACTGTCTTTTCCTATTTCTTTGTTCTTTTTCAGCAGGGCTTTGATATAGGTAAGACTGAGGAATTTGTGAAAAGTTTTATGGATAAAGATGGCGGTTCCTACATTATCGCTTCTTGTTTAGGTGTGCTTATTTTCACGATTTTCAGGGGCAAGCAGCTTTTTACTCGAGATTTGCGCAAGAAAAATAAGAAAATGACAGCCAAAGTCTTCTTCTTCATGATTTGCTTCTTGTTTTTCTCTCAGCTGTTTAGCACTGTGACAAGTCAAATCATGAATGCTATTTTGTCGCTCTTTGGCTTGGATCTTTCTGAGATTTTATCACAGGATTTTAGCTCTCATTCAATCACTATGTTCATCTATACCACTATCATGGCACCGATTACGGAGGAGATTATTTTTCGAGGAGCAGGATTGCGCGCTTTGGAAAAGCACGGAAAAGTCTTTGCCATTGTCATGACGGCTCTCCTTTTCGGACTGTTTCATGAAAATCTCTACCAGCTCTATTTTGCTGCTATGATTGGTCTGGGATTTGGTTACATCGCTTTTGAATATTCTATTTTCTGGGTGATCTTCTTCCATATTTTCAATAATTTGGTCATCGCAGAAGGACTTGATTTCCTGACCAACTATATCCCAGAAAGCATCGTGAATCTCATAAATTATGGATTGATGACTGCAGGAACAACGGTAGTATTGATTGTACTCATCCTAAATAGGTCGAAAATTAAAGCTTATATTGCTGAAAATAGATCTCAGCCAGGAACATATAGGCAAGCTCTTAAATCGGTTTGGTTTTGGGTATTTTCAATCTTATGTGTGCTTGCTGCCTTTTTACCGATCCTTCTTGTCTATATCACTACAAGATAATAAAGGAATTGAGAGTGGGACAGAAATCGGTAATTCGTTAGAATTCGATTTCGTCGTCCCACCTCCGCACAGTTGAGTAGGGCTGTAAAAGCTGATGAAATCAGCGTAGTAGAGTCCACTCAACCACTGCGTCTTGCTCGACAATCCAAAGACAATTGAGAGGCTAGGACTTTTGTCCCAGCCTCTTCTATATTCAAACAAATGATTAATTTTGACAGAAAATGATAGAAAATGATTGACTTTGAAATCTAATCTTGTATAATAGAACTGTAATCGATTGCAGAGGAGGTATTCTATGCTGAAGTCGAAAAGAAAGCAGCTGATTCTCGAGAAAGTTATGAAAGATAAATTTGTTTCTTTAGAGTATCTGGTAAAAGCTTTAGACACTTCAGAATCAACTGTTAGAAGAGATTTAGATGAGCTTGAAAGCGAGCGGAAGTTGAGGCGTGTGCATGGTGGTGCAGAGAGCCTTCATTTCTTGCAGGAGGAAGAAAGCAATCAAGAAAAATCTATCAAAAACATTCAAGAAAAAACCAGAATTGCTCAAAAAGCAGCCAGCTTGATTCAAGAATACGATGTCATTTTTATTGATGCGGGGACGACCAATGAACTCTTAGTCAATGAATTGCATGATCCAAGCGTGACAGTGGTGACCAACTCTATCCATCATGCGACTAAGTTGGTGGAGCGCAACATTCCCACTGTGATCATTGGTGGTGTCGTGAAACGGTCGACAGATGCTAGTATTGGTGGTGTAGCTCTAAATCAAATCGGACAGCTAAATTTTGACAAGGCTTTTATCGGAATGAATGGAATTGACGATGGATTTTTCATGACTCCGGATATGGAAGAAGGAGCGGTGAAACGCGCTATTCTCGAAAATGCTAAGAGAACTTATGTTTTGGCTGATGCCTCAAAGTTGGGTAACACATCTTTTGCAAAGGTGGCACCAGTATCGCGCGCAAGGCTCATTACAAACCAAACTGAATCTAAAGTGATTCAAAAGATTAAAGAAAAAACGGAGGTCATAGAAGCATGATTTATACAGTCACACTCAATCCATCCATTGACTATATCGTTCGCTTGGACCAAGTCCAGGTCGGGAGTGTCAATCGTATGGACAGTGATGATAAGTTTGCTGGTGGGAAAGGAATCAATG
>NZ_CALIIB010000049.1 GCF_938020365.1 uncultured Streptococcus sp. | reverse complement strand
GCTTCAAGAAAGTATTGGCATTTGAATTTGCTAACAACCGTAAATTCATGCACTTAGACACTGTCTTCACTATGGTTGACTATGACAAGTTCACCATTCACCCAGAAATCGAAGGCGACCTTCGTGTTTACTCAGTCACTTATGAAAACGAAAAACTGAAGATCGTTGAAGAAAAAGGTGACTTGGCTGAGCTTCTGGCTCAAAACCTTGGCGTAGAAAAAGTTCATTTGATTCGTTGTGGTGGTGGCAATATCGTAGCAGCTGGACGTGAACAATGGAATGACGGTTCTAACACCTTGACTATCGCTCCTGGTGTGGTAGTAGTGTATGACCGCAATACCGTAACCAACAAGATTTTGGAAGAATACGGGCTTCGCTTGATTAAGATTCGCGGAAGTGAATTGGTTCGGGGCCGTGGTGGACCTCGTTGTATGTCTATGCCATTTGAACGTGAAGAAGTTTAATTCGTGTTCGACAATTTATCAATAGAAATTTAATAACTAGAAAGAGGAAATAACAGAATGACACATTCAGTATTCCAAGGACGTAGCTTCCTTGCAGAAAAAGACTTTACTCGTGCAGAATTAGAATACCTAATCGGACTTTCAGCTCATTTGAAAGACTTGAAGAAACGCAATATTCAGCACCACTATCTTGCCGGTAAGAATATCGCCCTCTTGTTTGAAAAAACATCTACTCGTACGCGTGCAGCTTTTACTACAGCAGCTATCGACCTTGGTGCACATCCAGAATACCTTGGTGCTAATGATATTCAGCTTGGTAAGAAAGAATCTACAGAAGATACTGCTAAAGTATTGGGACGTATGTTTGACGGGATTGAATTCCGCGGCTTCAGCCAACGCATGGTAGAAGAATTGGCAGAATTCTCAGGTGTTCCAGTATGGAATGGTTTGACTGATGAATGGCACCCAACTCAAATGCTTGCTGACTACTTGACAGTTCAAGAAAACTTTGGTCGTTTGGAAGGCTTGACATTGGTTTACTGTGGTGATGGACGTAACAACGTTGCCAACAGCTTGCTGGTAACAGGAGCTATCCTTGGCGTTAACGTTCACATCTTCTCACCAAAAGAACTCTTCCCAGAAAAAGAAATTGTTGAATTGGCAGAAGGCTTTGCGAAAGAAAGTGGCGCACACATCCTCATCACTGAAGATGCAGACGAAGCTGTTAAAGGTGCAGATGTACTTTACACAGACGTTTGGGTATCTATGGGTGAAGAAGACAAATTCGCAGAACGCGTTGCACTTTTGAAACCTTACCAAGTTAACATGGAATTGGTGAAGAAAGCTGACAATGAAGATTTGATCTTCTTGCACTGCTTGCCAGCATTCCACGATACAAATACTGTTTACGGTAAAGATGTCGCTGAAAAATTTGGCGTAGAAGAAATGGAAGTAACAGACGAAGTCTTCCGCAGCAAATACGCTCGCCACTTTGACCAAGCAGAAAACCGTATGCACACAATCAAAGCTGTTATGGCTGCTACACTCGGCAACCTTTACATTCCAAAAGTATAATTTATAAACCGTAATACCAACAGCTATGAGGGCTGCGACTAATAGCTTTAGTCCAGTCCTCTTTTATATGATGGAAATCTGTTATTTCTTATAAAAATTTGAAAAAATATTAAACCGAAATCTAAAGGCATTCAATTGAATGTGATAAAGGAGAATTTATGGCAAATCGTAAAATTGTGGTAGCTTTGGGAGGAAATGCGATTCTTTCTTCTGATCCATCAGCAAAAGCTCAACAAGAAGCTTTGGTGGAAACAGCTAAGCACCTTGTAAAATTGATCAAAAATGGGGATGATTTGATCATCACTCACGGTAATGGTCCTCAAGTTGGAAATCTCTTGCTCCAACATTTGGCTGCTGATTCTGAAAAGAACCCTGCTTTTCCACTCGATTCACTTGTTGCTATGACAGAAGGTAGCATCGGTTTCTGGCTGCAAAATGCCTTGCAAAATGCTCTCTTGGATGAAGGCATCGAAAAAGATGTTGCTTCAGTTGTGACACAAGTTGTTGTCGATAAAAATGACCCAGCTTTTGTTAACTTGAGCAAACCAATCGGTCCTTTCTATTCAGAAGAAGAAGCAAAAGCAGAAGCTGAAAAGAGCGGAGCGACTTTCAAAGAGGATGCTGGTCGTGGCTGGCGCAAGGTCGTTGCTTCACCAAAACCTGTTGACATCAAGGAAATCGAAACAATTCGTACCCTCTTGAATGCTGGTCAAGTGGTCGTTGCTGCTGGTGGTGGCGGAATTCCAGTCATCAAGGAAGACAACGGTCATTTGGCTGGTGTTGAAGCTGTTATTGATAAGGATTTTGCTTCTCAACGCTTGGCGGAATTAGTCGAAGCTGACCTCTTCATCGTCTTGACTGGTGTAGATTACGTCTTTGTCAACTATAACAAACCAGACCAAGAAAAGTTGGAACATGTGAATGTTGCTCAGCTGGAAGAATATATCAAACAAGACCAATTTGCCCCAGGAAGCATGCTTCCAAAAGTAGAAGCAGCTATCGCTTTTGTCAACGGCCGTCCAGAAGGAAAAGCAGTTATTACTTCCCTTGAAAATCTTGGCGCTTTGATTGAATCTGAAAGCGGCACAATTATTGAAAAAGAATAAGCTATTTTACTAGTAAAATATATGGTATTTCTAACGTCTTTATATCAAGTTAGGAATATTTCTTGAAAATAAATGCGATATTTTCAAAAAATACTAGTTTTTTAGACCTTAATGTGGTAAAATAAATATAAATAGAAAGCGTTTTTCTTAAATATTTATTTAAGAAAGTGGTTGGTTTTTTGCACTTTGTTAGACATTAGGAGGAAAAACAAATGAGTGAAAAAGCTAAAAAAGGGTTTAAGATGCCTTCATCTTACACCGTCTTGTTGATAATCATTGCTATTATGGCAGTGTTGACTTGGATCATTCCTGCGGGTGCCTTTGTGGATGGTGTTTACAAAGCCCAACCTCAAAATCCGCAAGGGATTTGGGATGTTCTCATGGCACCGATTCGGGCTATGCTAGGTACTCATCCAGAGGAAGGCTCGCTGATTAAGGAAACTAGTGCAGCGATCGATGTAGCCTTCTTCATCCTCATGGTTGGTGGTTTCCTTGGTGTTGTCAATGAAACTGGTATGCTAGACACTGGTATTGCTTCTATTGTGAAGAAGTACAAGGGCCGCGAAAAGATGTTGATTTTGGTTCTCATGCCTTTGTTTGCCCTCGGTGGTACAACTTATGGTATGGGTGAAGAAACTATGGCCTTCTATCCTCTCCTTGTGCCAGTTATGATGGCCGTTGGATTTGATAGCTTGACTGGGGTTGCCATTATCTTGCTCGGTTCACAGATTGGATGTTTGGCATCTACTTTGAACCCATTTGCGACAGGTATTGCTTCATCAACTGCAGGTGTAGGTCTTGGTGAAGGGATTATCCTTCGTTTGATTTTCTGGTTTGCTTTAACTGGTCTTAGCACTTGGTTCGTTTACAAGTATGCTGATAAGATCCAAAAAGATCCAACTAAGTCTCTCACTTATGCAACACGTGATGAAGATATGAAATTCTTCAATGTTGGTGAAGACGAAGAAAGTGTCAACTCAACTCTTACTAAGAAACAAAAACATGTCTTTGTTCTCTTTGTACTGACCTTCGTCTTGATGGTCTTGAGTTTCATTCCATGGAGTGACTTAGGTATTACTCTCTTTGGAGACTTAAATACTTGGTTGACTGGTCTTCCAGTTATCGGTAAGATTGTTGGTTCATCTACAGCTGCTTTGGGTACTTGGTACTTCCCAGAAGGCGCAATGCTCTTTGCCTTCATGGGTATCCTTATCGGTGTTGTTTATGGCCTTAAAGAAGACAAGATTATCTCTGCCTTCATGAATGGTGCTGCTGACTTGCTCAGTGTTGCCTTGATCGTAGCGATTGCCCGTGGTATCCAAGTTATCATGAATGATGGTATGATTACAGATACTATTCTCAACTGGGGTAAAGAAGGCCTGAGCGGTCTGTCTTCACAAGTCTTTATCGTTTTGACTTATATCTTCTATCTGCCTATGTCATTCTTGATCCCATCTTCATCTGGTCTTGCCAGCGCGACTATGGGTATCATGGCTCCGCTCGGAGAATTTGTCAATGTACGTCCTAGCTTGATCATCACTGCTTACCAATCTGCTTCAGGTGTCTTGAACTTGATCGCACCAACATCTGGTATTGTGATGGGAGCTCTTGCGCTTGGACGTATCAACATTGGTACTTGGTGGAAATTCATGGGCAAACTTGTAGTTGCTATCATTGTAGTGACCATTGCTCTCCTTCTCCTTGGAACATTCATTCCATTCCTATAAAGAGTGAGTGAGGTGAGTCCATGAAAACATATATCACAAATCAAGTTAAAGATGAGTTTCTTACATCATTAAAAACCTTGATTTCCTATCCTTCAGTACTCAATGAAGGAGAAAGTGAAACACCTTTTGGACAAGCAATTCAAGATGTCCTAGAAAAAACTTTAGAGATTTGTCGAAGTTTAGGTTTCACTACCTATCTTGACCCTAAAGGTTATTACGGATATGCAGAAATCGGTCAGGGAGCAGAGCTCCTGGCCGTTCTCTGTCATTTGGATGTTGTTCCATCAGGTGATGAAGCGGATTGGCAGACCCCGCCATTTGAGGTAACTATCAAAGACGGCTGGATCTTCGGACGTGGTGTCCAAGATGATAAGGGGCCATCAATGGCTGCTCTTTACGCGGTCAAGGCTCTGCTAGATAGCGGAGTAAAATTTAAAAAGCGGGTTCGGTTTATCTTTGGTACGGACGAAGAGACACTTTGGCGCTGTATGGGGCGGTACAATGAACTAGAAGAAACAGCAACGCTTGGCTTTGCACCAGATTCTTCCTTCCCTCTGACCTATGCTGAGAAAGGCCTCTTACAGGTCAAGCTGCATGGTCCTGGCTCAGATCAGCTAGATTTAGAAGCAGGAGCAGCCTTTAATGTCGTGCCTGGCAAGGCCAGCTATCAAGGAGAACTTTTGGAGCCGGTCGTGGCAGGTTTGCAGGCAGCTTATTTTGACTACGAACAAAATGACCAACAAGTCACTGTTCTCGGCCTACCTAAGCATGCCAAGGATGCAGCTGAAGGTATCAATGCTATTGTTCGGCTGGCGACAGTTTTGCAGCCTTTACAAGCTCATCCTGCTCTGGCCTTTATTGCAGAAGCGGTGGGAGAAGATGCGACTGGTTGCCGTTTATTTGGTGACATTTCGGATGAACCGTCTGGCAGACTCTCCTTTAACATTGCAGGTCTGACACTGAACTCAGAAAAGTCTGAAATCCGTATTGATATTCGGATTCCTGTCTTGGCGGATAAAGATCAGCTAGTGGCAAAACTAGCAGAGATTGCTGGGCGCTACCAACTGGACTATGAAGAGTTTGACTATCTGGCTCCGCTTTATGTACCTAAAGATAGTGAACTAGTCAGCACGCTGATGACTATCTATCAAGAAAAGACTGGCGATACTAGTCCAGCTATGTCCTCTGGTGGGGCAACCTTTGCTCGGACGATGCCAAATTGTGTGGCCTTTGGTGCTCTTTTCCCAGGTGTAGAGCAAACGGAACATCAGGCCAATGAACGAGCGTTTTTGGAAGATCTCTATCGTGCAATGGATATCTATGCTGAGACTATTTACCGCTTGGCAGGAGAGTAAAATTGCTAGGATAGATATCAGTGTTGCGAATTTTTCCAAGTAAAAACTGTGAATCAACACGAAAAAGAGTTGGATTTTCCAACTCTTTTGTTATTTACTAAAGAAAAATGGGGGGGCAAATTCTTTGAGTTTATCAAAGCATTCGATAGCAGCTTGATTATCTTCGCAGATGATCAGGCAGACATCGTCTCCGCAGACTGTAGCAACAATCTGGGGTAATTCCAGAGCGTCTAAAATAGCACCAAAAGATTGGGCTAGTCCGGGTAAGGTTTTCATGACGACTTGATGCTGAACGGGGCGTAGCATGACGAGGGCATCTTCCATATAGAAGCGTAGTCTTTTCTCCCAACGAGAAGGGGCGATACTGTTAATGACATAATAGGATTTGTCGTTTTCGGTCACCTTGACTAGATTGAGAGTTTTCATGTCACGAGAGAGAGTAGACTGGGTGACAATGACGCCGTTTGCTTCCAGTAGTTCTTGGAGTTCCTGCTGGGTATGGACTCTTTTTTCCATGATGAGGGAGCGAATGAGGCGATGCCTACTTTCGATTTTATTCATAGATTCACCTGTATTTATTTGATAAACATAGCGTCGCCAAAGCTAAAGAAGCGGTAGCGCTCAGTGATAGCATGCTCATAGGCTTGCAGTGTCAGTTGGCGTCCAGCAAAAGCTGATACCAGCATGACAAGGGTTGATTTTGGCAAGTGGAAGTTGGTTGAAAAAGCATCGACAATCTTCCACTGATAGCCCGGTTTGATAAAGATATTGGTCCAGCCGGAGTCTGCTTGGATTTGACCCTCAAATTTGCTGCCGATTGTTTCCAGTGTTCGGATAGAAGTGGTACCGACAGCAACGATGCGGTGGCCGCTTGCCTTGACTTGGCGCAGGGTCTCAGCTGCTTCTTCAGACAAACTATAAAATTCGGAATGCATCTCATGCTCTTCCAGATTGTCAACTGATACGGGACGGAAGGTTCCGAGCCCGACATGCAGCGTCAGGTAGACGAGCTTAACGCCTTTTGTCGCAATTTTATCCAGCAATTCCTCTGTGAAATGGAGGCCAGCGGTTGGAGCGGCAGCGGAGCCGTTTTCTTTGGCATAGACTGTCTGGTAGCGTTCACGATCCTCTAGCTTCTCATGGATATAAGGCGGCAGGGGCATTTCACCCAAACTTTCTAGGACCTCTAGGAAAATGCCTTGATAATCAAAGCGAACGATCCGTCCGCCGTGTTCTAGCTCTTCTGTAACAGTGGCAGTCAAACGGCCATCACCGAAAGAAACACGCGTTCCGACTCTGAGTCGTTTGGCAGGCTTAGCTAGGACTTCCCAGAAGTCTCCTTGGGTATTTTTCAAGAGTAGGAGCTCGACATGGCCGCCGGTTTCAGGCTTGGTTCCATAAAGGCGAGCTGGCAGGACGCGGGTATTATTCATAACCAAAGCATCACCTGGCTCAAGTTGGTCAATAATATTGTCAAAATGTTGGTCACTAAACTGGCCAGTTTCCCGATCTACAATGAGGAGGCGAGAAGAGTCTCGTTTCTCCAGAGGAGTTTGAGCAATCAGTTCTTCCGGTAAGTGAAAATCAAAATCAGCAGTATTCATTCTATCTCCTTAAATTGTTCTCATGATCCAAATATAGTAGGCGGCAAGTAAAAAGGGAATACTGATAAAGAAAATTCCCAGGCATAAAAAAATTAGTTGCCAACCGAGATGTTTTTTTAAGAAAAGCCCAGCGGTAAAAGGGGCAATTCCGAGTAAAAAAATTATAATCATTGGTAATAGCATGCTTTTATTATACCATGATTTGACGCTAAGTCTCTCAGTAAAATTTGAAAAAATTAAGTAGAATCTACTTGACAAAAATTGGTCTATACCATATAATAAAATAAGGAATACATCAAGAAAAATAGGAGAACAGAATGAAAGTTATTCGTGTTGAGAATCAAGTAGAAGGCGCAAAGGTAGCTTTAGAAATCTTGAAAGAAAAGCTAGCTCAGGGGGCCAAAACATTGGGGTTGGCAACAGGAAGTAGCCCGATTGAGTTTTACAAGCAAATCATTGCCAGTGACCTAGATTTGTCAGGGCTGACCAGTGTAAACTTGGATGAGTATGTGGGACTTTCAGAAGATAATCCCCAGTCTTACCGTTACTTTATGAATGAGCAGCTATTTAATAAAAAGCCTTTCAAAGAGAGCTTTTTGCCAAACGGTGCAGCAGAAGATGTGGAAGCAGAAGTGAAACGCTACAACCAAGTCTTGGCTGACCACCCAGTAGATTTACAAATTTTGGGAATTGGTACCAATGGGCATATTGGCTTTAATGAGCCTGGAACTAGCTTTGATAGCACTGTTCATATTGTCGATTTGGAGCAGTCAACTATCCAAGCAAACGCTCGCTTCTTTGAGAAGATAGAGGACGTACCGACTCAAGCCATCTCAATGGGAATTCGGAATATCTTAGATGCAAAATCAATCATCCTCTTTGCCTATGGCGCTTCTAAAGCTCAAGCCATCGCAGGAACAGTCCGAGGAGAGGTAACAGAAGCTGTGCCAGCTAGCGCCCTTCAAGGCCATGAAGATGTCGTGATTATTGCAGACAAAGAAGCTCTAAGTTTATTAGAAGCTTAACAATCTATTTCCTATCTAATTTTTAGGTGGGATTTTTTATATTTATCAAAAACTTGATTAAAAATATGATATACTAGTTAGGAATGAATTTTTTTGGAGGATAAATGTGAAGAAGAAGTTTTTGGTGTTTGGATTGATTTTGTCTGCCTTTTTATCACCGCTTTCTGCTGCGGCAGATGAATTGGTAGATATGGCACGAAAAATGTATCCCAATGAAAATGTACAAGCAATCAATCGTCCTAAGTCATCTTTGATGATTGACGGAAATACGGGCGATATACTGTGGCAGGATAACATCGATGAGGTTCGCGATCCAGCCAGTATGAGTAAGATCATGACCTTGTATTTGGTTTTTGAAGCCATTAAAGAGGGAAAACTCAGTTTAGATACGGTGATTAAGGCGACGCCGCAAGATCAGGCGGTTGCGGAAATTTATGAAATTTCCAATAATAAAATCGTGGCTGGGGTCAGTTATACTGTTTCTGAGCTGATTACCATGACAGTTGTACCCTCTTCTAACGCAACAACAGTGATGCTGGCAAATTACCTATCAGATAACGATCCCGATGCTTTCTTGGATAAGATGAACGCCAAAGCGCAAGAACTAGGCATGACCAACACCAAATGGTTTAATGCCAGTGGTGCTGCGGCAGTTTCCTTCAAAGGTTACTATACTCCTCAGAGATATAATAACTATGCTAGCAACCAAACAACTGCGCGTGATTTAGGGATTTTAGTTTATAATTTTGTAAAGAACTATCCAGATATTTTAAATTATACCAATCAGGCTAAGGTGACTGTCAAGGCTGGCACGCCTTATGAAGAAACGTTTGAGACTTATAATTACTCACTGCCAGGTGCTCGCTACGCTCTGGAGGGAGTAGATGGTCTGAAGACGGGTTCAAGTCCGAACGGTGCCTTCAACTACATTGCAACTATCAAGCGCGGGAATCAGCGCGTGATTGGCGTCATCATGGGTGTTGGTGACTGGTCTGACCAAGATGGTGAATATTATCGCCATCCATTTGGAAATGCCTTGATCGAAAAATCTTATGCTGACTATGAGTACAAGAAACTGTTCTCTAAAGGGAAGCAGGAGATTGATGGAAAAACTTACAATCTGCCAGAAGATTTTTATGCAACAATCAAAAAAGATGCGAAGGCAAAGCCTGTAGTTGAAAATGGTGTCTTGAAGGCTGGAAATAATCTGTACACGCTCTCTCCAAAGATCTCTGATGAGATGAAAGTGGAGGAAGTAGATGCTTCTGTCACCCAGTCTGCCAAAGAAGAAGTTACTACAAAAGAAAATAATAAAACTTGGTATAGTGACTTGCTAAGCAACCGCTGGTTAATTGCCTTGCCAATTGTCATTATTGTCCTGATTTTCTATATCGAGAATCGGAAATCGAGAAAAGCTAAAGCAAGAGCTAGAAAAAATAAATAAATGATTGCATTTAGCTTGCAAGCTGAAATAAAGCTCAGTTCCTAAAAACTGGGTTTTATTCTATTTTTGGAGAGGTTTTGATGATGGGAAAAAAGTTTTCTAATAGCTATTTGGCTTATTTTTTGATGTATAATTTTTATTTTCTGTCTAATTCATTGTTTTCGACCTTGATATCCGTTTATATGCTGGATAAGGGGTACACGGCTGGTCAAGTATCTATCGTCGTATCAGCTTCTTTCTTTTCTTCCATGCTGGCTCAGCCAATCATGGGGCTGTTAAATGATACTCTTGGCATCAAGAGAGTTTCGCTTATCAGTTTTTTCCTGATTATCTTGGGAGACATCTTTTTCATGGAGGCTGATAATCTATGGCTCTTGGCCATCTGGTACAGTTTTGTCTTGATGCTCATCAATGGGGTGGGCACTGTGATGGATGTACTAGCAACCCAAAGTCCTTATAAATATGGGAAAATCCGAATTTGGGGAACAATCGGTTATGCCGTCGGTTCACAGCTGGCAGGTTTGATTTATAAGAATATTTCTCCCCAGGCGATCTATCTGGTCTTTATCGGGACTATGTTGTTGAGTATTTTAGGAGTTCTTGGCATGAATCCCAAGCGAGATAGATTAACTAAAAAGAGTGAAAAACGAGGCCATTCACTTTTTTCAGCCATTCTTAAAAACAGGATCTATCTTTTTTATCTTTTCCTTGTTGCCCTTTACTCTGGTGTGGGCAATACAGGGCATACCTATATTCCGTCCATGCTAGAATCCAGTGGCTTGAGTGTTGATTGGGCAACGACAGTTGTCGCAGTTTCTGTGTTGTGCGAGGCACCCTTGATCTTTTATTCCTATCTTTTCATGGATAAGATAGCTGTCAAAAAGTTGCTCTATATCTGCTTAGGTATGATGCTTCTTCAGTATGCGGTTTATGCTTTAAACTTTGGATTAGGCTCGAAAATCGTAGTCACTCTGCTTTCCAAGCATGCTTCTGGCATGGTGCTGACCATGCTTAGTCTGCGCATCGTGGCAAATTTGGTAGATGAAAAATATTTGGTGACAGCTTTTGCGTTACTACAGACAGGGAGAAATCTAGGAACAATTTTTATCCAGAATATGTCAGGGTCTATCTTAGATGGTTTTGGCTATGGTAGTATGAATTTCATGTTGGCAGTAATTATAGGTCTAGTGCTCTTGCTTGCTCTCTTCTTGAAAGTTCCTGAAAAAAAGAATCAGAATTTATTTGGATAAGAAAAAACGAGTCTGGAAACTTTTCAGCTCGTTTTTGTTTGGGGAGATTACATAAGTGAGAGAATAAATAATACTTCGTTTCATTTCACAAGCCCTCTCTTTGGTGTTTTAATTACGAATAAAAATATAAAAGACATTATATTGAAAGGGAAATACTCATGTTGCTTGCGAAAAGTGAAGAGGGGATTTTGCTGAATGCGATGGAAAAGCAGCCGTCTCTAGGCGAACAACTCTTTTGTCCTGCTTGTTCGGGAGCGGTCCGCTTCAAAAAAGGAAGGGTCATGCGACCACATTTCGCTCATGTTTCCCTTGAAAATTGTTCATTTTATGCGGAAAATGAAAGTGCGGAGCATTTGAACTTGAAAGCTGCCCTTTATAGCTGGGGGAAGCAAAGCCAAGAGGTGCAGGTGGAGGCCTTTTTGCCTGAGATAAGGCAGATTGCTGACCTTTTGTTGGACGGTCACATAGCGCTGGAGGTTCAATGCAGTCCTCTCAGTCAGGAACGACTTGAGGAAAGGACGCTGTCCTATCGACAGCATGACTATCAGGTTCTCTGGCTCTTGGGCAAGAAATTATGGTTAAAACAGTCGCTGACGAAACTGCAAAAGGATTTTCTTTATTTCAGTCAAAATATGGGCTTTCATCTTTGGGAATTGGATGAGAAAAAGCAGGAGCTTAGGCTTAAATATCTCATTCACGAGGACTTGCATGGGCGTGCTCAGTACAAAGTCAAATCCTTTCCTTTTGGCCAAGGCTGCCTGTTATCCGTCTTGCGCAGCCCTTTTCAAAAGCAGGGGTTAGAGAGTTATCTGGCTAGGCAGGATCCTGAAATCTGTCGCTATGTTCGACAGCAGCTTTATTACCAGCAGCCTCGTTGGATGAAGCTCCAAGCTCAGCTCTATCAGAAAGGAGACAATCTTTTAACCAAGTCGGCTGAGGATTTCTATCCGCAAGTTCGGCCTGTCCAAGCTAGCTCCTTTTGTCAAATAACAAGAGACTTGGCGCCCTATTACCAGCACTTTCATCGCTATTATCAGGCTGAAAAAAATAAGCAGCTTCAAATTATCTATCCACCAGTATTTTATGCGAGGATTTCCCCCACTTTTATGATAAAATAGAAAAGATGGAGGAAATTTCTATGGCAAAACAAAGAAATGAAATTGAAGAAAAATATACTTGGGATTTGAGTACCATTTTCCCAACAGATGAAGCCTTTGAAGCGGAGTTGGCGCAGGTTTCGGAAGAAGTGAAGAAGGCAGCTAGTCTGGCTGGACATTTGCTGGATTCGGCTGACAGTCTTTTGACAACGACAGAAATCCAGTTGGACTTGATGCGCCGGATTGAAAAACTTTATTCTTATGCTCATATGAAAAATGACCAAGATACTCGTGTGGCCAAGTATCAAGAATATCAGGCTAAGGGGATGACTCTTTACAGCGAATTTGGTCAAAGTTTTGCTTTCTATGAGCCCGAATTTATGGCAATTACAGAAGAACAGTACCAAGCTTTCTTGGCTGAGCAGCCAGGTTTGCAGCTGTATCAGCATTATTTTGATAAGCTTTTGAAAAAGAAAGCTCACATCCTGACACAGTGTGAAGAGGAGCTACTGGCTGGTGCTGGTGAAATCTTCGGTGCAGCGGGCGAAACTTTTGCTATCTTGGATAATGCGGATATCGTCTTTCCGATGGTGCATGACGAAGATGGAAATGAAGTTCAGCTTAGCCACGGCAACTATATCACCTTGGTTGAGTCTAAGAACCGAGAAGTCCGTAAGGAAGCTTACGAGTCTCTTTATAGCGTATACGAGCAGTACCAGCATACCTACGCTAAGACTCTGCAGACCAATGTCAAGGTACACAACTACAATGCGAAAGTCCGCAAGTTCTCCTCTGCCCGTGAAGCGGCCTTGTCAGCTGACTTTATTCCAGAAAGTGTTTATGACAGCCTAGTTTCAGCTGTCAATAAGCATTTGCCTCTTTTGCAGCGTTATATTGCTTTGCGAGCGAAGATTTTAGGCATTTCTGACTTGAAGATGTATGATATGTACACACCTTTGTCAGAGACAGACTACAAGTTCACTTATGAGGAAGCCTTGGCTAAGTCTGAGGAAGTTTTGGCTATTCTGGGTGAGGATTATTTGAGCCGAGTGAAGACAGCTTTTTCAGAGCGCTGGATTGATGTTCATGAAAATCAAGGCAAG
The DNA here is from genome assembly GCF_938020365.1 of uncultured Streptococcus sp. Taxonomy (GTDB): domain Bacteria; phylum Bacillota; class Bacilli; order Lactobacillales; family Streptococcaceae; genus Streptococcus. The sequence continues at coordinate 250 of NZ_CALIIB010000049.1, read as the reverse complement.
CGCTCAGGAGCATACTCAGGCGGTTCTTATGATACCAATGCCTTTATGTTGCTCAACTGGCAGGACACGCTGGATAATCTCTTTACCTTGGTGCATGAGACAGGCCACAGTATGCACTCCAGCTATACTCGTGAGACCCAGCCTTATGTCTATGGAGACTACTCTATCTTCCTAGCTGAGATTGCTTCGACAACCAATGAAAATATCCTGACAGAGAAGCTCTTGGAGGAAGTAGAGGACGATGCTACCC
>NZ_CALIIB010000048.1 GCF_938020365.1 uncultured Streptococcus sp. | reverse complement strand
GATAGTCATCTGCACCTAGCTTAATGGCCGTCCGAGCATAGTCAAAATCATCATATCCCGTCAGAAAAACGATATGGCACTTGGGAGCCTGGTCCCTGACTAGCTTGGCCAGTTCGAGGCCGTTCATCTGTGGCATATTGATATCGGTCAGCAGGATGTCAGCAGGATTTTCCTGAAATTTCTTCCAAGCTTCTCTTCCATTTTCAGCCTGAGCAATAACTTGCATACCAAACTGTTCATAGTCTACCAAGGACGCAATCCCCTGTCTTACCAGATACTCATCCTCTACAATCATAATTGAATACACAAGATTCAACTCCTTATTTATACTGGATTTATTATAGCAAATTTCCAATCAAAATGCTCTTAAACATAATCCAAAAGATAACCGTAGCCCTTCTCCTCCATCTCAGCTTTTGGAATGAACTTAATTGACAGACTATTGATGCAATAGCGCAAGCCGCCCTTGTCCTTAGGACCGTCTGTGAAAACATGACCCAGATGGGAATTTCCAACTCGGCTACGAACTTCCGTCCGTGTCATGTTGAAACTCTTGTCTTCTTTGTAAGTCGCAACATCTGGACTGATAGGACGGGTAAAACTTGGCCAACCGCAGCCTGAGTCAAATTTATCCTTTGATGAAAAGAGAGGTTCTCCTGTCACCACATCCACATAGATACCAGCATCAAACTTATCCCAATAGCGGTTAGAAAAGGCCCGCTCTGTGTCATTATTTTGCGTAACTGCGTATTCTTCTGGCGAGAGTTTGGCTTTAATCTCTTCATCGCTAGGCTTAGGATAGCGATTAGCTTCGATAACAGGGTAAGCAGCTTGATTGACATCAATATGGCAATACCCATTAGGATTCTTCTTCAGGTAGTCCTGATGATAATCTTCTGCTTTGACAAAGTTTTTCAGAGCTTCTTTTTCAACAGCCAAAGGCTTATCATATTTCTTAGCAATCTCATCAAAGACTCGATTGATAGTATCTAAATCCGCTTCGTCCTTATAATAGACGCCTGTCCGATACTGGGTGCCCTGATCATTTCCCTGCTTGTTTTTGGAAGTAGGATCAATGATGCGGAAATAATGAAGTAAGATTTCTTTGAGAGATATCTTTTTAACGTTGTAGGTAATTTTTACCGTCTCAGCATGGCCAGTTTGGGAAACTAATTCATATTTGGTCGTGTCGCTCTTACCATTTGCATAGCCAGACTCCGCATCAATGACACCTGGTACTCTAGAGAAATACTCTTCTACTCCCCAGAAACAGCCGCCAGCCAGATAGATCTCCCGCTTATCTTCTTCCTTGACGTCTTCTTTCTTTCGTTGGGATACAGTTTCTGTCTTGCTCATTGAGGCTTTCTTGATTTGCTCAATATTAGCCTGAGATGAGCTAATAGACACGGAACCCTTGATTAGGAAAAATAGGCCAAAACAGAAAAGCAAACCAATTAAAACCAGAAAAATCTTCCATTTACCTTCCATTTTCTTTACTCCTTTCTACTTGATCTCCTTTAGTGTTTTTTCAATATCTTCCTTGCTTATGTAGCCCACATGAGTTTTAGCAAGTGAGCCGTCACTATTGATAAAGAGAGCAGATGGATAAGAGCGAATACCGTATTCTTTCAGTAATTCTCCCTTAGTATCCATGAGAACTGGCATGTTCTTGTAATCCAAAGACTTGTACCATTCCTTGAAATCATCAGCAGACTTTTCTCCGTTAAAAGTCGGAGACACTACCGACAGGACAACATAATCTTTTCCAGACTGCTCCTTAGCCAAATCATTGGTATCTCCAAGTGTGGATAGACAGATAGAGCACCAAGAAGCCCAAAACTTTAGATAGACTTTCTTGCCTTTGAAATCAGACAGCTTGTAGGTCTTGCCGTCCACTCCTTGCAAAGCAAAGTCCTTAGCCATTTTTGTAGCTTGGTTAGAATTTGACTTGCTAGTCATAGAACTTTTATCATTTTTAGAAACTTCCGAATTCATTTGCTGATTTGAGCAAGCTCCCAATAATCCTACACAAAGCAGACCTGCGGTTAATAGAGACAGTTTTCTCATAGTATTCTTTCCTCTCCAAACAAGGAGAAAGCCGACAAAATTGACGACTTCCAGCCTTATTGATAATTTTATTTATCAGATGACATTTCAGACGAATCTTTCGTGTCATCCTTCATGCTTGAATCACTTGATTTCATATCATCTTTCATGTCAGACTTACTGTCGGACATCATAGAAGAGTCCTTCATGTCATCCTTTTTCATCTTGTCATCAGACATGCTAGAGTCTTTCATATTATCCTTCTTCATGTCATCTTTTTTCATATCGTCTTTCTTCATCATGCTGCTGTCGTCCGTCTTTTTCATATCTGAATTTGACTTTTGACTGGAGCAAGCAGCTAAGGCAAAGATACTAAGAGTAGCCATTGTAAGAGTAGCAATTTTTTTCATGATAGTTCTCCTTTAATTATATAATATTTATCCAAATAGCGATGCTAAAGCGTTTAGATTTCCGAGCATAAGTAGAATTCCCATAAGAATGATGAGAACTCCGCCGATTTTCTTAAGCGTTCCCATATAAGGTTTGAGTTTTGCAAAGCGCTGTAATACCCAGCCAGAAGCTAAAGCCATTGCTAGAAAAGGAAGGGCTAATCCGAGTGTATAAACCAACATAAGCAAGCCTCCCTGAAGAGCGCCATCTCCCCCAGAAGCAGCAATTGCTAAAACAGAACTCAGAACAGGCCCTACACAGGGTGTCCAACCAAAGCTAAAAGTAATCCCTAAAATAAAGGCATTAAGCAAGTCACTCCGTTTACTATTCTGTTTAAACTGGATGCTTTTTTGCTTTTGCAGTTGCTGGATATTGATGACGCCCGTTTGGTGGATTCCCAATAGTATGACAATTCCACCCAAAAGATAGCGAAACCAAGGGGCATATAGGACTTGCCCTAAAGCACCAGCACCGTAGCCCAAGACTAAAAATACAGTCGACAATCCCGCTATAAAGCAGAGTGTTTTGACCATCCCATACCAAGAAACCTCTCGTCCTAGAAACTTGAACGTCCTCGGCTGGTCTTCATCTAATAAGATTCCTACATAAACCGGCATAAGCGGTAAGATACAAGGGGAGAAAAAGGAAAGAATCCCTGCCAGAAAAACTGAAATAAAGAACAAAAAACTTGTAGCCATTTCAAAAACCTCTCGATCATTTTCTGACTATAGTATAAAATAAAAATCCCCCTAAAAATAGGGGGATAGATTTGGAAAAACTTGAATTTGATTTTATCTTTTCTACACCATGAGTTAAAAGCGTTCACTACTTACTGAGGATTTATGTTAAGTTGAGAGCAAATGTAAAGGTGCTTCCTAGGCCACACTGGCTTTCGACCGTAATTTCTCCACCCAGCTGATGAGCCAACTCACGCGCAATCGCAAGGCCTAGACCATGGCCACCTGTCTTCATATTACGTGAAGTTTCCACACGGTAGAGGCGTTTAAAAATCTTATCCAAATCCTCGGGAGCAATGCCCTGTCCTTCATCTTTCACACTGATTGTCAAGACTTGCTCAGTTAATTGAGCCGTAACCTCAATTTTAGTTCCTGGGTCTGAATACTTAAAAGCATTATTTAGCAAGTTGACCAAGATACGGGAAAGTTTGTCATAATGGCTCTTAATTTTCGCTGACTCAGGAGACACTTGAATGTAGATGTCTCGCTCCTCCTGCTCAATTAATAGTTGAAATTCACTCATGGCCTCAATCAATAGCTGGTCTAGAAAGACTATTTCGGCTTCTCCATCTGATTCTGATCGAGGCTGGGCATTAAGAGTCAAAACATCCAATTCTTCCACTAGTTTATTTAAACGCTCTGTCTGACGACTAATGGTTGTTAAATAATGAATCTGCTCCTCTTCCTTGATCACTCCATCCAAAATACCCTCCACAGTCGCCTGAATAGAGGTGATGGGAGTTTTAATATCGTGAGAAAGCTGGGCAATCATCATTCCCTTTTCGCGCTCACTTTCATCAAGTGATGCAAACGTTTCTTGCAAATTATGAGACATATCATTAAAAGCCTGACCCAACTCCTGAAATTCAATAGGCCCTTTGGCTTCAATCTCTGTTCCAAAATCCTTGCTGGCTATATCCTGGGCTTGTTTTTTCAAATGCCGAAGAGAAGAAAATACTGGCGATAAAAGAATGAGACTGACTGCTGCTCCAATAAAACTAGCAATTAAGGTCATTCCAACTAGAAAATCAATCTCACTTTTCACGATCAACATTCGCTGAACTGCCCAGAACACGAGCAAAATGGTTAATAGACTAGAAATCAGATATCCTACTAGAATATAACTTTTTAATTTCATTTTATACCTCGTGGCCTTTCCATTTTATACCCCAGACCCCAGACAGTTTTGATGGCAGGAGTGTCTGAACTGGCATACTTGGTCAATTCTTGTCTGAGTGCATGGATATGAACATTAAGGGTATTGGTGTCATCTACATAGTCTTCCTGCCACACCTTCTCGTAAAGCTCCGTCTTTGAAAAAACTCTCTCAGGATTGCTAGCTAAAATCCAGAGCAGTTCAAAGGACTTCACTGTTAATTCCAAAAAATGCTTCCCGATGCGAACCTCATGAACCACATGATTCATCACCAAATCACCGAGCTCAATTTGTTCTGTCTCGTCCCCACGCTGAATACGACGCAAGATATTATTGACTCTTAGAACCAGCTCGCGCGGACTGAAAGGCTTAGAGATAAAGTCATCCGCCCCCAAGCTCAAGCCATAAATCTTATCCTGCTCGCTGGTCTTAGCCGTTGTAAAGAGAAAAGGTTGATCAGGTGCGATAGACTGAACCTCACTGATAAAGTCATAACCGTCCATATTTGGCATCATGATATCTGTGATGATCAGGTCAACAGATTTCTTTTTAAAAAGATCTAATCCCTCCATGCCATCTCGAGCCACTAAAACTTGATAGCCAGCCTGCACAAGATAGCGCTTTTGGATATCTAGAATATCCATCTCATCATCAACGAGTAAAATTGTCTTTCCCATTTGCCAATCTCCTGATAAAAACAGTGTTATACTGGCTTTAGTATAACACTATTTTTAGTAATTTTTAAATGATTTGAACCTTAATCTTCTTGTTTCGCTTTCAAACCTAGAAGGCTAAGAATTCCTGCCAAAGCTAGCCCAAAGAAACCAATAGTTGCTGTAGCTGTTTGAGCTTCACCAGTTGTGGGTAACGTAGCCTTATCATTTTTTTTCATCGTATCTGCCATCGGCTTAGAAGTTGGGTGTTCCCCCTTCACATCAGTCATGCGATGATCTACTTCCTTCGTACCCTCAGTTGTACTCATAGAATCTGTTGCAGAAGGCTTCTTATTCATCTGACCTTCTTGAGATGGTGTTGCAGAAGGCTTCTTATTCATCTCACCTTCTTGAGATGGTGTTGTAGAAGGTTTCATATTCATTTGACCTTCTTGAGATGGTATTGTAGCCATTTCTTTTCCACGAAGCTGAATCGTTACTTGACGAGTCGCGATAAGATTTGTCAAATCTGGTTTTCCATCTTTAGCACCATAGACCTTGACAGTAGCTTGGTAACTGCGAGTGCCATTAGCACGAAGTTGGTCGAGAAGGGCTTGCCCATCTTTACCTGTAGTATTGCCGTTCAAATCCACTTCGTAGAAGTATTGACCTT
>NZ_CALIIB010000047.1 GCF_938020365.1 uncultured Streptococcus sp. | reverse complement strand
TCTACTATCAGACTAGCTCGGGGACTATTCGGCAGCTGACAGAGCGGACGACGCGAAATAGCATGGAGCAAAGCGGGCAGTTCATTTCTTCCTATTTGCAGAAATTAAAGCAAACCACCTCCACACTGAGCAAGGAAGAAACGGTTCGTAAGTTTGCTCAGAATCAAGAAAGCAGCGAAAAGTCAGTTCAGACTTTGATGAAAACCATCATTGAGACTGATCCAGATTTGGTGTCGGCAGTACTGGTTACCAAGGACGGGCGCGTGGTCTCAACAGATTCTCAAATTAGTATGCAGACATCTTCTGATATGATGAATGAAAAATGGTATCAGGAAGCTGTTCATACCAAAGCCATGCCTGTCTTGACTCCTGCTCGCAAGGAGTCTCTGTCATCAGAGAAGGAGAAGTGGGTTGTTTCCGTTACTCAGGAAGTTGTGAATGAAGCAGGGCAGAATCTCGGTGTTTTGCGTCTAGATATCGGCTATAAGAGTCTCAAAGCCTATCTGGATCGGCTTCAGCTAGGGAAGAAGGGCTTTAGCTTTATTGTCAATAGCCAGCATGAATTTGTCTATCATCCCAAGAAAAGTGTTTATTCCTCCAGTCAGGAAATGAAAGCGATGCAGCCCTATATCTCGGTCAAGGAAGGTTACGCAGACCAGAAGCAGGCTTTTGTCTACCAGATTGATATTGCGGACAGCGACTGGACTTTAATTGGTGTCGCTTCATTAGAGCAATTACAGATGCTTCAGTCACAAATGCTTTATTCTTTTGTAGGAATGGGCCTTTTAGCACTCCTGCTGTGCTTGACTGGTATTTGGTTTGTTCTGCGTTTGTGGATTAAGCCTCTTCAGAATCTGCAGGCTGTCATTCTGAAGATTGGCTCGGGCAACTCAAACCTTCGGGCAGAAGCAAAGGGTTCTCCAGAGTTGGTTGACTTGGCTCAGCAGTTCAATAAAATGCTGGATCAGATTGAACAACTGATGGAAGCTGTCAAGACTGAAGAACAAAATGTCCGCCGCTATGAGCTCCGAGCTCTCTCGGCTCAAATCAACCCCCATTTCCTTTATAATACCTTGGATACGATTGTCTGGATGGCTGAGTTTAATGACAGCAAGCGTGTTGTTGAGGTAACAAAATCACTCGCTCAGTATTTCCGCTTGGCACTCAATCAAGGACACGAACAGATTGCTCTCAAAGATGAGATTGACCACGTTCGTCAGTATCTTTTTATCCAGAAGCAACGCTATGGCGACAAGCTCCAGTATGCGATTGAAGAGGATGAATCCATAGCTGATTATAAACTGCCCAAGCTGGTACTTCAGCCTTTGGTTGAAAATGCCATCTACCATGGAATCAAGGAAATTGACCGACAAGGCATGATTCGGGTGACGTCGAAAGCAGAAGAGGGGCGGCTGATACTGTCTATCTATGACAACGGCCGAGGCTTTGATGTCAACGCCTCTATGGATGCGACTCTCCTTCGCTTAGGTGGTGTTGGTCTGAAAAATGTCGATCAACGCTTGAAACTGCAGTTCGGAGAAGACTACCATATGGAAATCCAGTCCGAACCAGATACATTCACCCAGATTAGCCTTTATTTGCCACTAGATTCAGATGATTAAGTTCGCTATCCTTCAGTACTCAAGCCGGAAAATTTCCGGCTTTTTTGCTGTTTAGGAACGAAATAGTGTTTTGACAGACGGCTTCTCCGATAAATGATACAAGAATGAGGATAGTGTAGCAAAATGTGGAAAAATTTAAATCGTTTGTTATAATAATATTGAAAAAACATCTTAAAGGAGGTTGGGATGGAGTCTGGTTTATTTTTTGTTTCGGTCTTTTTGGCTGGAATTCTCTCGTTTTTCTCACCCTGTATCTTTCCCTTGTTACCAGTCTATATAGGGATATTGCTGGATGAAGAAGAGCCTAGAGAAGTCAAGTTTCTGGGCAGAAAGATCGCTTGGACTGGTCTGATCAAGACCTTGTGTTTCATTGCTGGAATTTCTTTAGTTTTCTTTCTACTAGGCTTTGGTGCAGGATTCTTAGGCAGAGTGATTTACGATGAGAAATTCCGTTATCTGATGGGGATTATCATCATTTTGCTCGGAATTCACCAGATGGAGCTGATCAATATCAGGCAGTTACAATTCCAGAAAAATGTGGAATTTAAGAAGAACAGTCGTCGGAATGATTTTCTTTCAGCCTTTTTGCTTGGTATTAGTTTCAGTTTTGGTTGGACACCTTGCATTGGACCTGTCCTTAGTTCGGTTCTGGCTCTAGCTGCCTCTGGAGGAAATGGAGCTATCCAAGGAGCGCTCCTAACATTGGTTTATACTTTGGGAATGGCTTTACCATTTCTCATCTTAGCTTTAGCTTCTAGCTTCGTTATGCGCTATTTTTCAAAAATCAAACCCTATATGGGGCTAATGAAAAAAATTGGAGGAGCCTTAATCATTTTTATGGGAATCCTTCTCATGCTCGGGCAGTTAAATGCTTTATCAGGAATTTTTGGATAAAAGGAGAAAAAGATGAAAAAAATTCTTTCGCTCGTTGTTGCTTCGATAGCTTTTCTGACACTATCAGCTTGTTCATCTGATGAAAAGGGGATGGATAGTCAAAGTCAGTCCAATACAAGTGTCCAATCGCTAGTTGCAGTTGGCCAGGAGGCACCGGACTTCACTCTTCAGTCGATGGATGGAAAAACTGTCAAGCTTTCTGATTACCGTGGGAAAAAAGTATATCTGAAGTTCTGGGCTTCTTGGTGCGGACCTTGTAAGCGAAGCATGCCAGAATTGGTCGAGTTAGCTGGTAAAAAAGACCGTGATTTTGAAATATTGTCTATTGTAGCACCGGGTCTCCAAGGAGAGAAGTCTGTTGAGGACTTTCCAAAATGGTATCAAGAACAAGGCTATAAGGATGTGCCCGTTCTATTTGACACGTCTGGTGCAATCTTCCAAGCCTATCAGGTTCGCAGTATTCCAACTGAAATCCTCATTGATAGTCAAGGAAAAATTGGGAAGATTCAATTTGGAGCAATCAGCAACGAAGAAGCAGAAAAAGCTTTTAAGGAAATGCAATAAAGTAAAAAAGATGTTGAATAGGGTAGATTGTAATGCTGTTACGATATAATAAACTTGGAGATAGTTAAAGATTTTTGAAATTGACTAGCTTTCTATGAATGGATGAAAAAGGTGAGAGAGCTTTGAGAGCTAAGAAAAACATATGTCATTACTTTTAGTTTTATCGAGGAGGTAAATTTATTGAAAATCATCTTAAAAGAGGATATTGAGTTGTATCGGTTTTTGATTGCCAAAGCAACATTTTTACAGACCCATGAAGAGTATAGTTTGTTGGAGTCAGAACCAGATAGTAATTGTTTTATTGTAGCCAATAGCGCGACAGAAGAGAAGATGTTTGTGTCACTGTTTAAACGACCGACTATAAAAGAAATAGACCATGGCTACAGGAAAGTCATGTTTATACAAACCGCGAATACGAAAATTCCAGAAGGGTTCGAAGTGGAAAAAGCTGATAAAAACTTCAATGACAGTTTGGCAGAAAATATCCGATTAGGATTTTTAGCGCCCGAAAAGTTAATTGAGAAGCTTCCAAAGATGTTTAAGGAAGATATTGAGACATACTTTAAAAAGGCGGAGACAGCTATTTTAGAACAAAGAGGAGTCTTTGTAAAATACTACGGCAAAACTATTGAGAATAGCCCATATAAGATAGTGGAAGGAAATGTATCGTTTAGCCATCCAAAGCATTTCAATGACCCCTTCGACTGTAATTGCTACTACAAGGATGGAAATTCAATGATGGATTTATTCCGAGTTTTCTGCCTTACACATGCTGCCGATAATATTTTAATGTGGTCTTATTATTCTGATAGTCATGCTGGTTATGCACTCGAGTATTCGTACGCCAGTCTTCTGGATAAACTACGAACTTTAAAGATGGATGGTCTTTGTGTGTATGGTGCAGTGGAATATATCGACAAGCGGCCAAACACGAGAAGTAGTAGCAACCAGTTTTCTTATTCTAATTTGAGTTTTTATATTAAGGCAACCTTTGCGAAATTCAAGGAGTGGAGCCACGAGAGAGAATATCGCTTTGTGTGTATTTTAGATGAAAAGGCGCAATATGGCCATGAAGACTGGGTGGTCGTACCGAAAGTGGACATTTTGCAAGGTTATGCAGGATGTAACAATGAAAAGATAATAATGAAGACGCAGTACCCCATCAAAAAAATGGTAAAAGATATTTTGAAGTATCAGTTAAAGCCTTAAAAATAGAGATAGTTCCTCAGATTGAAGAAAAAGTCCATTTTGGACAATTTTCTTCAATCTTTTTTCATAAGCATATAAAGTAAAAAAACTCTTAAAAATACTGTTATATAGGCATTCCTAAGAGTTTTTACTATCTGATAACTAAAATCTAAAGGAGAAGTTTTTCTATTCCTGATAGGGTTTGTCTACATTCTGAGTTCCTTATTCTTTTTAAAAATCAAAAGAAGACTTGGTGAACGGCACCCCAAAAGTTAGATTTTTGCTATCTAATTTTTGGGGTGTTTTACTATCTTGAATTGTCAAATTAAGCTAGACTTTTCAAGTAACTCAGAAAAACTTGGTAGGGTGATTGATAATTCAATGATTTCCTAGGAATTCTATTTCTTTTATCAGCTATAGCTGATAAATAATTTTGAGAAATATTAGTAAAATCCATTTGTTTCGGTAATCTATTTCGTCTTAATAAGCCATTAGAATGTTCATTGAGACCTCTTGTTTCGGTAATCCATTTCGTCTTAATAAGCCATTAGAATGTTCATTGAGACCTCGTTGACTAGGACATCCTGGATCCGCAAAGAAAATATCAATGTCATGTGCATTCGAAATAGATTTCCAATTAGAAAATTCTTTCCCACAATCAAACGTTATAGACTTAAAGAGATGACTGGGAACTTGAGACAACCATTGATTGATGGAGGCCTCAATATCACTTGCTTTGTGTCCATTGGTTTTCAGTGTGATGATGGCTTTTGAGAGGCGTTCTACTAAGGTAATGACTGCACTTTTGTGTTTTTCTCCCACAATTGTATCCCCTTCTAGATGACCGAATTCCGTCCTAAAATTAGGATAACAGTCTGCTCTCTCACGTAAATCTCTGCGCAAGGCTTGTTTTCCTCGTTTTTCGCTATGACCATTTGGTTTTCTTTTGCCTTTCCAAGGGAGATCCTCTTTCTTTAGAATACCACGGTCTGCTAGTCGATAGAGAGTTCTCATAGAACAAGAAATCCTATCTGGATAAGCTCCCTTAATGACATCAAGGCTCCAATTTTTTTCTAAATGAGTTTGGATAAAATCTTTTTCTGATTGCGTAAGACTGGTTTTATTCCTGCCACAGCGTTTCTTATTGATTTTATATCGGTTATAGTAATCATAAGCAGAGTGCCCCTCTTTCAGATAGTTGATGACATTGTAGATTGTCTGTTTTGATCTGCCAAGTGAAGTCACAATATCTGAAACTTTTATGTTTTCTTGATAGTAAGCCTCTATCATTACAAGCTCGTTTGTGGTAAGATGAGTATAGGTCATTTATGTTAGTTCCTTTCAGACAAATGTGGTGTTTATCTGAGCCTAACATAGATGGCTTTTTCTGTCTAGCTTAATTTTACAAATTGGGTTCTTTAAAAGACCTTGAGGAAGCTATTATAGACTACATGCTTACTACAACAATAAACAAATTACAGTCAAACTAAAAGGACTTAGCCCTGTATAATACAGAACTAAATCCTTTCAATGATTATTTGTCCAACTTTTTGGGGTCAGTATAATTTTCCATTCTTTTTATCTTGTTCTGATTAAGCACTAGCGCCAGATGTTGCATCGGCATCTCCACCGCCGTGACCACCGCCAGTATCTGAAGCACCAGAAGTGGCATCGGCGGCTGCAGCTGCAGGAGCAAAGGGACCACTTCCTCCAACCAAGCGTTGACCAGTTGTTTTTAGATACCAATCTAGCCAAGGCTGGAAGTTGAAGACGATTTCGTTGATACCAGCGTAAGATCCGTCAGGATAGTACATTGCTTGGTAGTTGTGGGTATTGATAACACCTGCTGGTGAGCCAGGCACGATTGTACGAACGTATTCCTGATCACCGTTACGAAGAACGCCAACTACCCATTCCACGTTCTTCATGCGGGCAGCAGGAAGAGAGTTGTGTAGAGTTGAGAGACGGCCACCTGATTGAGATGGGACACGTTTGGCAAACATAGTGTCTGGATCTTGATGAACGTTGTTATAGTAAAGGAACTGGTTGTTATCATCTGCATAAGTCAATTCAAACGGCATAGCCTTTAAGAACATGTCGATTTGGTTAACAGTCAGGATACCATGGTCAAGCTTGACATAGGTATCGCCAGAAACAGCACCAACAGCTTTTGCAGCTTTTTCTACCCATTCTGGATCGTCAGGGTCAACTTCTGTGATGGTTGTTGCGATTGGGTTCGTGACATCTAAGTCTTCAGGAGCAATTGGTTTAGGTTTTTTCAATTTTGAGACTACCTCAACATATTTAACAAAGTTATCTAAGCAAGATTCAAGGAATTTAACAGTTCCTTCGTTTGTGATGTTGCCTTTATTATCAAAAGCTTCTTTCGCTTTACCAAGAAGGAATTCATTTCCTGGTAAAGTATAAGCATTGACACCTGGAGCATCCAAGATCTTACGCAAATGTACTTGGGCACGAGACGTTCCTTGGTCGTAGTAGGAAGCTCCTACAATCATGATAGGCTTGCTTTCAAATGGGTGAACTTCATAAGAAAGCCATTCAAGGACGCTCTTGAGAGCTGCTGTAATGGTGTGGTTGTGCTCAGGAGTGGCAATGATGACACCATCAGCGCGCGTGATGCGGTTGTACAAAAGGCGCAGCTGGAAGGATTCGTCCCATTTCTCATCTTGATTAAAGAGTGGAACTTCATCAATTTCCAAGACTTCTAATTCAAATTTCAGTTTAAATTGTTTTCTGATGAATTCTAGTAATTTACGGTTGTATGATTGGTCTGCATTTGAGCCGACAAGTCCAACAAATTTCATGTGATTCTTTCCCTTCTAGTTCTTACAATTTTTCCCAGTCAAAGTTTTCAGCTTCTTGATGAAGAAGTGCTTGGGCACTTGATAACTTTTCTGTAATTTTAACAAACAAACGGAAGTCATCAAAAAGAGCGTCTAATTTTTGAATGGTTTCGAGGTCAATCAAGTCTCCATTTTTATCAAAGGCTTGAAGTGAGTGAGAAAGTAGGAATTCAGAACCTGGCATAACAGAAGCTTTGAGTTCTGGCGAATCCAAAATTTGACGGAGTTGTAGTTGGGCACGAGATGAACCCAGAGTTCCATAAGAGGCTCCTGTAATCATCACTGGTTTACCAAGTAGTGGATAGATACCGTAAGACAACCAAGCCAAGGCACTCATAAGAACAGCGGGAATAGAGTGGTCATATTCAGGCGTTCCGATGATAACACCATCAGCAGCTTCGATTTTCGCAGCGATTTCTTTAACGATCTCTGGAACTTGCATATCAGACGGTTTGTTGAAAATAGGAATATCTTTGATTTCAATTAACTCGATTTCTGCTTTATCAGCGAAATGCTTTTGCATGTACTGAAGGAGTTGGCGGTTGGTTGATTTCTTTGAGTTTGTACCAACTAGACCGATAAATTTTAACATAGTAGGTTCCTTTCTGGATTTAGGATAAGATTTCTGGGCTGAGACCAGATGAATAAAAAATTTGATGATTTTCTGTAATAACGAAGGCTTCGATTCCATTTTCTTGTTCGACTTTCTCTAAGATGGAAGTAGGGCTTTCCCCGAATAAACGGGTCGTCCATATTTCACCATCGACGGACTTTGATGAAACAATCGTGAGACTAGCTAGTTGATTGTCGATTGGGTAGCCTGTGGTACGGTCAAAAATATGATGATAAACCCTGCCATCTACCTGCAGTTTTCTTTCATATATTCCTGAAGTTACGACAGACTGATTTTGAACGGACAGAAGAGCTAGGTTGTTTCCACGTGGCAAGATTGGATTTTGAATGCCAATCCGCCAGCAACGATTATTCTTTTCATTTAGACCGATGGTTAAGATATTGCCACCAAGATTGATGAGGGCGGAGGTGACACCTTGTCCTCTTAAAAAAGCAGCGATTTTATCCGCAATATAACCTTTGGCAAGGGCGCCTAAGTCGATTTTCATGCCTTCCATTGTCAGAAAAACACTGGAGGCAATTGCATCTAACTCGATATACTCAGGATCAGTGAGTGACAGCGCTTGCTTGATTTCTTTTGGACTGGGAACTTTTGCATCTGCAAAGCCAATTCGCCAAGTTTGAATCAAAGGTCCCAAGGTAATATTGAGATGACTGTCCGGAGCGAGACTATGTTTTTTTCCCAACTCAATCAACTCAAACAAATCAGGATGGACACAAACGGGATGTTTACCAGCAGCGTGATTGATTTGCATGAGCTCAGAGCTGTCATCATTTGCACTAAAGCGCTTTTCATACAATCTTAGGAGAGAAAATACCTGGTCTAAAAGACTGTCGGCCTTTTCATGGAGAATCGAAATAGTGATAGTCGATCCCATTAAATGGATGGATCTAGAAATAAGATCCACTTTTATCACAACCTTCCCTATTAAATTTCTTAATCTTCTCTATTAGTATAACAGAAAGATACCGTTTTCACAATTGTAAATATATAATATTTTCAGAAAGATTGAAATTTTTTGTTTAAAATAAAAGTTATTTGCCAAATTTAAAAAAATTCTGAGCATATATCTTGTAAACGCTAACAGATACATGGTATACTAGTTTGGTAAATTAAATTTAAAGGTGGATTATTCTATGAGTAAAATTATTGTAGTTGGTGCTAACCACGCTGGTACAGCTTGTATTAATACGATGTTGGATAACTTTGGTCATGAGAACGAAATCGTAGTATTTGACCAAAACTCAAATATTTCATTCCTTGGTTGTGGAATGGCGCTTTGGATCGGGAAACAAATTGATGGCCCAGAAGGTCTCTTCTACTCTGATAAAGAAAAATTGGAAGCAAAAGGTGCTAAAATTTACATGAACTCACCAGTTCTTTCAATTGACTACGATAACAAAGTTGTGACTGCTGAAGTTGAAGGTAAAGAGCACAAAGAGTCTTATGACAAATTAATCTTTGCAACTGGTTCAACTCCAATCTTGCCTCCAATCGAAGGTGTAGAAATCGTTAAGGGCAACCGCGAATTCAAAGCGACTCTTGAAAATGTACAATTTGTTAAGTTGTACCAAAATGCAGAAGAAGTCATCGAAAAACTTGCTGACAAGAGCAAACACCTTGAGCGCATTGCTGTTGTTGGTGGTGGTTACATCGGTGTAGAACTTGCCGAAGCCTTCGAGCGTCTTGGAAAAGAAGTGGTGCTTGTGGATATCGTAGACACTGTTTTGAACGGCTACTATGACAAAGACTTTACCCAAATGATGGCGAAAAACTTGGAAGACCACAACATCCGCTTGGCACTTGGTCAAACAGTTAAAGCAATCCAAGGTGATGGTAAAGTGGAACGCTTGGTAACAGACAAAGAAACATTTGATGTGGATATGGTAGTTCTTGCTGTTGGTTTCCGTCCAAACACAGCTCTTGCTGATGGTAAGATTGAACTCTTCCGTAACGGTGCCTTCCTTGTAGATAAGAAACAAGAAACATCTATCCCAGGTGTCTACGCTGTTGGTGACTGTGCGACTGTTTATGACAATGCTCGTAAAGACACTAGCTATATCGCTCTTGCATCTAACGCTGTACGTACTGGTATCGTTGGTGCTTACAATGCTTGTGGACATGAATTGGAAGGAATCGGTGTGCAAGGATCAAACGGTATTTCAATCTATGGTCTTCACATGGTTTCAACTGGTTTGACTCTTGAAAAAGCAAAAGCAGCAGGTTACAATGCAACTGAAACAGGCTTTAACGATCTTCAAAAACCAGAATTTATGAAGCATGATAACCACGAAGTTGCGATTAAGATTGTTTTTGACAAAGACAGTCGCGAAATCCTTGGTGCGCAGATGGTGTCTCGTGACTCTGCAATTAGCATGGGAATCCACATGTTCTCACTTGCCATCCAAGAGCATGTGACAATTGATAAATTGGCCTTGACAGATCTCTTCTTTTTGCCACACTTCAATAAACCATACAATTACATCACTATGGCTGCACTAACAGCTGAAAAATAATCTATCAAAAGTCCCGATGAGGGACTTTTTTGTCGCTTGTTTTATCAAGTTGAATTGTCAATACAATACAGAACAAGGCATATATATTATAAGTCTATCCACTAGTACAATAATTAATAATCATTCTAATGAGTTTTAAAATTAGTTCTATTTTAGATTTTTTTGTTATACTAAGATGAAAATAAAATTTTAGAAAGTTGTTATATGAAGAAAAACATTGTTCTTTTCACTTTTCTCCTTCTGAGCGCAATTGGCTTGGAATACGAGACGCAAGCTTATACTACTGGCAGTATGTCAGGTACTAGTTATGGGATTGTCGGACTGTCAGCCCTTTTAGCCCTGCTCTATATCATCCCAGCTCTGCTTTTGATCCGCAGCTTGGGTAAAAAATGGCAGACACCTGCATTTAGCCTTGGGCTTGCTCTGCTAGGTGGGCTATTCATTTCTGGATGGACGTCTGGCTTAGCCAATACTTATATCCACGAGTGGGTCAGCACGAGTTTTCCAAATACAGTGATTAGTTATCTGGAGAATGCCCTCGCAGCTCCGCTGGTTGAAGAGCCGCTTAAGCTTTTGGCAGTTGCTTTCGCTGTCTATCTAGTGCCAGTCAAAAAACTTAAAGGCTTTTTACTATTGGGAATTACAGCTGGCATAGGTTTTCAGATTAGTGAGGACTTTTCTTACATCCTTTCCGACCTTCCTGAAGGATTTTCCTTTACTATCTCTGGTATTTTAGGCCGTATCACTGGTGGGGTAGCTTCTCACTGGCTCTACACTGCTTTGACCACTATCGGATTAGCTCTGATGTTCCGATTTGCTAAGATTCAAAAAAACTATTTTAAGGCTGGTCTATTTTACTTCTTATCAGCTTTTGTTCTCCACTTCTTCTGGAACTCTCCATTGACTTCTATTGAAACGGATATCCCAGTTATCGTTCCCATCATGACTGCTGTGGCTGTTTTCATTTTCTACCAAGCTTATCGAACAGCACACAAGATTGATCGAGAAGATTTGTCAATCTAAACACGAAACGACCTTCAAGGTCGTTTTTTGATGTCCAAACTGCATTTTTGCATTCTTTTAACTCTGAGGGAGTTGATGTTAAAAGTTTTATAGGTGAAACCAAAACCTTCATCACTATTGCCTTGTTTCTTGCCCACATGTTGTGCTAAAATGTTGCTATAAGGTCTTTGGGAGAGAAATGATGATCAAACAAAAAGAACAAATTTCTGATACGAAAAAAGAATTTAATTTTATATCCAGCTCTATTATTTCTCAAGTGTTCAGGGGGATTCTGGTAGGCATTTTTGCTGGACTAGTAGTGGGAGCATTTCGTTTATTGATTGAGAAAAGTTTTCACTTGGTGCAAGCGACTTATGTGAGGGGCAGGAGCGAGTGGATTTGGCTAGTAGCCTTGCTTTTCTTCTATGCTTTTATTGTTTTTATAAATGCTAGATTGGTAGCTACAGAAAAGGATATAAAGGGTTCAGGGATTCCACAAGTTGAGGCCGAGTTGAAAGGCTTGATGTCACTTTCTTGGTGGAGCATTCTCTGGAAAAAATTCTTAGTCGGTATATTAGCAATTTCCAGTGGCTTGATGCTGGGACGTGAGGGACCGAGCATTCAGCTAGGAGCGATGAGTGGCAAAGGCATATCTAAGTGGCTGAACTTGAGTCCGGTAGAGGAACGGACCTTGATTGCTAGTGGTGCAGCTGCGGGCTTGGCTGCGGCTTTTAATGCGCCAATTGCAGGTTTGCTTTTTGTTGTTGAGGAAGTGTACCATCATTTTTCCCGCTTCTTTTGGGTTTCAACCTTGGCCGCAAGTTTGGTGGCGAATTTTATTTCGCTGTCTATATTTGGCCTGACTCCTGTTTTGGATATGCCGGATAATATTCCTTTCATGGGGCTGAATCAGTACTGGATTTATATTTTAATGGGCTTGTTTCTGGGCTTGGCTGGTTTTCTCTATGAAAAAGCAGTCCTTAATATTCATTTGGTCTATGAAGCTCTGGGAAAAATATTTAGGCTACCGAAAAACTATTATCCGATTTTTTCATTTGTCTTAATCGTTCCGATTGGCTATTTGCTGCCTCATTTGCTGGGCGGTGGGAATCAGCTGATTTTGTCTTTGACGAGTGCTCATTACACAGTTGGAACCTTGCTTCTCTTTTTCTTACTCCGTTTTGTATGGAGCATGATTAGTTATGGCAGCGGACTTCCTGGTGGTATTTTTCTGCCCATTCTGGCTTTGGGTTCTTTACTAGGTGCAGCAATTGGAGCCCTTTGTGTAGAAGCCGGGTTCATCACGCAGGAACAATTTCCAATCTTTATCATCTTGGGAATGAGTGGGTATTTTGGTGCTATATCCAAAGCTCCGCTAACAGCTATGATTCTCGTGACAGAGATGGTGGGAGATATTCGTAATCTCATGCCGCTGGGATTGGTCACTCTGATGGCCTATATTGCTATGGATCTGCTAAAGGGAGCGCCTGTCTATGAAGCCATGCTTGAAAAAATGCTGCCAGATCGGATTGAAGATAACGGAGAGACAACCTTGATTGAAATTCCTGTTTCAGAAAAGATCGCAGGTCGGCAGGTGCATGAATTGGAGCTACCGCATGGCGTTTTAATCACGATGAATATCCATAAGGGCAAGACTCAGACGGTGAACGGAGCCAGTCGTCTCTACCTAGGAGATACGATTTATGTAGTCGTCAAGAAGTCAGAAATTGGCATAATTAAGGATATCTTGCTTTGAAATGCTCATTTTTTACTCAGAAAGGAAAGTTTCATTATAATTATCTGACAATTTATTGAAATATGAGAAATAAATTGTTATAATTTATATGAATTCGCCCCTTTTAGGGAAAATAAAGGAGTCAAGATGAAAAAACTTGGAATTGTCTTATTGTCAACAGCTATTTTACTGACTGGCTGTGCTGCTAATCAAAAATCGAATACAAGTGCCAGCAGTTCGGAAGCTAAAACGAGTCTTTCGGCTTCTGACCAGAAAGCTTTGGATAAGGCAACAGCAGAGTATAAAGCCTTTGTACAGAAAGAAATTGATCAATTATTGACGGATACGGAGAAATTCAGAGATACGCTCAAAGAAGGCAAGCTTGATGAAGCCAAGAAAATGTATCCGCTAATTCGCATGAGCTACGAGCGTTCAGAGCCGATTGCCGAAAGCTTCGGAGAGTCTGATGTGAAAATTGACTTCCGCTTAGCTGACTATGTGGATGAAAACAAGACTGAAGAAGGCTGGTCAGGCTTCCACCGGATTGAAAAAATTCTGTGGGAAAATAATACAACGACTGGTACAGAGAAATATGCAGACCAGTTGGTCAATGACATCAAAGAATTAAAGGCTAAAATCGCGACTGTTGAGGTCACACCAGACATCATGCTGACTGGTGCAGTTGACCTCCTTAACGAAGTGGCGACCAGCAAGATTACTGGTGAGGAAGAAATCTTTTCACATACGGATTTGTATGACTTCCGTGCCAATATCCAAGGGGCAGAAAAGATTTTCGAACTCTTTAAACCTTTGATTGAGAAGAAAGATGAAAAACTGGTAAAAAGTATAGAAACTGAGTTCAAGAATGTTAATAGTTTGCTAGACAAGCACATGACTGATTCTAAGAATTATAAACTGTATACCGAATTGAGCAAGGAAGATACTAAAGAGCTAGGAGAAGCTGTCACAAAACTGGGCGAGCCTCTCTCTCAAATGGGTATCATCCTAGATGGGAAGTAAGAAGATGACCAAGGACGAAAAATGGTTTAATAAAAAAATGGATCGTCGGGAATTTCTTAAAAAAGCAGGGATTGGAGGCGCAGGCTTAGCACTTGGTGTCTCCAGTGCATCTGCTTTTTTCGCTAATCAAGCGAAAGAAGACAAAAAATTGGCTGACGGTGATGAAGAAATCAGTTTTTACGGTGAGCACCAAGCTGGCATTACAACAGCCATGCAAAAGAATATCTATTTTGTCATTCTGGACTTGCATACGACGGATAAAGAGACCATTATCCAGATGTTCAAGGACTGGACCGCTTACAGTGAAAAGTTGGTCAATGGGGAGCTAGTTAAAAAAGATGGTTCTAATGCCCTCTTGCCACCTACGGATACTGGAGAAACGGTCGGACTCAACCCTTACCGACTGACCTTGACCTTTGGCGTCTCCGCCTCTTTCCTGAAAAAAATGGGCTTGGAGAATAAAAAGCCCAAGGAATTTCGCGAACTGCCTCCTTTCCCTAAGGAACAACTAAAAGAGAAATATACTGGCGGGGACATTGTTATTCAAGCTTGTGCGGATGATGAGCAGGTGGCTTTTCATGCTGTTCGCAATCTGGTTCGTAAAGCGCGAAATACTGTCACCATGAAATGGAGTCAGGCTGGTTTTGCTGCTATAGGCGATCGTATGTCTACTCCTCGCAATCTATTTGGTTTTAAAGATGGCACGGCCAATGTCACCAAGGAGAAAGATTTTGACAGGGTGGTTTGGTGTGACAGCAAGGACTGGATGAAGGGGGGCTCTTATATGGCTGTCCGCCGAATCCAGATGTTCCTTGAGACTTGGGATCGGACCAATTTGCAAGAGCAAGAAAATACCTTTGGTCGTTATAAGGAGAGCGGGGCGCCCTTTGGTAAGAAGAATGAATTTGACGAGGTAGACTTGGACTTGCTTCCAGTTGATGCACATGTGCGACTAGCAAAAGAGGTCGACAAGCCTCTCTATCGTCGTTCCTATTCTTATTCGGATGGGATTGATGAAACAACCGGTCAATTTGATACAGGCCTCCTTTTTATCTCTTTCCAAAAGGATCCCGACAGTTTTATCAAAGTCCAGACCAATCTTGGAGCACAGGATAAGATGAATGAGTATGTCACCCATGTGGGAAGTGGCTTGTTTGCTTGCTTCGGTGGTGTCAAAGAAGGAGAATATCTTGGTCAGAAATTATTTGAATAAGATCCTGTTTTTACTTTTGGCGCTCGTACTCCTAGCTCAGCCTGTATCGGCTGAGGATTCTTATAGTAGTCTCTTTATCAAGATTACGGATGCCAGTACCGCTGTTCAAAAGGGTGATCAAGCCAGTGCCAAAGAGTTGCTGAAAGAAATCCAGACTGAATTTGCGGCTTTAAGCAACCATGACTCAGCTGCAGGGAAAGAAGTCAGCAAGGCATTGACTATCTCAGGCGATGTGACAGAGGATAAGCTGACCAAGGTTTCAGCTGCTCTTTTGGCTTTTGAAAAGGAGCAGAATCCTGTTGATCTTGAGGCGGAAAAAAACAATCTGGTTAATAAATTAGAATCAAAATTTCAAGCTCTTCAGACAGCGATTAAGAGCAAGGATCTTGAAAAGATTCGTGAAGCCTATAAAAAAATGAATTCGACTTGGACCGCCAATGAAGGAGTGGTGCGGGATCATAGCACGGCTCATTATGGCAAGGTGGAGACGGCCATTTCATTTTTACGGAGTGCCATCGAGACAGAGCCAACGGATTTTGAAGCTATTCAAACTTCCTATGATGACCTGACGGCAGCGATTGATAGCTTTGTCAAGGGAGAGGAAGCGTCTGCTAGCAGTGAAAATCTTACACTGGCAGATGGTATTGGCCTGCTAAAAAAAGCTCTGCTTGCTTTCCAAAAAGGAGACGAGAAGCAGGGCAAGGCTGTGATGAAGAAATTTATCACGATTTGGCCAAGCGTTGAAGGAGATGTCAGCACTAAAAATCCCTCCCTCTATACCAAAGTAGAAAGCCAGTCGCCTGTCATCATGGTGAAGGGTAAGGATAAGGAGTATCAAGACCAGCTCGAGTCCTTAATCAGTGAGCTAGAACAGATTGACACCAGCGGGTCTTATACTTTCTTTGATGCCATGCTGATTTTGCTGCGTGAGGGCGTTGAGGCTCTTTTGATTGTGATGGCACTTGTTACGACGCTCAAGGCCTCCAAGATGAAAAAAGGCCTCAAATGGGTCTATACTGGTGCTGGCTTGGGCGTACTAGCCAGTGCGGCCATTGCTATTTTGCTGCAAACTCTTTTTCCAGCCGTTGCCTCTGGCTCCAATCGTGAAATTATTGAGGGAGCAGTGGGGATTTTTGCGGTTGTCATGATGATTTTGGTCGGCATTTGGCTCCACAGTAAGTCCTCTGTTAAGAAATGGAATGACTTCATGGAAAGTCAAATGCAGGCAGTGACGGCTAGTGGTAGTTTTATTTCCATGTTTGCCCTGAGCTTTCTCGCTGTTTTCCGTGAGGGAGCGGAGACCATCTTGTTCTACGCAGGAATTTTACCGCGCATTACTGCTCTAGATTTCTTTTTAGGACTGGGACTTGCTATTTTGGTTTTAGTTTTGCTCGCAATTCTAATGACCAAGGCCAGCAGTTTCATTCGGCCTCATCGGATTTTCTTTGGTCTGACCTGGCTGATTTATGCCTTGGCTTTTAAGATGTTAGGTGTCAGCATTCATGCCCTGCAATTAACAGCTATTTTTCCTAGTCACTTGCTGTCTCATCTTCCAACCATTGATTGGTTGGGAATTTATCCGAGTTTAGAAGTAGTTCTAAGTCAAGCCATTTTTCTTGTCGTTGTCCTTTATGTGACCTTTAGAAATCGGCAAAAGGAGCGAGCAGATGCCTAATAAGGAACAGACGATTGTTGAGCATTTAACGGAATTTAGATGGCGTTTCATAGCTGTCTTAATCTGGTTCGGTTTGATTTTTCTGGTCAGTCTGCTTTTTGCAGCCGATATTTACAAATGGTTGACCGCTTCCTTTGAGCAGAAGCTGATTGTATTGGGGCCAGACGACATCCTTTGGATTTATATTAGCTTGGCTAGTCTTGTGGCTTTCTCACTGACCCTGCCTTTTATGGTCTATCAGATTTGGGAATTTATCCGACCTGCTCTGAGAAATAGTGAGGCAAAGGCGATTTTTGCTTACATACCAGCTACATTTTTCAGCTTTATCTTGGGCTTGGCCTTTGGTTTTTACTTTATCAGCCCTGCTATTTTGCAAGTTTTGCTCTCTTTAGGTGATGGTTTATTTGCTGTCCAGATGACAGCGCAGAACTATCTGTCCTTTCTATTTCACACGACCATTCCGATTGCTTGTTTGTTTGAATTGCCTATCATTGTGGCCTTTCTGACATCAATCGGTTTGCTCAAACCGCAATTTTTGATAAAATATAGACGCTATGCCTATTTCGTTTTATTGGTATTAGCAGTTGTCTTGACGCCAGCTGATTTTATCAGTGACTTGTCAATGACAGTGCCACTGATTTTGCTGTATGAAGTTAGTATCCTACTGAGTAAAATGATTGAGAAAAGGAGAACATCGTAATGGGAATTTTAAAAGACATTGGACTACCAGGGCTTATCGTTATCGTCCTAGGTGCCTTACTGATTTTTGGACCAAAACGTCTGCCAGAGCTAGGGCAGTCTATTGGAAAAATGTTTTCAGAGTTTAAAAAGGCAGTTGACGGAGGAGCAGAAGACTCCAACTCAGAAAAAGATAAGAAAGATTAAAACACGGGCGACCGTGTTTTTCTTAATTTCCGAACATTATGAATAATATATTTGAAATATTTTACAAAATCTGTACCTTATGATATACTTTCTTTGGAAACGTCTGGATAGATGTAGCGATGCTGAAGAGCATAGGTAGGTCATTTTTAAGTATTGATAAGGAGTTTTCCATGCTCAATGATTTTCAGGTTTTTGACTATGAAGATATTCAACTAATTCCAGCGAAATGTATTGTGAAAAGTCGCTCAGAGGCTGACACCAGTGTGAACTTTGGTAAACATAGGTTTCGGATGCCGGTCGTTCCGTCCAATATGCAGACGATTATTGACGAATCTGTCGCTGAAGAGCTTGCTCGAGGAGGCTATTTCTACATTATGCACCGTTTCGATGAGGAAGATCGCAAACCATTCGTTAAACGAATGCATGAGCAAGGCCTGATTGCATCGATCTCCGTCGGTGTGAAAGACTATGAGTATGACTTCGTTAGCAGCCTCAAAGATGATGCGCCTGAATACATTACCATTGATATTGCGCATGGGCACTCAGACAGCGTGATTCAAATGATTCAGCACATCAAGAAAGAATTACCAGAGACCTTTGTCATTGCTGGAAATGTCGGAACTCCAGAAGCTGTGCGGGAGTTGGAAAATGCTGGTGCAGATGCGACTAAAGTCGGCATTGGCCCAGGTAAGGTTTGCATTACCAAAGTCAAGACTGGATTTGGTACAGGCGGCTGGCAATTGTCTGCTCTTCGTTGGTGTTCAAAGGTTGCCCGCAAGCCTATTATTGCGGACGGAGGGATTCGAACGCATGGTGATATTGCCAAATCGATCCGCTTCGGAGCCAGCATGGTCATGATTGGTTCGCTCTTTGCTGGCCATATTGAAAGCCCAGGTGAAACCATCGAGGTAGACGGTGATAAGTTTAAAGAATACTATGGTTCTGCATCCGAGTATCAAAAAGGTGCTTATAAAAATGTCGAAGGTAAGAAGATTTTGCTGCCGGCTAAGGGCCACTTGCAAGACACATTAACTGAAATGGAGCAGGATTTGCAGAGCTCGATTTCCTATGCTGGTGGTCGTGACTTGCATAGCCTGACTCGCGTGGACTATGTCATCGTCAAAAATTCCATTTGGAATGGCGATGCTCATTAATGAAATAGAATAACTTATTTATCTTGCTAATGATTGGGGCAAGGTCTCTACAAGATGCCAAACATCTAACAATAAGTGAGTCTAATGACTTTCTGGTACTTTTAGTATCAGGCTATTTGTCATTAAAAGAAAGGACTTGCTTATCGTGGCAGGTCCTTTAATCGTTGAAGAAAGATATGTTAAGAGGAGATACATGAAAACATTAGAAGAAAGAATTTTGAGGGATGGCAACGTTTTAGGAGAAAATATTCTCAAAGTTGACTCTTTCCTGACTCATCAGGTCGATTTTTCGCTTATGAAAGAAATCGGGCAGGTTTTTGCTGAGCATTTCAGGGATGCAGGCATTACAAAAGTTGTGACGATTGAGGCTTCAGGGATTGTACCAGCTGTCTACACGGCGGAAGCCTTGGGTGTTCCAATGATTTTTGCTAAAAAGTCTAAGAACATCACCATGACTGAAGGGATTTTAACGGCGGAAGTGTATTCATTTACCAAGCAGGTTACTTCGACGGTCTCCATCGCTAGTAAGTTTTTGGAGTCAAGTGACAAGGTCCTGGTCGTTGATGATTTCTTGGCAAATGGTCAGGCAGCTAAGGGCTTGATTAAAATTATTGAAGAAGCAGGTGCTGAGGTGGTAGCCGTTGGAATCGTGATTGAGAAATCTTTCCAAGATGGTAGAAGCTTGCTAGAAGCTCAAGGCCAAACAGTTCTTTCTTTGGCTCGAATTGACCGATTTGAAAATGGAAAAGTTGTATTTAGAGAGGCAGATCTATAATATGAACTATAATGAAGAAAAACATTCACAGGCAGCCATTTTAGGTTTGCAGCATTTGTTGGCTATGTATTCCGGATCCATTCTGGTGCCGATTATGATTGCTGGGGCTTTGGGATATTCGGCTGAGCAGCTGACTTATCTGATTTCGACTGATATTTTTATGTGTGGTGTTGCAACTCTTTTGCAGCTTCAATTAAATAAATATTTTGGTATCGGTCTGCCAGTCGTGTTGGGCGTAGCCTTCCAGTCCGTTGCTCCCTTGATTATCATTGGGCAGAGTCACGGTAGTGGCGCCATGTTTGGTGCCTTGATTGTATCAGGGATTTATGTTGTTCTGATCGCTGGGATTTTCTCAAAAATCGCTAACCTGTTTCCATCAGTTGTGACGGGTTCGGTCATTACGACCATTGGGTTGACCTTGATTCCAGTGGCCATTGGTAATATGGGAAATAATGTAGACAAGCCGACCGCCCAAAGTCTGATTCTAGCAGCTGTGACGGTGCTGATTATTCTTTTGATTAACATTTTTACCAAAGGTTTTATCAAATCCATCTCTATTTTGATTGGATTGATTGTCGGTACGGGCATTGCTGGAGCCATGGGCTTGGTGGATTTGACGCCGGTCGCACAGGCTCCACTGGTTCATGTGCCAACCCCTTTCTATTTCGGAGCACCGAAGTTTGAATTTTCTTCTATCGTAATGATGTGTATCATTGCAACGGTTTCCTTAGTAGAGTCAACAGGGGTGTACTTGGCACTTTCTGACATTACCAAAGATAAAATTGACAGCACCCGCCTGCGAAATGGTTATCGAGCAGAAGGACTTGCGGTCCTGTTGGGTGGTGTCTTCAATACTTTCCCTTACACAGGATTTTCACAAAATGTTGGCTTGGTCAAATTATCTGGTATCAAGACGCGGTTGCCGATTTACTATGCGGCTGGTTTCCTGATTCTCCTCGGTCTTTTGCCAAAATTCGGAGCCTTGGCACAGATTATCCCAAGTCCAGTTCTTGGTGGTGCCATGCTGGTTATGTTTGGTTTTGTGTCCGTTCAGGGGATGCAAATCTTAGCGCGTGTTGACTTTGAGCACAGTGAGCATAATTTCCTCATTGCAGCAATTTCTATCTCAGCAGGTGTCGGACTCAATGGTAGCAGTCTTTTCAACAGCCTACCGACCAGCCTTCAGATGTTCTTCTCAAATGGAATTGTCATGGCCAGTCTGATTGCCATTGTCCTAAACGCGATCTTAAATCACAAAAATAAATAAGAAAGAGAGTGGGACAGAAATCGGTAATTCGTTAAAATTCGATTTCGTCGTCCCACCTCCGCACAGTTGAGTAGGGCTGTAAAAGCTGATGAAATCAGCGTAGTAGAGCCCACTCAACCACTGCGTCTTGCGCGACAATCCAAAGACAATTGAGAGGCTAGGACTTTTGTCCTAGCCTATTTTGACTATTCAGTTGGCTTGTAGTATAGTTAAAGAAGATTAAAAAAAGGACTTCAACATGTATCAGACTTATCATTTGAAACAACGCCTAAGCCTGTTTGTCTCAATTTTTCTTCCTATCTTGATTTATCAGCTGGCAAATTTCTCGGCTTCCTTTGTTGACACGACCATGACGGGTCAATACGATACCTTGCATCTGGCAGGCGTCTCTATGGCAACCAGTCTATGGGGTTCATTTTTCTCCTTTCTGACGGGGATTGTGTCTGCCTTGGTTCCGATCATTGGTCATCATTTGGGACAGGGGAAAGATGAAAAAATAGCCTCTGATTTTTATCAGTTCATCTATCTTTCTTTGGCTCTATCTCTGATTTTATTTGCGCTGGTATTTTTAGGTGCCCCTTTGGTTTTGCAGCGTCTAGGCTTAGACCCTTTAGTAAAAGATGTGGCCCAGCATTATCTTTGGTACTTGTCCATCGGTATTATTCCCTTCTTGCTCTTTAGCGTTATTCGCTCTCTCTTGGATGCTTTGGGGTTAACTCGGCTTTCTATGTATTTGATGCTCTTGCTCCTACCTTTGAATGCTAGCTTTAATTATGTATTGATTTATGGAGCTTTTGGCTTTCCCGAAATGGGCGGAGCTGGTGCGGGACTAGGCACTTCTTTAGCTTATTGGGTTTTATTAGTCATATCACTATTATTGGCCATCAAACATCCTAAAGTCCGCCAATACCAACTCTGGAAAATTCGTCCCTTGAACAAAACTGGTTTGGCTGAAGGTTTTCGCTTAGGTTTGCCAATAGGAGGGACAGTCTTTGCCGAAGTTGTCATCTTTTCAATCGTCGGACTAGTGATGTCAAAATTTTCTTCTTTGATTATTGCTAGCCATCAGGCTGCCATGAATTTTTCAAACCTAATGTATGCTTTTCCTATGAGTATTTCCACAGCTATGGCCATCATTATCTCTTATGAGCTGGGGGCTGAAAGACTTGACGATGTGAAAAAGTATTGCACTTTGGGTAGAATTGTAGCATCTGGTTTCGCGGTCTTTACCTTGATTTTTCTCTATATTTTCCGAGATAAGGTTGCCAATCTTTATGGCTCTGATCCAGATTTTATACGTCTGACCTCAATTTTTCTGACTTTTAGCCTCTTTTTCCAATTGGCTGATACAATTGCCGCTCCTTTGCAGGGAATTTTGCGAGGATACAAGGATACGAAAGCTCCATTTTACTTGGGTCTGCTGGCTTACTGGGGCGTTTCCTTGCCTCTGGGCTTGTTTTTAGATCAGGCTACGGACTTGGGACCTTATGGGTATTGGATTGGACTGATTGCGAGTTTGGTCGTGAGTGCAATCCTCTACCAACTGCGGTTGAATTATATCCAAAAGAAGTGACGCTGAGCGTTTTCATCATAAAATTAAAAGAGGCTGGGACAAAAATCCTAGCCTCTCAATTGTCTTTGGATTGTCGTGCAAGACGCAGTGGTTGAGTGGGCTCTACTACACCGATTTCATCCGCTTTTACAGCCCTACTCAACTGTGCGGAGGTGGGACGACGAAATCGAATTCTAACGAATTACCGATTTCTGTCCCACTCTCCTTTTGATTTTATTTTGTTCGCATTTCACCTTGAGGGAAGTAAGTTCCTTCTGGCATGTCGTTGATGATGACATGGACAGCAGACTGAGGTGCGCCAGTATTTCTGACAACGGCTTCGGTGACTTCCTTAGCCAAAGCTTTCTTTTGTTCTAAGCTGCGGCCTTCAAATAAATCAATTCTGACAAATGGCATATGATTTCTCCTTTTCTTTTGCTAATCTTATTTTATCACAAATTAGGTTTTAAAGAATAGTGAATTGTGGTAAAATAATAGGAAGTACGGTCGGTCTTTCCAGCAGAGTTTATGGATAATGCTGAAAGTCCTAGAAAGACAATACTTAGAGAGAATGTAAGAATAAAATGGCTCAGTTATATTATAAATATGGCACAATGAATTCGGGCAAGACCATTGAAATTTTGAAAGTGGCCCACAACTACGAAGAGCAGGGCAAAAGCGTAGTAATCATGACCTCGGCTGTCGATACACGTGATGGCCTTGGCGTTGTTTCCAGCCGCATCGGCATGAAGCGAGCTGCGATGGCAATCGAGGACCAGACAGATATTTTTGGCTATATTCAAAGTCTGCCTGAAAAGCCTTACTGCGTTTTGATTGATGAGGCTCAGTTTTTGAAACGTCACCATGTCTATGATTTGGCTAGAGTAGTGGATGAGCTGGATGTTCCAGTCATGGCTTTTGGTCTGAAAAATGATTTTCGCAATGAACTCTTTGAAGGCTCCAAGCATCTCTTGCTCCTGGCTGATAAGATTGACGAAATCAAAACCATTTGCCAATATTGTTCAAAAAAAGCAACTATGGTTTTGCGGACGGATAATGGGAAACCTGTCTATGATGGCGAACAGATCAAAATTGGTGGCCATGAGACCTATATTTCTGTTTGCCGCAAGCATTATTTCAATCCCCCCATTAAATAGAATGAATTAGAAAATCAAGGAGATAGATTACAAAGATGAATATTTATGACCAGTTACAGGCAGTGGAAGACCGTTATGAAGAGCTTGGAGAATTGCTCAGTGACCCAGATGTGGTCTCAGATACCAAGCGTTTCATGGAGCTTTCAAAAGAAGAAGCTTCTACTCGTGATACGGTGACGGCCTACCGTGAGTACAAACAAGTCCTTCAAAACATCGTTGATGCTGAAGAAATGATTAAGGAATCAGGCGGAGATGCGGACTTGGAAGAAATGGCCAAGCAAGAACTCAAGGATGCCAAGGCTGAAAAAGAAGCATACGAAGAGAAAATGAAAATCTTGCTCCTTCCAAAGGATCCAAACGACGATAAGAATATCATCCTTGAAATTCGTGGAGCAGCTGGTGGTGATGAAGCAGCCCTTTTCGCTGGAGATTTGCTGACGATGTATCAGAAGTATGCGGAAGCCCAAGGCTGGCGCTTTGAAGTCATGGAAGCTTCTATGAATGGCGTTGGTGGTTTCAAAGAAGTAGTGGCTATGGTTTCTGGTCAGTCTGTATACTCTAAACTCAAGTATGAATCAGGTGCCCATCGTGTGCAACGGGTTCCTGTAACAGAAAGCCAAGGTCGTGTTCATACCTCAACAGCAACTGTCCTTGTCATGCCTGAAGTGGAAGAAGTTGAATACGATATTGATCCAAAAGACCTTCGTGTGGACATCTACCACGCATCTGGTGCTGGTGGACAGAACGTCAACAAGGTTGCCACTGCTGTTCGTATCGTTCACTTGCCAACCAATATCAAGGTTGAAATGCAGGAAGAACGGACTCAGCAGAAAAACCGTGAAAAGGCCATGAAGATCATCCGTGCGCGTGTTGCTGACCACTTTGCACAAATTGCACAAGATGAACAAGATGCTGAGCGTAAGTCTACCATTGGTACTGGTGACCGTTCAGAACGGATCCGTACCTATAACTTCCCGCAAAATCGTGTCACAGACCACCGTATCGGCTTGACCCTGCAAAAGCTAGATACCATCTTGTCTGGTAAATTGGACGAAGTTGTAGATGCCTTGGTACTCTATGACCAAACGCAAAAACTAGAAGAGCTGAATAAATAATGACATTAGCTCAATATTTGGCTGAGTTAGAGCAGGAGCTAGTAGCAGCGGGAGAAGAAGCGGAAAGCCTGTCTTTCGTTTATCGGGCACTCAATGAGCTCTCTTTTACCGACTTTGTTCTCAAACTTCAGACAGAGGTCAGCCAAGAAGATCGTGACCAGCTAACAGCAATTCATGAGCGGCTACTTGCTCACAAGCCAGCCCAGTATATTATCGGTAGTAGTGATTTTCACGGCTTGACTCTCAAGGTTGATGAGCGGGTCTTGATTCCAAGGCCTGAGACGGAGGAGCTAGTGGAGCTGATTTTGTCGGAGAATCCTGAAAAATCCTTGTCTGTCTTGGATATCGGAACGGGTAGTGGTGCCATCGCTCTGGCACTGGCAAGGAGTCGCCCAGACTGGCAGATTACTGCTTCTGATCTCTCGGACGATGCTCTTGCCTTGGCGGCGGAAAACGCTCAGTCCTGCGGCCTCAATCCTACTTTTGTCCAATCCGATTGCTTTGAAGCAATCAGTGGGAGCTTTGACATCATCGTTTCCAATCCGCCCTATATTTCAGAAGCGGATAAGAATGAAGTTGGACTTAACGTTCTGACCTCAGAACCTCACATGGCCCTTTTTGCTGAGGAGGATGGCTATGCCGTCTATCGGAAAATAGCCGAGCAGGCAGGAGACTATCTGACAGAAAAAGGAAAAATTTATCTGGAAATTGGCTACAAGCAAGGAGACGGCGTTGCGGAGTTATTCAAAAAATCTTTCCCGCAAAAACGAATCCGAGTCTTGAAGGATCAATTTGGCAAAGATAGAATGGTGGCGATGGACAATGGATAAGATAGAAAATACTCTGGCAGCAGGCGGAGCAGTTGTCCTGCCGACAGAAACTGTTTATGGCCTCTTTGCACAGGCTTTGAATGAAGAGGCGGTTGAGCAAGTCTATGAATTAAAACGAAGACCGCGCGACAAAGCTCTCAATCTCAATGTGGCTAGCCTGGAAGAAGTTTACCGTTTTTCTAAGAACCAGCCCAGCTATCTGGGAAAACTCTATCAAGCCTTCCTACCTGGGCCACTGACTATTATCCTCCAGGCCAATGACCGTGTGCCATCTTGGATTAACTCTGGTATGGAAACTGTGGGCTTTCGGATTCCTAAGCATCCAGTTACGCTGGACTTGATTCGCAAGTACGGACCCTTGATTGGTCCATCCGCCAATCTTTCTGGAGAAGCCAGTGGAACTGATTTCCAGCAGATTATGCTGGATTTCCAAGAGCAAGTCTCGGGAGTAGAGGATGATACTTCCTTGACAGGTCAGGATTCAACCATTCTGGACTTGTCTGGAGAAAAGGCACGTATTCTACGCCAAGGAGCCATTACCCGCGAGGATATTCTCGCCCAAGTAAATGATATAACATTTTAACTATTAGGAGCCTAGCGCCCTATTTTCTCAAAAAAAGGAGACACCTTATGATTTTTGACCAAGAAGACTACAAAGCATTTGACAAAGAACTCTGGGATGCCATTGCCAATGAGGAAGAGCGTCAGCAACATAATATCGAGCTGATTGCTTCAGAAAACGTCGTTTCTAAAGCTGTTATGGCAGCTCAAGGTTCTATTTTGACCAATAAATACGCTGAAGGCTACCCAGGTCGTCGCTATTATGGTGGAACAGACGTAGTGGATATAGTGGAGAGTTTGGCAATTGAGCGCGCTAAGGAAATTTTTGGTGCTAAGTTTGCCAATGTGCAACCTCACTCAGGCAGTCAGGCAAATTGCGCAGCTTATATGGCTTTGATTGAGCCGGGCGACACTGTGATGGGCATGGATTTGTCTGCTGGTGGTCACTTGACTCACGGTGCTCCAGTAAGCTTCTCTGGCCAAACCTACAATTTTGTATCCTATAGTGTTGACCCAGAAACAGAATTACTGGACTTTGATGCTATCCTCAAGCAAGCCAAGGAAGTACAGCCTAAGCTGATTGTGGCAGGTGCTTCAGCCTATTCTCACATCATCGACTTTTCAAAATTCCGTGAAATTGCGGATGCAGTCGGTGCCAAGCTGATGGTCGATATGGCTCACATCGCTGGTTTGGTTGCTGCGGGTCTCCATCCTAGTCCTGTGCCTTATGCAGATATCACAACCACGACGACCCACAAGACCTTGCGCGGCCCTCGCGGTGGCTTGATCTTGACAAATGATGAAGACTTGGCTAAGAAAATTAATTCAGCTATCTTCCCAGGTATTCAGGGTGGGCCGTTAGAGCATGTCATCGCAGCCAAAGCAGTGGCCTTTAAAGAAGTGCTGGATCCAGCTTTCAAGGTTTATGCTCAGCAAATTTTGGATAATGCTCAAGCTATGGCGCAGGTCTTCCGTCAGCATGACAAGTTCCGCGTGATTTCTGATGGTACTGAAAATCACCTTTTCTTGGTGGATGTCACTAAGGTTGTAGAAAATGGGAAAGTAGCACAAAATCTCTTGGATGAGGTCAACATTACGCTCAATAAAAACTCCATCCCTTACGAGACTTTGTCACCATTTAAGACCAGCGGCATTCGTATCGGTACAGCAGCTATTGCAGCTCGAGGTTTTGGTGTCACAGAAAGTATCAAGGTAGCCGAGCTCATTATCAAGGCTCTGGAAAACGCTGAAAACGAAGCGGTGCTGAACCAAGTGCGAGCGGAAGTTCGTGAACTGACGGATGCTTTTCCGCTCTATGAAGGTTTGAACTAAGATGGACATTTACGTAAAAAAGGCCATCATTCATCAATTCAGCCCAGCTGATACTGAACTGCTGCTGGCGGATAAGTTTCTCAATATTACTCCCAAGATTGAGGAATACTTGCGTAAGAAAATCGAGCGGGTCTATTCAGACGAGGCTAAAACAGGCATTTTCGAACCTGATAATGTCTTTTTGGCTCAGCTTTCGGACGACTTATTGGAAACATCCGTGACGGTGGCCAAACTTTGGCAGGAAGAGTTTTCGGTCAGTGAAAACCAGAAAACCAACGATCTGATTTTCGTCCAGTTTGACAAGGAAGGCGTGGAGCATTTTGCTTTTCTGCGGATTGCTCTGCGGGAAACCCTGACCCACTTGGGTGGCGAGGTAGACAATCCTATCAAGCTGACGCAGAACAATCTGCCTGGTTTTGGTACAGGTGCGGACGAGGCTTTGGTCATTAATCTCCAGTCTCGCAAGTACCATCTGATTGAAAAGCGCATCAAGTACAATGGTACCTTCCTCAACTATTTTTCGGATAATCTCTTGCAGGTCAATCCCAAGATTTCACCAAAAAAATCCATCAAAACTCTGGAAAAAACGGCTCAAAAGATTGCTGAAAGCTTTAACACAGACGACTTTCAGTTCCAGTCTAAGGTCAAATCCAGCATTTTCAAAAATCTGGAGGAAAACGACGAATTGTCTCCTGAAAAGTTGGCAGACGAGCTGTTTGACAGCAATCTGACAGCCCGACTCACCTTTATTGACCAAGTTAAGGAAACTGTGCCAGAGCCAATCAAGTTTGATGAGATTGACAGCAGTCGCCAGAAAAAGAAGTTCGAAAATCAAAAATTATCCCTCTCTAATGGAATAGAGCTAATCGTTCCCAATAATGTCTATCAGGATGCTGAATCCGTGGAATTTATCCAGAACGACAACGGGACTTATTCTATTCTCATCAAAAATATCGAGGATATACAAAGTAAATAATGTTTAAATTTATCAGAAGATTGATTTTGCTCATCATTCTGGCTGCCATCGCGATAAAAGGCTATCAAGTCCATCGTGATGTTAAACAGGTTATGACCTATCAAAGCTTGGTTAGAGAAGTGCTGGACGAGCAGGACACGGCGGCCAATGAAGAGCTAGTCCTAGCCATGATCTACACAGAAACCAAGGGAAGAAACAACGACCTCATGCAGTCTAGTGAGAGTGCAACAGGCGAAATCAATTCGATTACAGACAATAAAGAAAGTGTCCGGCAAGGTATTCAGACTTTATCGGACAATCTAGAGCTGGCCAGTGAGAAAAAAGTGGATGTCTGGACGGCAGTTCAGGCCTACAATTTTGGTCAGGCTTATATCGACTATGTTGCGCAAAATGGCGGCGAGAATACGCTCGAGCTTGCAAAAAAATACTCAAAAGAAGTGGTTGCACCGAGTCTTGGCAATGTGACTGGAAAAACCTATTCATACTATAATCTACTTTCCATTTTTTACGGGCCCGAGCTTTATATCAATGGTGGAAATTACTACTATTCACGGCAGGTGCGACTAAATATGTACCTTATCCGCTTTATGGGATGGCTGTAAAAAGATGAGTTGAGCATGTTTTGTGTTTCTATAGTATCAGGGGCTGGGATGAATAATCTCAGCCTCTTATTTTTTGAGCAGGAAAGATGAAGCTTAGGACTATCCTTTGTGGTGGTCAGAATAAGAAAATGTTTTCCAACTTGAAGTTCGAACTAGAAAAGAGCTAAAAAGTTTTGATTTTTTCTTCAGTAGGACGGGCTTTTTGATATAATAGAAAGTATGAATAAAAGGGAAAAAATTTCAAATTATCAACTATTACTGGCTCAGCTAGAAGCCTTGTTGGAGGGTGAGACTAACGCTTTAGCTAATCTTTCCAATGCTAGCGCTCTTCTCAATCAAGCCCTGCTTAATTCGGTTTTTACTGGTTTCTATCTTTTTGATGGGAACGAGCTGATTCTGGGGCCTTTTCAGGGTGGTGTTTCCTGTGTCCATATTGCGCTAGGCAAGGGTGTTTGTGGGGAGTCTGCTGAGAAAAAGCAGACGATTATAGTAGATGACGTTACCCAGCATGCCAACTATATCTCCTGTGATAGCCGGGCTAAGAGCGAAATTGTGGTACCCATGGTAAAAGACGGCCGCCTTCTTGGTGTGCTGGATTTGGACTCAGCATTGACAGGTGATTATGATAAGCTAGATCAGGAATATCTGGAAAAGTTCGTTCAGATTTTGCTTGAAAAAACGACTTGGAATTTTGAAATGTTTGGAGAAAAAGCCTAATGTATCAAGCTTTATATCGAAAGTACCGCAGTCAGACCTTTGGTCAGCTGGTAGGGCAGCAAGTAGTGGCCACCACTCTGCGTCAGGCTGTGGAGCAAGGGAAAATCAGTCATGCCTATCTCTTTTCTGGCCCACGTGGAACAGGGAAGACCAGTGTTGCCAAGATTTTTGCCAAGGCTATGAACTGTCCGAATCAAAAGGACGGCGAGCCCTGCAATGACTGCTATATCTGTCAGGCTATCACTGAGGGGAGCCTTGAAGATGTCATCGAAATCGACGCAGCTTCTAATAATGGGGTAGATGAGATTCGTGATATTCGGGACAAATCCACCTATGCGCCCAGCTTAGCCAAGCACAAGGTCTATATCATTGACGAGGTGCACATGCTCTCGACTGGAGCTTTTAACGCCTTGCTCAAGACCTTGGAAGAGCCGACGGAAAATGTGGTTTTTATCCTAGCGACGACAGAGCTGCATAAGATTCCGGCAACCATTCTTTCTCGCGTTCAGCGTTTTGAGTTTAAGTCTATCAAGACGCAGGACATTATTACTCATATTGAGTGGATTTTGGAGCAGGAAGGCATTGACTTTGAGAAGGAAGGTGTGCAGATTATTGCTCGTCGAGCTGAGGGCGGGATGCGAGATGCCTTGTCTATCCTCGATCAGGCCCTTAGCTTAACTCAGGAAAATCGTTTGACTACTGACATTGCTGAAGAAATCACAGGCTCTATCAGCTTGGGAGCCTTGGATGCTTATGTAGCTGCCTTGATTGCTCATGATGCAGTTGCGGCCTTGGATAATCTCAATTTGATTTTTGATAGCGGCAAAAATATGGCCCGTTTCGTAACGGACCTCCTGCAATATCTGCGTGATCTAATCATTGTCAAAACTGGTGGGGAAAATCATCATGCTAGCGAGCTCTTTCTAGAAAATCTCAAGACACCGCAGGAGACTCTCTTTGCCATGATAGATATGGCGACTAAGAGTTTGGCAGATATCAAGAATAGCCTGCAGCCCAAGATTTATACAGAAATGATGACCATTCGACTGGCTGAGGAAAAAGCAAGCTCGGATCAGATTCCTGACAACTTGGTAGAGGAACTGTCTAATCTCAAGCAGGAAATCCAAGAGCTTAAGCAACAATTAGCCAATGTCGGCAGTCAGCCAGCTCCAGCAGCTAAGAAATCGGAGGCACGACCTCAGAAGGCGAAGACTTATCGAGTAGACCGCAATAAGGTCAATGCTATCTTGGAAGAGGCAGTGGAAAATCCTGAATTGGCTCGCAGCAATTTGACTAAGCTGCAAAATGCTTGGGGTGAAATTATCGAGAGTCTGGCAGGAGCGGACAAGGCTCTGCTCATTGGTTCGCAACCAGTCGCAGCCAATGAAAACCATGCCATTTTGGCCTTTGAGTCTCATTTCAACGCTGAGCAGACTATGAAAAGAGAAAATCTCAATACCATGTTTGGAAATCTGCTGAGTAATGTTGCTGGCTTTTCACCAGATATTCTGGCTATTTCCCTAGAGGACTGGACTCAGATTCGGGCAGAATTTTCAGCTAGAAGTCGTAGCAATAAAGCAGAAGCAGCTGAAAAGCAGGAAGAAAGATTGATACCGGAAGGCTTTGATTTTCTAGCGGAAAAAATCACCGTGCAGGATGATTGAATTTAGATTTTTATGATTTTTCATGCTATAATGGAAGAATGAATAGACGACAATTTATTGTAATGGCGGCTTTTACAGCCTTAGAAACGTACTTTTTTAATAAATCAATCATGTCTGAAGACTATCTGATGGCTATTTTCTGGGCCATTCTGATTGGTCGAAATCTGCAGATTAGCTATGTGATGGGGCGGATTATGGATGAGATTGATAAGCATTTAGGACACAAATAATGGCTAAATCATAGATTAACTAGAGTAAGAGTCTGGCATTCTCGTGGTTTTGATAGGAATAAAGGGAGGCTGAGAGACGATTGTCGCAGCCTCTTTTATCATGTAGAAAAGTGGAAAGAAGGAAGAAGTCGGAATGAATACAAGAATTTTTTAGAAAATTGCTATTTTTATGATAAAATAGAAGTTAGTAGCAAATTGAAAGGGGCATCTATGAAGTTAAGAACAAAGGCAAAAGGTTTGAATGGTCGTATCCGTGTACCGGGCGACAAATCCATCAGTCACCGTTCGATTATGTTCGGGAGCTTGGCCAAGGGCCTTACAGTGGTTCACGATATTTTGAGAGGTGAGGATGTCCTTTCTACGATGCAGGTCTTTCGCGATTTAGGCGTCAAGATTGAAGATGATGGAAAGACTGTCAAGATCCACGGTGTTGGGTTTGATGGACTCAAGGCACCGGATAATAAACTTGACATGGGCAATTCAGGAACCTCTATCCGCTTAATTTCGGGTGTCTTGGCAGGTCAGGATTTTGCAGCAGAGATGTTTGGGGATGATAGTTTGTCCAAGCGTCCGATGGATCGGGTAACCCTGCCTCTTAGTCAAATGGGTGTGGATATTTGGGGGCAGACAGAACGAGATTTACCGCCACTTCACATCCATGGCCGAAAAGATTTAAAGCCTATCCATTATCAGCTGCCAGTAGCTTCCGCTCAAGTCAAATCAGCCTTGATTTTTGCAGCTTTACAGGCTCAAGGTGAGTCGGTTATTATTGAAAAGGAAATTACCCGTAACCATACAGAGGATATGATTGTCCAATTTGGTGGTCAGATTGATGTTAAGGGTAAAGAAATCCGTGTGCAGGGTGGTCAGACCTTTACTGGGCAAGAAGTGAAAGTGCCTAGTGATATTTCCAGTGCAGCCTTCTGGCTGGTTGCAGGATTGATTCTGCCCCATTCTAAAATCGTCCTTGAAAATGTAGGAATCAATGAAACCCGGACGGGGATTCTTGATGTTATCAAGGCAATGGGCGGTAAGATGACCCTTTCCAATATAGATGAGGTGGCCAAATCCGCTACGATTACCGTTGAGACTTCTGAGCTGAAAGGAACGGAGATTGGCGGAGGAATTATTCCGCGCTTGATAGACGAGCTTCCGATTATTGCCCTTTTAGCCACCCAAGCTGAGGGCAGAACGGTGATCCGAGATGCCGAGGAGTTAAAAGTCAAAGAAACCGATCGGATTCAGGTTGTCGCAGATGCTTTAAATAGCATGGGAGCAGCTATTACCCCTACGGCTGATGGCATGATTATCAATGGAAAAACGCCTCTTCATGGCGCAACCATTAATACATTCGGCGACCACCGTATTGGAATGATGGCAGCGATTGCGGCTCTATTAGTTTCGGATGGTCAGGTAGAGCTGGTGCGGGCAGAGGCTATCAATACCAGCTATCCAAGCTTCTTTTCAGACTTGGAGGGCTTGGTGAATGGCTAAGATTTTACTTGGCTTCATGGGAGCGGGAAAATCAACGATTGCGAGAGCCTTGTCAGCAGATTTTCTGGATATGGATGAGCTGATTGTCCAAAAAATCGGCATGTCCATCCAAGAGTATTTTGCTCAATATGGTGAACCAGCCTTTCGGAAAATTGAAGCTGAAGTCTTGGCTGAGTGTATCCAGCAGGATGTTGTGCTTTCTACGGGAGGCGGTGTCGTCTCGAGTCCTCAAAACCGTGACTTATTGGCTCAAAATCCCCAAAATATTTATCTGAAGGCTGACTTTGAGACCCTCTTTCGTCGGATTGAGGGAGATCAGGAAAATCAGCGCCCCTTGTATCTGACAAAGAGCAAGGCAGACTTGCAGGAGATTTTTGAACAACGGCAGGCTCTCTATGAGGCAGTCGCGACACAAACAATTGACGTGGTAGGAAAAACGCCACAAGAAATTATTGAGGAAATTCAATGAAAGTAGCTTTTTTAGGACCCAAGGGATCTTTTTCCCACCATGTTGCCCAAGAAGCCTTTCCCCAAGCAGACTTGGTGCCCTACCAAAATATCACAGAAGTGATGAAGGCCTATGAAGGGAGAGAGGTGGATTATTCAGTTGTTCCCGTGGAAAATTCGATTGAAGGAAGTGTCCATGAGACCTTGGATTATCTTTTCCATCAGGCTGAGATTCAAGCGGTAGCAGAGATTATTCAGCCCATTAAGCAGCAGTTGTTGGCGACCAGTTTGGACAAGCCCATTGAGAAAGTATTTTCTCATCCTCAGGCGCTTGCTCAGGGGAAAGGCTATATTCGCCAGCATTATCCAGAAGCAGCAATTGAAATTACAGCTAGTACAGCCTATGCGGCTCGTTTTGTGGCTGAGCATCCTGACCAACCTTTTGCGGCTATTGCACCGCGGACTGCGGCAGTTGAGTATGGTCTGCAAGTGGTAGCTCAGGATATTCAGGAAATGGAGGAAAATTTCACTCGTTTCTGGATTTTAGGACAAACCACCCCAGCTCTTAAGCTTGTAAAGCAAGAGGAAAAGCAAAGTTTGGCTCTGACCTTACCGGATAATCTGCCCGGTGCATTGTATAAGGCACTATCAACTTTTGCTTGGCGTGGCATTGACCTGACAAAGATTGAAAGTCGCCCTCTTAAAACAGCCCTAGGGGAATATTTCTTTATTATTGATATTGATAATGAACGGAAAGAATTAGTGGATTTCGCTTACCAAGAGCTTGCTACACTTGGTATCACCTTTAAAATTCTAGGCAGTTATCCCGTTTTTCAAATTCAGGATTATAGATTGGAGCAGAGATGAGAGAAACAGAAAATCTGAGTCGACACGAGCAGTTAAGGCTGGATTATCTCCATACAAACTATTACTATCTTAACGAACACGAAAAAGAGGAGTATAATTACCTCCGCCAAAAGTCGAAAGGACGGCCAGATGCTGCGCAAAAGGCGTCTACCAAGCAGACCGTGCAGGCTTCATCAGAAGATCCGATGACGGATTCATCCGGTTTGTTACCCAAATACCCGGGTAAAGGTTCTCTTAGTAGAAGCCAAAAGAATTCCCGAGCTTCTTCAAAGCAAGAAGCGAAAAAATCAACTCAGAAAACTCCGAGAACCTACAAAAAAATTCGTCCGAAGCGCGTGCTGATGTGGCTCCTGATTTTTGTGCTTTTGGTTGTTTCTGGCATGCTCTTTATGTTTTTCAAAGGTTTAAATACATCGAGACCAGGAAATCTTAAAGCGGCTGATGTTGAGTACTTTGATGGCCATGATGCTCGAGATGGGATCAATATTCTTGTTTTAGGGACGGATGGCCGAATTGGAGAAAATTCAACGGAGACTCGGACCGATTCAATTATGGTCTTGAACGTTGGCAATAAAGATCATAAGATGAAGTTGGTCAGCTTTATGCGTGATACCTTGATTCATATTGACGGCGTCAGCAATTCCTACACGGAGCCGACGGATGATGATTATTATGATCAAAAATTGAACTCCGCCTATACTTTTGGTGAACAAGATAATCATCGTGGAGCTGAGGCAGTTCGTCAGGCTTTGAAAGATAACTTCGATATTGACATTAAATACTATGCTCTAGTGGACTTTAACACCTTTGCGACTGCAATTGACACCCTCTTTCCAAATGGTGTATTTATGGATGCCAAGTTTTCGACCATTGATGGCGAAAAGGTCACAGAAGTGGAAGTTCCAGATGATTTGAACATGAAGGATGGAGTGGTTCCTACTCAAACCATCAAGGTTGGTCGTCAGCACATGGACGGGCGAACGCTCTTAAACTATGCCCGTTTTCGTAAGGACGATGAGGGTGACTTTGGACGTACACGTCGCCAGCAAGAAGTCTTGACTGCTATCATGCAGCAGATAAAAGACCCTACGAAGCTTTTTACAGGCTCTGAAGCATTAGGAAAAGTTTTTGCCTTGACCTCGACCAATGTACCTCAGAGTTTTATTTGGTCACAAGGCTTATCCTTGGTGCTTGATTCACGCAATGGGATAGAGCGCCTCACTATACCAGAACTAGGTGACTGGACGGATACCTATGATATGTATGGTGGACAAGGACTCTTGATTGATTTTGAAGCCTATAAAGAAAGATTGAAACAAATGGGCTTAAGATAGGGCTCTTATGATATAATGGGAAGTGGCAGATTTTGTCTCTTCCCTTTCTTTTTGGAAAATAGCAGAGCAGAAATGTGAACATATTTTCCAATAGGAAGAAAGAAATAAACAGTAGAAATCCTGTGATTCCCTGCTTTAGTATAATTGCAGTTGAGCGCAGGATGGATTAGAAAGTAAAGAAATGTTAAAAAAGAACGATATTATTGAAGTAGAAATTGTAGATCTGAGTCATGAGGGAGCGGGTGTGGCCAAGGTAGACGGCCGCGTCTTTTTCATTGAAAATGCCCTGCCGAGTGAAGTGATTCGCATGCGTGTCCTCAAGGTCAACAAACAGATCGGCTTTGGCCGTGTTGAGGAATTTGTGAAGAAGTCTAACCAGCGCAATGAGCATGTCGATTTAGCCTATTTGCGGACTGGAATTGCTGATTTAGGACACTTAGCCTACCCAGCCCAGCTGGCTTTCAAGGCCAAGCAGGTGCAGGACTGTCTTTATAAAATTGCTGGTATTTCGGATGTAGAAGTGATGGAGACACTTGGCATGGATCATCCATTGGCCTACCGTAATAAAGCTCAAGTGCCAGTCCGTCGTGTCAATGGCCAGCTGGAAACTGGCTTTTTCCGGAAAAATTCTCATGATCTACTGCCGATTGAGGACTTTTATATTCAGAATCCAGTTATCGACCAAGTCATCGTTTTTGTACGTGACTTGTTGCGCCGCTTCGACCTCAAGCCTTACGATGAAAAGGAAGGTACTGGCCTGATTCGCAATCTGGTTGTTCGCCGTGGCCATTATTCGGATGAAATCATGGTGATTTTAGTGACCAGTCGGCCTAAGATTTTCCGAGTGGAGCAGCTGATTGAGCGTTTGACAGAGGCTTTCCCAGCTATCAAGTCCATCATGCAAAATATTAACGACCAGCCGGGCAATGCCATTTTCGGTCGGGAGTTTCGGACACTATACGGCCAAGACTTTATCACTGACAGCATGCTAGGTAAGCAGTTCCAGATTGCTGCGCCAGCTTTTTACCAAGTCAATACTGAGATGGCAGAAAAGCTGTATCAGACGGCCTTTGACTTTGCTGATTTTAAAAAAGAGGATATTGTGCTGGATGCCTACTCGGGCATTGGCACCATTGGTCTGTCGCTGGCTGACCGAGTCCAGCAGGTCTATGGAGTCGAGGTCATTCCTGAGGCCGTGGAAAATAGTCAGCGAAACGCAGAACTCAATGGTATCAACAATGCCAGCTATGTTTGCGCCCCTGCAGAAAAAGCCATCCAAACTTGGCTGGATCAGGGAATCAAGGCGGATGTCATCCTAGTCGATCCGCCGCGCAAGGGCTTGACAGAGAGCTTTATCACTTCCAGTGTCAGCATGGCGCCCCAGCGGATTGTCTATATCTCCTGCAATCCTGCTACCATGGCGCGTGATATCAAACTCTATCAAGAGCTGGGCTACGAACTGAAGAAAGTCCAGCCAGTTGACTTATTTCCGCAGACACATCACGTGGAGTGCGTAGTGTTGCTACAACGAAGAAAAGGGTAAAAATCCTTTATTTTAAGCACTTTTTCAAGCATTTTGTCTTTATTGAAAAGCGTGATTTTGGCATAAAAAAGGTGCAAAAAAAGTATATTGATGTGAACGTCTGTTTGGATGTCGACTGCGTAGACAAAAAAGAGACACGTCAGTAATAAATTAACTCAAATTTTCCTACGGAGCAAGGGAGAGTTATTTTAGACAAGTCAAGATGGATTTGTCTAATATTGACAATAACACAGACAAGATTATATTTTTAAAAGTTATTTACTTAAAAATTATAGATACTGAACTTCTTGACAAATTTGAAGATATAGATATCGTCAATTATAAGTAGGAGGCTACTATGGTTTATCGTTATGTATCTCTTCTGTCAGTTAATTAATGAATTACTTCTAATATTCTTTTTGGAGGGAGTGTTCTATTTTTGTT
>NZ_CALIIB010000046.1 GCF_938020365.1 uncultured Streptococcus sp. | reverse complement strand
AACCTGTCGCATCAATATTTTCATTGATTTCCTGATTGAGAAAGAGCGAAAGCTGAGTCAAAACGACCTTGAGGTAGC
Organism: uncultured Streptococcus sp.; assembly: GCF_938020365.1. Lineage (GTDB taxonomy): Bacteria > Bacillota > Bacilli > Lactobacillales > Streptococcaceae > Streptococcus. The sequence goes on along the minus strand of NZ_CALIIB010000046.1, from coordinate 16,806 downwards.
CTTCCTTGCTCTCAAAATGGCGGTAAGGGCTGCCGTGAGTCACACCGCAGACCTTGGCAACAGTCCTGAGTGAAAGCTGTTCAATTCCATGTTTTCCGATTTCTTCAATCCCTGTTTGAATGAGCTGTTCTTTCAGCTGGGCAGTATTGCGTTTCATGTACTCCTCCAAAAGTATACGCTGTTTACTTATTTATCTTTAGTATACACTGTCTACTTTTTCTTGTCAACTAATTTGATGTTTTCTTCTAGTCTGTGATGTGGCAGAATTTGCTTTCAGTAAGATAAAATGTTAAAATAATATCAAAATGATAGCGCTTTCTTGTTGGGGTGAATTGCTCATTTTAGAGAAACGCTGAGAAACGGAGGACACCTATGAAGAAAATTATCAACGACCCAACAGCGGTTGTGGACGAGATGCTGGAAGGATTGGCCTATATTCACAGCGATTTGGTTTATCGGGTGGAGGGCTTTGATATCATTGCCCGCAAGAGTGAGAAGACAGGCAAAGTTGGCTTAATTTCTGGCGGTGGCAGTGGTCATGAGCCTTCCCATGCTGGCTTTGTCGGTGAGGGCATGCTGTCGGCCGCTATTTGCGGAGCGGTCTTTACTTCACCAACACCTGACCAGGTCTTGCAGGCTATCAAGGAAGCAGATGAGGGTGCTGGGGTCTTCATGGTGATTAAGAATTATTCCGGTGACATCATGAACTTTGAAATGGCTCAGGAAATGGCTGAGATGGAAGGGATTGAGGTGGCTAGTGTCGTCGTAGATGACGATATCGCAGTCGAAGACAGCCTCTATACTCAAGGCCGCCGCGGAGTGGCTGGCACCATTCTTGTCCATAAGATTTTAGGAGATGCGGCGCGTGCAGGCAAATCTCTGACTGAAATCAAGGAACTAGCTAATGAGCTAGTCAAACATATTCACACAGTTGGCTTGGCTCTGAGCGGGGCGACCGTACCGGAAGTTGGCAAGCCTGGTTTTGTTTTGGCTGATGATGAAATAGAGTTCGGCATTGGCATCCATGGTGAGCCCGGCTATCGCAAGGAAAAGATGCAGCCGTCTAAGGACTTAGCCAAGGAATTGATCGAAAAACTCAGTCAGTCTTTTGAGCTCAAATCTGGTAAGAAAATCGGCATTCTTATCAATGGTATGGGTGCAACACCGCTCATGGAGCAGTATGTCTTTGCGGCCGATGTAGCAAATCTTCTGGCAGATGCTGGAGTCGAAGTTGTCTATAAAAAGCTGGGTAATTACATGACTTCTATTGATATGGCAGGGATTTCTCTGACCTTTATCCAGCTGGATCAGCCAGACTGGCTGACAGCTCTCAATAGTCCTGTCACAACAGCCGCTTGGTAAGGAGGTGCTTATGGACGCAGCAAGAGCAAAAAAATGGATGCAGTTGTTCAACGAGAAGATCCAGGACCAGAAAGACTATCTGTCTGACCTTGATACACCCATCGGTGATGGCGATCATGGTGCCAATATGGCCAGAGGAATGGCAGCAGCAGTAGAGAGTCTAGCTGCTAAGGACTTTGCCAGTGCGGCTGAGGTTTTTCAGGCTGTTTCTATGCAGCTGATTAGCAAGGTGGGCGGTGCTTCCGGACCTCTCTATGGCTCGGCCTTCATGGGCATGGCCAAGGCTGAAAAAGACGGCAAAGACTTGCCAGAAGTCATCCAAGCTGGGCTGGACATGATTCAGAAGCGGGGCAAGGCTGTGCCTGGTGAGAAGACCATGGTGGATGTCTGGTCGGAGATTCCTTTTTCTCTGCAGTCCGGAAACTTGACGCGTGAAAAGATTGGCTCCCTAGTGGAAGCGACCAAAAATCTGAAAGCGATCAAGGGGCGGGCTTCCTATGTCGGTGAGCGTTCTATCGGCCATATCGATCCCGGTTCGGCTTCATCTGGTCTCCTCTTTGAGGCTCTTCTAGAAACGGAGGCAGGCTGATGGCAGATACTGGCATTCTTATCGTTTCTCATTCCAAAAACCTGGCCCAAGGCTTGTTTGACCTCATTTCGCAGGTGGCGGCAGATGTGAGCATCAGCTATGTAGGCGGGTTGGACGACGGTAGCATCGGGACGAGCTTTGAAGGGATTCAGGCAGCTTTAGATGCTAATGACAAGGACACTATTTTGGCCTTTTTCGATCTGGGTTCGGCTCGGATGAATCTAGAAATGGTCGCAGACTTTTCTGACAAGGAAATCATTATCAATAATGTTCCCTTAGTAGAAGGCACTTATACGGCTGCTGCCCTTCTTCAGGCTGGGGCAGATTTACCTAATGTTTTGCTTCAGGTTCGTGAATTAGAAATAAAGAAATAGCAGGTTTTCTAAAGACTTGATAAACGATTTCATTTGAAAAATAAAGAACATTTTATATCAAAAAACTGGGATTGAATCCCAGCTTTTTTGCTTTATCATTATACCAATTTTCGGGGGAATAGCCAGTGTTTCTTATTTTTTCTTCCTTAGGATAATTGAAAAACAGGACAAATTAATAGGCCCTGTTTACTTTTTGACACAATTCACTTTTTAATGAACAAAAGTTCTTAGAATGTCTTGCAAATTGGTATAGATAGGTTTATAATAAAGATAGGCTAGTTGGTCAGGAAATGAAAAACGACAGCTCATGAGAACCATCGTTTTTCAGATTAATGATCGCGACTAGAAGAAATAAATTTGATTTTGAAGAAATCGCCACGCTTGTAGGTTTCGCTGTACTCTAGGATTTGTCCGGTATTTTCCAGTTTTGTGATCTTGACTTGATGCACAGTTGGGAAGTTTGGATCGATTTCTAAGGTCTTGGCAATGTCTTTTGGCGTTGGAAAGACGATTTCGTTGATTTCTTCGAAATACTCATCATTCATGTGGATGTGATAATCCGTCTTGAAGCGATTGTAGATCGAGCTGTAGTAGTCCAGATCTGGATAGTTTGGATTGATGTACTGTTCAGGAATGTAGGTTTGGTGATAAATATAGACTTTATCGCCGGTCCTTCTGATACGGTCAATCTTGTAGTAGAACTGGGACGGAGTTAGTTCTAGTTTTTCCAAGATCCTCAATTCATTTCCACGTTCGATGGACAGAACAGTCACCTTATCCTTTTGGATAGGGAAAGTTTCGATATCAGAGAATTCCACACGCTTGTGTTTTCTTGCGCGTGAAACAAAAGTTCCCTTCCCTTGCTGACGGATGATGTAGCCATCATTCGCAAGTTCGTTCAAAGCGCGGACAACGGTGATGGAACTAACGTTGAACATCTTGATTAATTCAGCTTCTGTGTAGAATCTATCACCGTTTTCAAAGTTACCAGAAATGATTTGTTGTTTCAAATCATCTTTGATTTGTTGATATTTAGGAATAGCCATTGTGCTCACCTCTCTTTTTTTATCCCTCTCTATATTGATTTTAACATATTTTTTAAAAAAATGTTGACATTTATGCAAAAGTTTATTATATTAATATTATTAAGAAATGAAAGCGTTTTAAATCTAGGAGGAATAGGGAGATGAAGAGATTTGAAATAGGCTCTTCTTTCTACTTGGATGGTCAGGAGTTTAAGATTTTATCAGGAGCGATTCACTATTTTCGGATTCAGCCGGAAGACTGGTATCACTCGCTCTATAATCTTAAAGCCCTAGGCTTCAATACAGTTGAGACCTATGTTCCTTGGAACATGCACGAGCCAAAGAAAGGCCGGTTTGACTTTCAAGGGATTTTAGATATTGAGAAGTTTCTTCAGATTGCTCAAGATTTAGGCTTATATGCCATCGTTCGCCCTTCGCCCTTTATTTGTGCGGAGTGGGAATTTGGCGGTATGCCAGCCTGGCTTTTGACTGAGGATATGAGAATCCGTTCTTCTGATGCTTCCTATCTTCGGGCTGTTGCAGACTACTATGATGAGTTGCTTCCTCGCTTGGTTCCAAGGCTCTTGGACAAGGGCGGGAATATCCTCATGATGCAAGTGGAAAATGAATATGGCTCTTACGGGGAGGATAAAGACTACCTGAGAGCGATTCGGCAGATGATGTTGGACCGAGACATTGATTGTCCGCTCTTTACATCGGATGGTCCTTGGCGGGCGACGCTGAGAGCCGGCACGCTGATTGAGGAAGATTTATTTGTTACAGGAAATTTCGGCTCCAAGGCAGATTATAATTTTGACCAGATGCAGGAATTCTTTGATGAGCATGGCAAAAAATGGCCGCTCATGTGTATGGAGTTTTGGGATGGTTGGTTCAATCGTTGGAAAGAGCCAATTATCAAAAGGGATCCTGAGGAACTGGCTCAAGCTGTCCATGAGGTTCTGAAACAAGGCTCTATCAACCTCTATATGTTTCATGGTGGCACCAATTTTGGCTTCATGAATGGCTGCTCGGCCAGAGGTGTGACGGATTTACCACAGGTGACCTCGTATGATTATGATGCCCTGCTCGATGAACAGGGAAATCCAACTCCGAAATATTTTGCAGTGCAAAAAATGATGGAGACCTACTATCCTGAGTATCCACAAATGAAACCGCTCACAAAAGAATCTTTTGAATTGAGAGACATTGCTCTGAGTGAGAAGGTGAGTTTGTTTGAGATATTAGCTGATTTGGCTCAGCCAGTGGAGAGTCTCTATCCTGTCAAAATGGAGGATTTGGGACAGAGCTATGGTTACTTGCTTTATCGTACCGAAGCTAGCTGGGATGCGGATGAGGAAAAAATTCGGGTGATTGACGGGCGAGATCGGATGCAGCTTTTTGTAGACGGCAAGCTTATGGCAACCCAGTATCAAGCAGAGATTGGTCAAGATATCTTTGTTGCTGGGGAAAAGAAAGCAACCCACCAGATTGATATTCTGATTGAAAACATGGGGCGGGTCAATTACGGGCATAAGTTTTTGGCAGATACCCAGCGAAAAGGGATTCGGACGGGCGTTTGCAAGGATTTGCACTTCTTGCTAAATTGGCAACAGTACCCACTTTCTTTTGAAAACACAGAAAACATTGATTTTTCAAAAGGATGGCAGCCAAAGCAACCAGCTTTCTACGCTTTTGACTTCGAAATGAAAGCGCTTAAAGATACCTATTTAGACTTGTCCGGTTTTGGAAAGGGCCTTGCCTTTGTAAATGGCGTCAACATCGGCCGTTTCTGGAATGTTGGACCAACCTTATCGCTTTATATTCCGCATAGTCTTCTGAAAGAAGGACATAACCGAATCATCATTTTTGAAACGGAAGGGGAATATGAAGCATCCATTAACTTAGTTAACCAACCTACATTTAAAACAATAAAGGGGGAAAATTTATGACAATAGTAGGTGCACGTATCGATGGACGTTTGATCCATGGACAGGTAGCCAATCTCTGGACTACTAAGCTCAACATTTCACGCATTATGGTGATTGACGATGAGGTAGCTGAAAATGCTATCGAAAAGAGTGGCCTTAAGCTAGCTACGCCACCAGGAGTGAAGCTCAGCATTTTGCCAATCGCTAAGGCAGCAGAAAACATATTGGCTGGTAAGTATGACTCACAACGACTCTTTATCGTCGCTCGTAAACCAGACCGTTTCCTTCGTTTGGTGGAAGCTGGTGTTCCACTAGAAACACTTAACGTCGGAAATATGTCTCAGTCAGACGAAACTCGTCCAATCACTCGCTCTATCAATGTGGTTGATGCGGATGTGGAAGCTTTCCACAAACTGCATGAAAAAGGAGTCAAACTGACAGCTCAGATGGTTCCAAATGATCCGATTGCGGATTTTATGAATTTGTTAAAATAAGGAAAAATTTTTAGGAGGTCATTGTCATGATACAATGGTGGCAAATTTTACTACTCACTCTGTACTCAGCTTATCAAATCTGCGATGAGTTGACGATCGTTTCTTCAGCAGGTTCACCTGTATTTGCTGGATTTATCACAGGTCTCATCATGGGAGATTTACCTACAGGTCTATTGATTGGTGCCAACCTTCAATTGGTAGTACTCGGTGTTGGTACCTTCGGTGGTGCGTCTCGTATTGACGCTACTTCTGGTGCGGTTCTTGCAACTGCCTTCTCAGTAGCTCAAGGTCTTGATCCTGAGCTTGCTATTGCTACAATCGCTGTGCCGGTAGCAACTTTGTTGACATACTTCGACATTCTTGGTCGTATGACTACAACTTACTTCGCTCACCGTGTGGATGCTGCGATTGAACGCTTTGACTACAAAGGCATCGAACGCAACTATCTCCTTGGTGCGATTCCTTGGGCTCTTTCTCGTGCCCTCCCAGTCTTCTTTGCTCTTGCCTTTGGTGGAGCTTTTGTAGAAACTGTTGTTACAGGTCTCGGTAATGTACAATGGTTGGCAAACGGTTTGAAACTTGCAGGCCAAATGCTTCCAGGTCTTGGATTTGCAATCTTGCTTCGTTATCTTCCAGTGAAACGCAACCTTCACTACTTGGCACTTGGATTTGGCTTGACAGCTATGTTGACAGTGCTTTACAGTAATGTTCAAAGCCTTGGTGCTGCAGTGTCTAGCATTGTTGGTTCTGAAGTGTTCTCTAAACTTCCAAAAGAACAAGCTATTACTTTTGTTAACAACTTCAAGAGTGTATCTATGATTGGTATCGCCATCATTGGTGTCTTCCTTGCAGTACAACACTTCAAAAACAGCCAACGTACAGTCGTAGCTGCTCCAGTAACTGAATCAGAAAGCGGGGAAATTGAAGATGACGAATTCTAATTACAAACTAACAAAAGAAGATTTTAAACAGATTAACAAACGTAGCTTGTTTACCTTCCAATTGGGTTGGAACTATGAGCGTATGCAGGCTTCTGGTTACCTTTACATGATTTTGCCACAATTGCGCAAAATGTATGGAGACGGGACACCTGAACTGAAAGAAATGATGAAATTGCATACGCAATTCTTCAATACTTCACCATTCTTCCACACCATTATCACTGGTTTTGACCTTGCTTTGGAAGAAAAAGATGGTGTGAAATCAAAAGATGCGGTCAATGGTATCAAGACAGGTCTCATGGGGCCATTCGCTCCTCTTGGAGACTCAATCTTTGGATCATTGGTACCAGCTATTATGGGTTCAATCGCAGCAACTTTGGCTGTTGCAGGAAACCCAGCCGGTATCTTCCTATGGATCGCTGTAGCAGTTGCTTACGACATTTTCCGTTGGAAACAATTGGAATTTGCCTATAAAGAAGGGGTTAACCTCGTCAACAATATGCAAAGTACTTTGACAGCTTTGATTGATGCTGCATCCGTACTTGGCGTCTTCATGGTTGGTGCCCTGATTGCCAGCATGATTGGTGTTGAAGTTTCTTGGGCTCCACACATCGGAAAAAAAGCTATCGATATCCAAGACATGCTTAACTTGGTCTTCCCACGCTTGGTACCAGCTATCATCACAGGTGTAATCTTCTGGTTGCTTGGACGTAAGGGTATGAACTCTACAAAAGCTATCTTGCTCATCATTCTTGCAGCGATTGCTTTCTCAGCGTTTGGTCACTTCTTCTTTGGAATGGCATAATGGTGTAAATTATGAGCAAACAGTTAGTTTTGATTAGTCATGGTCGCTTTTGTGAAGAACTGAAAACAACTACTGAGATGATTATGGGACCTCAAGCGGATATTCATGCCGTTGCCTTGTTACCAGAGGAGGGACCAGATGATTTTACAGCCAAGTTCTTAGACACAGTCAAGGATTTTGATGACTATATTGTCTTTGCAGATCTTTTGGGAGGCACACCATGTAATGTAGTCAGCCGCCTTATTTTAGAAGGTAAGGATATTGACTTGTACGCCGGCATGAATCTGCCGATGGTGATTGAGTTTCTCAATGCTTCTCTGACAGGAGCTGATGTTGACTATCCGAAAAATGCAGTCGAAAATATCGTTAAAGTCAATGATATTTTAGCAGGCTTATCAGATGATGAGGATGAGTAGGACTGTTTTGTAAGGAAAAAAGAAATGAAGGGGAGTGGGGAATTTTCCCATTCCCTCTTTTAAAAGCAAATAACTAATATATCATTGTTTATTTTGAAAGGACTACCATGCTAGATTATTCAAAAGAGAAACTGGTTGAATTGGGCGCGGAAATCACCACGCGTGAAATCTACCAACAGCCAGATGTTTGGCAGACAGCTTTTAATCATTACAAGGCTCAAGCTGACCAAATCGCTGCTTTTCTAAAAGGTATTGAAGAAAAGCATGATTATATAAAAGTTATCTTTACAGGTGCGGGAACTTCGGCTTATGTGGGCGATACGCTATTGCCATATTTCAGAAAGCTTTATAATGAGCGCCAATGGAATTTTAATTCGGTTGCGACGACTGATATTGTGGCGAATCCTGAAGTGCATCTGCACAAGGAAATTCCAACGGTTCTCGTTTCTTTTGCCCGTAGTGGCAATTCGCCAGAAAGTGTTGCGACAGTGGACTTAGCCAAGCAGCTGGTTGATGAGCTTTATCAAGTGACCATTACCTGTGCTGCAGAGGGGAAACTAGCTCAGCAGGCGCATGGTGATGAGCGGAATTTGCTCTTATTGCAACCAGCTCCATCAAATGATGCTGGCTTTGCCATGACTTCTAGCTTCACCTCTATGATGTTGACAGCTCTCTTGGTCTTTGATCCAGCAGACTTGGCTCAAAAAGAAGCAAGAGTAGCTGAGTTGATTGCCTTGAGCCAAAAGGTTTTGGCAAATGTAGCTGATGTTCAAGCTTTGACAGAATTAGACTTTGACCGTGTCATCTACCTTGGAGCAGGACCATTCTTTGGTCTGGCGCACGAAGCTCAGCTGAAAATTTTGGAATTGACAGCAGGGAAGGTTGCGACCATGTATGAGAGCCCAGTCGGCTTCCGCCATGGCCCAAAATCTCTGATTAACGAAGAGACGCTTGTGCTGGTATTTGGCTCAAGAGATGAGTACACCAAACGTTACGACTTGGATTTGGTGCGTGAAGTGGCAGGAGATCAGATTGCTCGCAAGGTGGTCTTCTTTACAGAGCGCAGAGAAGACTTGGAAAATGTTGAACAAGTGGTTCTTGAAAGTGATATCTTGGAAGATAGCTATCGAGCCTTCCCTTACATCGTCTATGCTCAGCTCTTCTCTCTCTTGACTTCTTTGAAAGTGAAAAATCGACCAGATACACCGTCTCCGACAGGTACGGTCAATCGGGTCGTTCAGGGAGTCATCATCCACCCTTTCCAGCAGTAGAAAGCTAAATATGGAAAAGTCAAACATTAGTCATGGGAAAGCTAGTTATTAAAAGGACTTTCAGATAAAAAGGCTGGCCTTCCATCCTTGTCCCCTGACTAAGTCAAGAAAGAGAGTGGGACAGAAATCGGTAATTCGTTAGAATTCGATTTCGTCGTCCCACCTCCGCACAGTTGAGTAGGGCTGTAAAAGCTGATGAAATCAGCCTAGTAGAGCCCACTCAACCACTGCGTCTTGCTCGACAATCCAAAGACAATTGAGAGGCTAGGACTTTTGTCCCAGACTCGAGACAGAGGGAGATTATATGAAATCTTATCAAGAGTCTATTTTTGGTGCTTTTAAAGGACAGGATGTCCTAGTCTATACCTTTGAAAATAAGCTAGGCTATCGCTTCAAGGTCATGAACTATGGCGCAACGATTTTAGAATATCAGACGCTAGATAAAAATGGTGATTTTGCCAATATTATCCTAGGCTTTGAGCGTTTTGAGGATTATGTTGGCAATAGTCCCAAGCATGGTGCCAGTGTGGGACCAGTTGCAGGACGGATTGCCAAGGCTAGCTTTGAGCTGAATGGGCAGTCCTACCAGCTGGAAGTCAATAATGGTCAGAATTGCAACCACAGTGGCTCTACTGGCTGGGATAGCGTGATTTTCCAAACAGAGGAAGTTACAAACGACGGAGTCACATTTTATACAGAGCGCCCAGACGGGACAGGTGGTTTCCCAGGAAATTTGAAGATCTGGATTTCCTATTCTTTGACAGAAAAAGGGGAGATTGAGATTTCCTATCAAGTTCAGACAGACCGAGATAGTCTGGTCAATCCGACCAACCACAGCTATTTCAATCTGTCAGGTGATTTTAGTCAGCCCATCGATCAGCATGTCCTCCAGCTGCATACCAAAGGGGTGTATCCGATTGCTCCTGACGGCGTGCCAGCAAAGGAAGTGGATGCGAATCGCGGCTTTGTCAAAGGCCTACAAAAAGGTCTGGTGCTGAAAGAAATTTTTGCTGATCAAGACGAGCAAATTCAGGTCGTGTCAGGGCTGGATCATCCCTTTTCTCTCGATAAAGAGCAGGAAGAGGCAGGTTGCCTTTATGATCCGGCATCAGGTCGCTACCTGACTTTCCGTACGGATGCTCCTTGTGTCGTGACTTATTCGGCAAATTTTGTCGATGAGTCAGTTGTCATCAATGGACAGCCAATGATTCAGCATAATGGTATAGCGCTGGAAGCACAGGCATTGCCTGATGCGATTCATAGTGACTTGAAGGATCAGGTCATTCTCAAGGCAGGCCACATTTTCACCAGCACCACCGTTTATTTCGCAGGAGTGAAATAAATACTAAAATTGCTTCATTTGAAGTGTATCTTACATGGCGATACTAGCCTCAAGATACAAGAAAACGGCAGATTCCCCCTCTGCCGTTTTTACTATTTATTTTATTGGTTGTCTAAGTCTTGTGGTTGGAAAATTTGATTGTAACGTTCTTCGTCTTCTTGGTTATCACGGATAACTTTTGCAAGAGTGAATGAAGAAGAAATCAGTCCGACAGAACCCATGAGATAGTATCCTTTAACCATCAAAGGTTCTTTCAAAGTATAGAGGCCGACGAGAACAAGAGTCACAAAGAAGGCGAATGAGCCCCAAGCCATAAACATAAAGGCTGGTGTATTCCGATAAGTTTTCTTTTTAAGGTTGTTCATATCTAAAATCTCCTTTTCGATTTTTTTCATTGTATCATGAGTTCCTGAGGCAGTCAATGAAATAGTGGCTATTTTAATCAGACTGAACAATTCATATTAGTTTGTATCATCTTAGTAAGATGTTTAAAAGTATTTTATTTTTAAAAAATATTTTTTCTTTAAGCAAATTTTAAGATAAGGAAGTTATACTAATACCATCAAATGAAGACCTCCTAACTTTATTTGATAGAAATCCTAAAACTTTTTCATAATAATCTCCCATAAGAGCCACCAAATTCGGTGGCTTTTTTTGTGCTCAGAAGCGGGTCGGATTACTTCCTCTGCCCTATTTTTTGCTATAATAGTTCTATGAGTAGAATTTTAGATAATGAATTAATGGGGGATGAGGAGCTGGTAGAACGTACCCTCCGTCCTCAGTATTTACGAGAATATATCGGTCAGGATAAGGTTAAGGATCAGCTGAAGATTTTTATCGAAGCGGCTAAATTGCGGGATGAGGCGTTGGACCATACTTTGCTTTTTGGTCCTCCAGGTCTGGGAAAGACGACTATGGCCTTTGTCATCGCCAACGAACTCGGTGTGAATATCAAGCAGACTTCTGGTCCGGTCATTGAAAAGGCTGGTGATTTGGTGGCCATTCTTAATGATTTGGAACCAGGCGATGTCCTCTTTATCGATGAGATTCACCGTTTGCCTATGGCGGTAGAGGAAGTGCTGTATAGCGCCATGGAGGACTTTTACATTGACATTATGATTGGGACTGGTGAAACCAGTCGCAGCGTCCATCTGGAATTGCCGCCTTTCACATTAATTGGGGCGACCACTCGGGCGGGCATGCTGTCCAATCCTCTGCGGGCTCGTTTTGGGATTACCGGTCATATGGAGTATTATGAAGCCGGCGATTTGACCGAAATCGTCGAGCGGACGGCAGAGATTTTTGAGATGGATATTACCCACGAGGCTGCTCGGGAGCTGGCTCTGCGTAGCCGAGGCACACCGCGGATTGCCAATCGTCTGCTCAAGCGGGTGCGGGACTACGCCCAGATTATGGGTAATGGCCTGATTGATGATAAGATAACCGACCAAGCTCTCTCCATGCTGGACGTGGACCGAGAAGGGCTGGACTATGTGGATCAGAAAATCCTACGAACCATGATTGAAGTTTATGGGGGTGGTCCAGTCGGACTGGGGACACTTTCGGTCAATATTGCTGAGGAGCGCGAAACGGTAGAGGACATGTATGAGCCTTACCTGATTCAGAAGGGTTTTGTCATGCGAACTCGGACTGGGCGCGTGGCTACCCGCAAAGCCTATGAGCATCTAGGATATGAGTATATGAAGGAATGATGACAGATCTGGAGATTTTAGATAGACTGGGTCAGGATCAGGCTATCCGAGCGATTTTGGAAATAATCCGCAGTTTGCGGCTCGAGGACTCTTGGCTGGCTGCGGGCAGTATCAGAAATTTCATCTGGAATATCTTGTCTGGCAAGTCGGGCTTTGATGCCGAAACGGATGTGGATGTTATATTCTTTGATCCAACTGTGTCTTATGAGAAAACTTTGCAGCTGGAGATGGAGCTGAGAAAAGCTTTTCCCGCTTATTCTTGGGAGCTGAAAAATCAAGTTTATATGCACATTCATAGTCCCAACACCCAGCCCTATACTAGCTCGAAAGATGCCATGAGCAAGTATCCTGAGTGCTGCACAGCTATCGGTCTTCGATTGCTGGAAAATGATAAGTTAGAGCTTTTTGCGCCCTATGGCTTGGCAGATATTCGAGCATTTCAGGTGCGACCAACACCGCATTTTTTAGCGGATGCGGATCGAAAGAAGCTTTATATGCAAAGAATCCGCAAGAAAAACTGGCAGGCTAAATGGCTACAATTAAGTTTTGAATATCTTTCTGAAGAAAAGTAAAGTTGAATCTGGTGCAAGCTAGATTGAGTAGGTAACCGCCTCAATGATCTGCACTCTTATGTAAGTCGGTATAATTAGCTGTTTTTCAGAGTCCGCTTCCGCTGTCACAGAATAATCGAGAAAGCTCCGCAGTTTTCTTTTTATTCTGGTATAATAGATCTATGAAGAAAATTGTATTTGTTTGTTTAGGAAATATCTGTCGCAGTCCGATGGCAGAGTTTGTTATGAAAAGTCTGACCGATGACCTACATATTGAGAGTCGTGCGACGTCCAGCTGGGAGCATGGCAACCCTATACATCAAGGGACTCAGGCTATTTTTAAGAAACATGCGATTTCTTATAACAAAGGAAAGACTTCTCAGCAGATTTCAGCGCAAGATTTTGCAGAATTTGACTATATCATCGGCATGGATGAAGCCAATATTCGAGATTTGAAGAAAATGGCGCCAGCGGATTTTCAGAATAAAATCTACCAGTTTGCTGATCTCGGCGTGCCAGATCCTTGGTACACGGGTGATTTCGATGAGACTTATGAGCTGATTTTGGCTGGTTGCCACAAGTGGCTAGAATGCTTAAATGGATGAAAAATGGATAAAATAAAAGAATTTTACGATAAATATAAAATCTATCTGACCCGTCAGAATCTAGAAATCTTAGCTGTGACTGTGATTGCCTTGTCAGCAATTTTAGTGTTTACCTCCAATATCCCTAGTAAGGGTGCGCTAACGTTGGATCAAGGTAAGATAAAATATGAAGGCAGTCTAGTTCACGGAAAGATGAACGGCGAAGGTACCCTGACATTTAAAAATGGGGATAGCTATAAAGGACATTTCAGAAATGGTACTTTTGATGGTAAGGGTACTTTTACATCGAAGGCTGGTTGGAAATATGAAGGTGAGTTTGCCAACGGTCAGGCCAATGGTAAAGGAAAACTGACGACAGAAAGTAATGTCGTCTATGAAGGAACGTTCAAGCAAGGAATTTATCAAAATGCGCATTAGATGGTTTTCACTGGTTCGGATTACTGGACTGGTCTTGGTGTTACTCTATCATTACTTTCAGGGAGTTTTTCCTGGAGGTTTTATTGGAGTGGACATCTTTTTCACTTTTTCAGGATTTTTGATTACTTCATTATTGATTGATGAGTTTACAAGAAGTCGGACGATTGATATTATGGGCTTTCTGAAACGGCGCTTTTATCGTATCGTTCCTCCGCTCGTTTTTATGATTTTGGTCATCATGCCTTTTACTTTATTGATTCGTCGGGATTTTGTAGCAGGTATCGGGACGCAGATTGCAGCCGCTTTTGGCTTTGTGACCAATTTTTATGAAATGATGTCGGGTGGCAGTTATGAAAGCCAGTTTGTACCGCATTTGCTGATTCACACTTGGAGTTTAGCACTGGAAGTGCATTACTATATCCTCTGGGGCTTGGCTGCTTGGGGAATTAGCAAGATTAGCAAGTCAGTTGCTCAATATCGTGGCCTGATCTCTCTGACTTCAGCTGCTCTGTTTCTGTTCAGTTTCTTGGCTATGTTTATCGGAGCCTTTTTCAGCAAGAATTACTCCAATATTTATTTCTCAAGTTTGACCCATGTCTTTCCTTTCTTTGCTGGGACAGTGCTAGCGACTTTCTCTGGAGTTGGAAATGTGGGCGTTCAGATGAAGAAACTGGAAGAAAAGGTCGAAATCAAGCAAGTCTTGATCGCTTTAGCTGGCAGTTTTGTTCTTCTTCTTTTGCTCAGCTTTATTTTGAAATTTGACAGCTTGTGGACTTATTTATTTGGTTTCTTGATTTCAACACTTCTGGCCTGTGTCATGATAGCAGCAACCCGCATCTTGCACGATAAATTGCCAAATATTAAGGAGCCTAGTCCTCTCAACTTTATTGCAGATACTAGCTACGGTGTTTACCTCTTCCATTGGCCTTTCTATATTATTTTTACTCAGTTGATGAGCAATGGATGGGCTGTGCTTTTGACTACAATCTTGAGTTTTGGTTTTGCGGCTCTTTCCTTCTATATTTTAGAGCCGACTTTAGCTGGACGGAAGCCTCGGATTTTTGGCAAGGAGATGAATGTAACATCCATCACCAAGCCGATTTTCTACAGTTTCATTCCGCTGACATTTATCTTGCTTATTATCACCGTCACAGCTCCGTCTGTGGGTGCCTTTGAGGAAAGCCTGATTGTCAATTCTTTGAACCAAGCCGATACGAAAATGCAGACAACCCGTAAGCACGCAGACCAGAAAACTGCAACAAATTATAACGTGGCAGAGGGAACGACTGTTATTGGTGATTCGGTCACCTTGCGCTCCGCTGAATGGATCCAAGAGGCTATACCTGACGCTCAAGTCGATGCAGTGGTTAGCCGTAATTTAGTGTCTGGTCTGGAATTTTTCAAGAACGATATTGCTAACCAAACACTGCTTCAAAACGTCGTCTTGGCATTGGGAACCAATCCGGTTGACAATTATGAAGAATTGCTGGATCAGTATATCGAGCTCTTGCCAAAAGGCCATCGCTTGATTTTAGTCACGCCATATGATGGCCGAACAGCCAATGATCCAAGTAGTATTCCTGTTAAGATGCGACAATACGAACTTGAACTTGCTAAGAAATACGATTTTGTATATGTAGCAGACTGGTATCAAGTAGCGATTAATAATCCGCAGATTTGGATTGGAACAGACTATGTCCATTATGGGGCAGATTCAGAGTCTATGGCAGAGGGAGGTAAACTCTACTCTAACATGATAAAAGAGGCTTTGGCTGCCGCTTCAAATGGCAGTGTTAAGCCATAGAACGAGCTCGGTTAATTAGCCGAGCTCATTTTATGACAAAAAAAGAAAGCGCTAACACATTTTTAAAGAAAAGTATGTGAAATTTTTGAGAATAAATAGAGACTTTAGTAAAAAAGCTTGAAGTATCAGTGCTTAAAAAATAATCCATAAAAAGTTTGTGAACTTTTGTTGAAAGTGTTTACAAATTTGTAGGAATAGAGTATAATTATATTGTGAAATAATTAACAAAGGTTAAAGTCTTTATTTAACCTTTTGGCAGAAACCATTGGAGGACTATAATGGCTGATAAGAAGAAAACTGTTGAACAAGAAGATAAAGTACTAGCGGCAGAAAAACATGTTGACGAGCTTGTGCAAAAAGGTCTCCTAGCTCTTGAAGAAATGAGAAAACTAAATCAAGAGCAAGTAGATTACATCGTAGCAAAAGCTTCAGTTGCAGCTCTTGATGCGCACGGGATCCTTGCTCAACATGCGGTTGAAGAAACTGGTCGTGGTGTATTTGAAGACAAGGCAACGAAAAACCTCTTTGCCTGTGAACACGTTGTCAACAACATGCGTGGTGTGAAGACTGTTGGTGTTATCGAAGATGATCCTGTTACTGGACTGACAAAGATTGCGGAGCCTGTCGGAGTTATTTGTGGTATCACTCCAACAACGAACCCAACATCAACAGCAATTTTTAAAGCATTGATTGCCTTGAAGACACGTAACCCAATCGTTTTTGCCTTCCACCCATCTGCTCAAGAATCATCTGCTCACGCAGCGCAAATCGTTCGTGACGCAGCAATCGCAGCTGGCGCACCTGAAAACTGTGTGCAATGGATCACTCAGCCATCTATGGAGGCAACAGCAGCTTTGATGAACCACGATGGTATTGCAACAATCCTTGCAACAGGTGGTAATGCCATGGTTAAGGCTGCCTACTCTTGCGGAAAACCAGCTCTTGGGGTTGGTGCCGGAAACGTACCAGCTTACATCGAAAAATCTGCTGACCTTCGCCAAGCAGCTCATGATATCGTGATGTCTAAATCATTTGACAATGGTATGGTCTGCGCATCTGAGCAAGCGGTAATTATTGATAAGGAAGTTTATGACGAATTTGTAGAGGAATTCAAGTCATACCACACTTACTTTGTAAACAAAAAAGAAAAAGCTCTTCTTGAAGAATTCT
>NZ_CALIIB010000045.1 GCF_938020365.1 uncultured Streptococcus sp. | reverse complement strand
GAGAACTTCCTTTTAATAATCGCTGAAACGTCTATGTTTGATTTCAAAGTCGAAATAATTCTCTTCCTGAAGTCGGTGGAAAATATCCCGATAGGCTTCTTCATCAAAAGACTCCCCTCGATAAAGGATTTCAAAGCTAAGATCCTCATATTCCAGAAAGGCATTGGCTGACCGGAAGCCCTTGCTTTGATAGAAATCCCAGCGAGCTTGACGCTGCTCAAGATTGTCACAAGGCTCGTCTAAACGCTCGATTTCTAAAATCATGGTTCTCTGATAGAAATTGACCAGCTTTTCAATGATTTCACCGCCATAGCCATGGCTGCGCAGATGCGGCATAATCGCAAAGAAACTAACATAAAAGGCTTGCGCGTTGGAGATGGCAAAGGCAAAACCAACAAACTCCTTTTCATGATAAAAGGCGAAAAAATTAGCATCTTCCTGTTCCTCATATCGTAAAAATTCACTGAGCGGTATCCTTTCCTCTTCTGGGAAAGCTTCATTATTCAAGGCTTCTACCTTATCCAAATCTGGAAAATCTGCTGTAATGATCTGGCTGGTTAAGCTCATAAAATCACTCCTTTTCTAGTGATAGTATAACAAATTTTACAAAAGGGTTCAAAAAAGAGCCCTGAAAGAGCTCTAAGGTATCCATTTTTTATTCATATATAGTCAGTCTGAATTCCTAGAAAGTGCCAATCGGACTTTCCAGAGAAGAGGTCTTCTCCTAGATTCTACTTCACTATTTCACGTAAATTATCCAAATGCTGGTTATCAGTCACAGCCATAATACTGACTCCTGCTGGCCAGACAAAGTCTGGAGTAAACTGACTTTCCAAGGGCTGATTTTTTGTCAGACGATAGCCAATAATATTGAGATGATACAACCTACGAGCGTCTACATCACGAACTGTTTTCCCGACCCAGCTAGCAGGCAGCTCAAACTCAGCCACGACTACATCGTCATCCAACTGGAAAACCTCAATCGAATGGTTAAAGAGAATGGTCTTGGCCAATGAAATACCAGCCTCCACTTCAGGCAGAATAACCAGATCAGCTCCCACCTTTTCCAGTACCTGCTGGGTCACTTCATCCTTGACCTTGGCAATGACATTTTTAACGCCCAATGCCTTACAGTGCATGACCGCTAAGACACTGGATTCCAGACTTTCTCCAGTCGCCACGACGACCGTATCACAGGAACCAACGTCTGCCGCCTCCAAAAGCTCCATATCAGTAATGTCCCCGATTACACCGACGGCAATCATGTCTTCATACTGATTGATTGTCTCTTCGTGATTATCAATGGCAATGATTTCTACATCCTGAGAAATCAAGGCCTCAATGATACTCTGTCCAAAAATCCCCAAGCCGAGGATTCCAACTGTTTGTTTTGCCATTTCTTTTCTCCTATCCAATCATAATGTCCGCCTTGCTGTAGTGCAAGGTAGTAGCCTTCTTCGGTTGGTAATGGTTAAGACTGACCATAAGCGTTAGCGGCCCCACCCGTCCAATAAACATCAGCAACATAATCACAATCATACCAGCTGTATTGAGGCTAGTAGTGATATTGGCCGTGACACCAACTGTAGCCAATGCCGACACAGTCTCAAATATCAGGTAAATAAAACGATGACTGCTATCTGTCACTAGCCCAAGAGCCAAAAGACCAAGCAGAAATGTCA
>NZ_CALIIB010000044.1 GCF_938020365.1 uncultured Streptococcus sp. | reverse complement strand
CAGCTTCCTCAGGGGCAACTGGCTCGATGGGCTATGAAAATGGCGTCAAGCTTTATAGCTCTGATAGATATGGAAGATGAGTTTGAGAAGCAGAAGATTTTGACTCAGGTAAGAGAAGTTTTTCAGACTCGGCTTGATGGGAGGGCATCTGCCTATGAACTAAGAAAGGCTGGTTTCTTAGCTAACAAACTGTCTCAGCAGGCTCAATCACAAATCGGTAAATATGCTGCGCGTGTCTTTGCCCAGGCAGTCGCAACAGCCCATATGCGGGGACATGCTATTGTCGCAGCGGATTATGCCATCAAAGTCAGAAACTTGCAGAGTCCAGATGATTTACAGCTGGCTATCAAGGAAAGAGGAGGGCAGATAGAGCTAGCCTCTGCATTTATTAGATCAGGAAAGGAAACTTTATGAAGCATTTATTTTCACGCTTGTCACCAGCGCAAAAGATTATCTTGTCTTTTCTTCTGGTGATATTCTGTGGCTCCTTGCTACTCAGTCTGCCTTGGGTGCAGACGGCAAGTTCCCAAGCGGGCTATCTGGATCATCTTTTTACAGCGGTCTCCATGGTCTGTGTGACAGGGCTTTTTACACGATCGGTTGCAGATACATACAATGTCTGGGGGCAGCTCCTTTGCATGCTGCTGATTCAGATTGGTGGTTTGGGAATCCTGACCTTTATCGGATTTTTCACCATGGAAAGTCGGAAAAAGCTCAGCCTCAAGGATCGCCGCATTCTGCGAGATAGTTTTAGTTATGGTCACAATCGTACCTTGGGTCAATTTGTCCGTTCGATTTTTATCACGACTTTTACTATCGAAGGACTGGGCGCTCTCCTTCTCATGATTCGCTTCATTCCTAAGTTTGGCTTGGGAAAAGGGATTTTTAATTCTATCTTTTTAGCCGTTTCTGCATTTTGTAATGCAGGATTTGATAATTTTGGCAATGATAGTCTACTAGGCTTGCAGACAGATGTTTTGGTCAATATCACCTTGGCTCTCCTCATCATTACTGG
>NZ_CALIIB010000043.1 GCF_938020365.1 uncultured Streptococcus sp. | reverse complement strand
TCTTGATTCAGGAGGCTTTCAGCAAGCTCATGGTGGGACGGACTAGCTTTATCATTGCCCATCGCCTGTCTACTATTCAAAATGCTGACATCATCCTCGTCATGGTAGACGGAGATATCGTCGAGCATGGCAATCATCAGGATCTCATGGCAGCCAGAGGTGTTTATTACCAAATGCAGACAGCGCAGGAGTAGAAAGGGAGCTTTATTAAAGCTCACAGATTGATGTTAAACAAAACGAAAAGAGTTGGAAATTCCAACTCTTTTTACTTATAGCTCAACTTCCTCTAAACCTGCCTTCGTCAGTCGATAAATCTTCTGGCAGACTTCATTGAGAAAGATTCGGTCGTGGGAGACAGCGATAATGGCGCCAGGATAGGTCGCCAAAAGCTGGCGAACCTGAGGCTGAGAGGTAGGAGAAAAATTGCGGGTTGGCTCGTCCAGAAGGAGGACATTGGGGCGGTCTAGGACTAGTTTTAGCAGGAGGAGCTTGGCTTTTTGGCCACCGGAAAGCTGCCCAATCGGGTGACGGGCCTCGTCGCGCGTGAACTGGAGACTGGCTAGATGCGTCAGGATTTTCTCCTCCTGGGACTTGTCACCAGAGGGAGCTAGAAAGTCCAAGGGACTGCTCTCATCAGCCAGCAAGTCTCCATAATGCTGGGGCATGTAGCCGACTCGCATATCTGTCCGCTCACGCAGGATCTTCCATATTTCCTTAAGCAGAGTAGATTTGCCTGCACCATTAGCACCAATCAGTCCGATTTTTTCCTGGCCACAGACCTCCAGAGTCAGGTTCTTCGCCAGTTGTCGTCCGTCTACTTCCAGTTTTATGCCTTCTAATTTTAGGATTCTTTTGGTCAATGGCAGAGCTTCTATGTCTGAGAAGTGAAGGCTGATAGCATCTTCCTGTGTTGGGATTTCGGTCATTTCAGCGCCTACCTTTTCAAATCGTTTGCCCTGTGAGAGGACGTTTTTCATCTTCTTGGCTAATAGTCGGCCTTGGACATCATTTTTGGTATTTCTCAAGGCATTCTCAACATTTTGTTTAACCCGTCGGTGTTTTTCCATAGTCTTGGCATGTTCTTCCCGCTCTTTCCGTGCCAATTGACCTTGTTTTTCAAAAGCCTCCTGACGCTGATGGCGGTAATTTTCATAGTTCAGACTCTTGACGCTGGTTCTGGCCTCCTGTTTCTTTTTGATTCGCTCCAGATGAGCAATCTTGGTCGCAGCTTGAGCGAGAAAGTGCTCGTCGTGAGAGACGAAAAGGACAGTTTGCTGGCTATGGCTGATAAAGTTTTCCAGCCAAGTCAGAGTTTCAAGATCGAGGTCATTGGAGGGCTCGTCAAGAAAGAGAATATCCCAATCACTGGCTAGTTTCTTGATGAGCTGAACTTTAAGTTTTTCTCCTCCAGATAGGCTAGAGAGCTGCTGCTGACTGGCAAAACGCTGGCTGTCAAAGTTGAGCTCTCCAGCATAGCGATAGAGCTTGGCATAGTCCAGCTCTGTCTCAAAATCAGCAAAGAAATAGTCATTGAGCGTCAGTTGGGCATCCTCTGAAGGCAACTGCTGGGGCAGGTAGACAGCAGCAGTATAGGACTTGTCAATCTGTCCGCTGTAGCTGACATAGGAGCTGACCAGTCGCTCGTCTAGCAAGAGCTTGAGTAGGGTGGACTTACCATTGCCCTCCTCACCGATAATAGCGACCTTGTCTCCTTGATTGACAGTCAGTGACAAATCTTTGACTAACTCCTTCAGGTCTTTTAGGTGGGTAATGGTTAGATTTCTTATTTGCAGCATAGATGTCTCCTTCGTTTTATAATACAAAATACAGCCCTGCTTTATTTAGCAGAGCCGTTGAGATTGCACAAAGAAGACACAGGAGTGTCCAAATAGGGTCATTCGTTTGTAGGTTTCCAGCTGGAACTGTCATAGGAGCGACAGGATTAATCTAAAGATAAGCAAATAGATGCTTGAAAGCACAAAAAAACGAAAGTCCCGCGGATATGCAGAAACATGACAAAATCTACTAAATAAAGTTTCCTTTAAAAAATAGACTTAATTTTTCATGTCTCCGTGTACCTCCGAAATCATTCTACCCTTAGTCTAGCAAAAAGGGCAGCATAAGTCAATAAAAATCCTGAAAGATTACTTTCAGGATTCGTCATATTTATACGTTGAGCACCTTGTCCAAGAAGTCCTTGAGGCGTGGATGCTGAGGGTTGTCGAAGATTTGGTCTGGTTTGCCGTCTTCTAGGAATTCACCGTCAGCAGTGAAGATGACGCGATTAGCAACCTGACGAGCAAAGCCCATTTCATGAGTCACGATCAGCATGGTCATGCCCTGCTGAGCCAGATCTTTCATAACGTTGAGAACGTCACCAACCATTTCAGGGTCAAGGGCAGAAGTCGGTTCGTCAAAGAGCATGATATCTGGGTTCATAGCCAATCCTCGAGCGATCGCTACCCGCTGCTTTTGTCCTCCTGACAGGCTGTCTGGTTTGGCATCGGCCTTGTCTGCCAGCCCAACCTTCTCCAAGAGCTCCATACCAAGCTTGTCTGCATCAGCTTGGCTCATTCGCTTATGCTCAACTGGTGCAAAGGTGATATTTTGCAGGACAGTCATGTGTGGGAAGAGGTTGAAGTGCTGGAAGACCATTCCGATATCTTCACGAACATGGTCCACATTGGTAGCCTTGTCTGTCAAATCATAACCGTTGACAGTAATGGTCCCACTAGTTACTTCTTCAAGCAGGTTTAGGCTGCGTAGGAAAGTTGATTTACCTGATCCAGAAGGACCGATGATACAAACAACATCTCCCTCATAAAACTTAGCACTAATCCCTTTTAGGACTTCATTCTCACCATAGTATTTATGTAAATCATTAACATCAATTTTTAATTTAGCCATTAGTGAATCCTCTTTTCTAAGCGTTTAGCCAATCTTGTTAAGAGTGTGATGATGACCAAGTAAAGCACTGCTAGGATAGCATACATCTTGAAGCTCTGATAGTTACGGGCAATGATGATTTTACCTGTTTGGAAGAGCTCAACAAGTCCGATAGCTGATACGATAGTTGTATCCTTGAGAGCGATGACGAACTGGTTGACAAAGTTTGGTAGCATGATTTTGGTTGCTTGAGGCAGGATAATCTTGCGCATGGTCTTTCCATACGAGATCCCCAGACTTCGGCTAGCTTCCATCTGTCCGACTGGAACGGCTTGAATCCCTCCGCGAACAATCTCAGCGATATATGCACCAGCATTGAGTGACAGAGCAATTGTTCCTGCAACGAAGTCGTTGATCGGACTTTGCTGACCAGTCATAGATTCAATGAGGTTTGGAATTCCCCAGAAGATGAAGGCAGCCAGAATCATAAGTGGAATACCACGAATAACGTCAACAAAAATTTCTGAAATGATGCGAAGCGCTTTGATAGGGCTGACGCTGAACATCCCAAAGATAATCCCGATCACCATGGCAATCGCAAAGGAGATCAGTGCTAAAGCAATGGTAATTCCAAGGCCGCTCAAAAGTTGTTTGTAGTTGTTTTGGAGAAGTCCCCAGATAGTTGTTTCATCAACGGTTGTGGAATTATCCTTCTCAGCTGAGAGATATTTATCAAGGATTTCTTGATATTTACCATTCGCTTTTAGATTAGCCAAACCATTATTGAACATCTCGATGAGTTCAGGGTTGGTGCCTGCTTTTACTGCAAAAGCAACTTCACCACTAGGGGTTCCCTCGATTGGTGTTTTCATTTTTTTGCCTTGATTGATGGCATATTTGACAACTGGCTCATCGTCCATAATAGCAGCGACAGAGCCAGAGTTCAGACTATCATACATCGAAGAACCGTCTGAAAAAGTTTTGATTTTGTAACCGTATTTGCTTTGATTTTCGACGAGGAAGGTTTGAGAGGCCGTACCGTTCTTGACTCCGACGGTCTTTCCTTTCAAGTCTTCATAGGAGCTAATAGTGCTTGATTCTGTCACCGCAAGGATAGAGTTAGCAGTGTAGTATGGTTCAGAGAAATTAAAGGTTTCTTTGCGGGCCTCTGTCACAGACATCCCCGCAATCATTCCGTCAGCTTGTCCAGATTGAACAGCATTGATGGCAGCGTCAAAACCAGGGTTAGAGATTTCCAGTGTAAAACCTTGGTCTTCGGCAATGGCTTTGATCAAGTCCATGTCAATACCAGTATATTGGTTGCTATCATTTTGGAAAACGAAAGGAGCAAAAGATGAGTCGCTGGCAATCGTATATTTAGCTTTGACTGGAGTGGCTTTTTGTCCAGATTTGGTTGTCGTCTCTGGTACTGCTGAGTTGGTTGAAGTGCCAGAAGCGGCAGTCCACTTGGTGATGATGTCCTTCAAGGTACCATCTTTTTTCATCTGAGTTAATGCTTCGTTAAACTCAGTCACCAGATATTCGTATTTGCTGCCTTTTTTGACACCAAATGCGAAGCTACCAACGGCCTCACCTTTCATTGAGATTTTCAAATCTTGTCCTTGGCTGATTGCGTACTCGATAACAGGTTGGTCATCCATAGCTGCATCAACGGCTCCAGCTGTTAGGCTGTTATACATAAGGTCGCCTGTATCAAATGTTTTGATAGTAAAGCCGTATTTGTCCTTGATCTTTTCAAGGAAACGTTGTGCGGCTGTACCATTTTTGACTCCGACTGTCTTTCCTTTAAGTTGATCGTAAGATTTTACTGTATTAGCCTTGGTCGTTGCGATGACAACTTTTGTGTCATAATATGTATCAGACATGGTAAAGACTTTTTCGCGTTCAGCAGTCTTGGTCATACCTGCCATAATGGCATCGGCCTGTCCTGCTTGAACGGCATTGACAGCAGCGTCAAAGCCAGGGAAGGACATTTCATATGCCCAGCCTTTGATTTCAGCAACTTTATTGATAATATCTACATCAATCCCTTTATAGGTTTGATCGGAATCTTTAAATTCAAATGGGGCATAAGCCGTGTCAGATACGATTTTGATGGTATCTGCATGAGTAGTTGTCCCTAGTGCAAAGATAGGGAATAACACTAGCAGAAAAGCTATGATTTTTTTCTTCATATTTTCTCTCCTTTAGTTGAATATTTTTTGATTATATCAGAAAAATTTAAGAAAGGCAAATATTTTCTGTTTTGATGTTATATTTTCTGACATAACGATAAATGTTGCCTCTTATACTATTATGATAAAATTTGTTATAATAAATAAATGATGAAAGGAGATTTCTATGTTTAAATCACGCATGTTAGATAATGTGAAGCTGTCGCGCTACATTCCTCCTATTTGGTTAGCAGTTCTGATCTCCATTGGCTTTATCCACGTAGGAGAAATCTTTGCAGGGATCATCATTGGAACTGTGCTTGCCATGGTAAATCCGATAGATGACAGGGCTACACTTATGGAAGTGTTCGGGCATTATTATATCTTTTTTCAGCTAGGTAGTTTTTTCTTTATGGCCTTACTTGTTTTTCTGTGGGTCAAGTTTCGAGAAAAGAGAGCTTTCTCCAGCCTGGGTTTCTTTAAGGAAGGATGGCTGAAAGAACTGGGCAGAGGCTTCCTGATTGGAGCCGTTCAGTTTTCACTGGTTGTTGTCTTGCTCTTGGTAACGGGGACAGGCGGTCTGAAATTTGGTCAGGTGAATTTGCAGTCTTTGATTTTTGTCCTAGCTATCATTCCTTTCTGGATTCTCCAAGGTGGGACAGAAGAGCTAGTGACGCGTGGTTGGCTCTTTCCAGCAGTTAGCGCTAAGTCAAATATCTTCATTGGTATCTTGATTTCTAGTGCTCTATTCGGGGCTCTGCACCTCTTTAACCCTGGTGTGACCGTTCTTTCTATTGTCAATATCATACTAAACGGTATCTTTGCTTGTTTCCTTATGCTCAAGTATGACAATATGTGGGTACTGGCTGGTATGCACGGCGCTTGGAATTTTGTGCAAGGAAATATCTATGGTATTCAGGTCAGTGGCCAAGGAGCATCTACCTCAATCTTGAACTATAGCTCACAATCTTCTGTGGATTTGCTGTCCGGCGGAGCCTTTGGAGCTGAAGGATCTATCTTTGCCACTATCGTTCTGATTGGCTGTACTGCCTATCTTTACTGGTCGCTCAAAAAAGAAAATCGCTTGCCTCAGGCATTGATGTTTAAGAAATAAAGACATCGCTCAGCTTAGCTGGGCGATTTTTGATGCGAATGAATGATCAGAATGCAAGACTAGCCGTTCTTAGAGATGTAGCTACTAAATCAGAGCCAAAGACAGAGAAAATGAAGCAAATATGGTAAAATGATAGAAGCACAATTTGAGGAATAAAAGATGATTAACAG
>NZ_CALIIB010000042.1 GCF_938020365.1 uncultured Streptococcus sp. | reverse complement strand
GTATCATGCACTCTTATTCGGGTTCTTTGGAAATGGCAGAGCGCTTTATCGAGCTGGGGATGATGATTTCCTTTTCTGGAGTCGTCACCTTTAAAAAAGCGACGGATATTCAAGAAGCTGCGCAGAACCTGCCTTTGGAGAAAATCCTCGTCGAGACGGATGCGCCTTACTTAGCACCTGTTCCCAAGCGTGGCCGAGAAAACAAAACAGCCTATACCCGCTATGTTGTGGAAAAAATTGCGGAGCTGCGTGGGCTGACTGTCGAGGAAGTGGCTCAAGCGACCTATGAAAATGCAAAGAAGGTATTTGGGCTTGACTGAGAAGATAAAAATTCCCCAAGTGGTCGTTGTGGAAGGGCGTGATGACACAGCCAATCTCAAACGCTATTTTGATGTTGAGACCTATGAAACTAGAGGTTCTGCTATCAGTGATGCCGATATCGAGCGGATTCGTCGCCTGCAGGACTTACATGGAGTCATTGTCTTTACAGACCCTGATTTCAACGGCGAGCGGATTCGCCGTCTGATTATGACGGAAATTCCCGCAGTCCAACATGCCTTTCTCAAGCGTGACGAAGCAGCTCCCAAGTCCAAGACCAAAGGGCGCTCACTAGGTATTGAGCACGCTAGCTTTGAGGACTTAAAGACAGCCCTCGCTGGGGTAACCAGCCAATTTGAGTCAAGCAGTGATTTTGATGTGACAAAGAATGACCTCATGCGGCTGGGGCTACTCATGGGAAGCGACAGCCGTCAGCGTCGAGAGTATCTGGGGGAAGAGCTCCGTATCGGCTATTCTAACGGTAAGCAGCTACTAAAGCGACTGGAACTGTTTGGCGTGACTTTGGCGGAAGTGGAAGAAGTGATGCTCAAGTATTCAGTCTAACGGAGTAAGTAATGAAAAAAGTAATTATTACGGGTGGTAATAGTGGTATTGGCTACCAGGCTGCTAAACAGTTAGCTGCAAAGGGCTGGTCAGTGACCCTATTTTGCCGGCGAAAAGCAGCTGCTGAGCAAGCCTGTGAGAAAATCCGTCAACAAACAGGAAATTCGCATGTAGATTATATCTTGGTTGATTTATCTGAGATGAAGAGCGTCAGGAAAGCAGTAGAACAGTATATCCAAAAAGAAGAGACTTTAGATGTTTTAATTAACAATGCGGCTGATTTTGACTTATCGGTCAAAAAGCCGATTCTTACCAAAGACGGATTGGAAAAACAATTTGCGACCAATGTGGTTGCTCCCTTTTTACTTTCTGCTTTGTTGAGAGGCTTGTTGGAAAAGTCTGAGAATGGTCGGATTATTAATATTTCTTCCCAAGGACTGGTGCTTTATCCTTTCATGAAGCTTGATTTTGAAAATTTATCTGGTCAAAAACATTACAATCCTGCTAAGACTTATTATCAGAATAAACTGGCCTTGTTGATGATGTCGCTTTATATGCGGAAACAGTGGAAAGGCATCAAAATTCAGGCAATCCGTGTGACCAATGTCAAAGTTGATATGCGCCGCTATGATCACCTCAGCGCTTTTATGAAAAATCTGTATAAAATTAAGTCGAGATTTTCGATTAGTCCTGAAGAAATGGCCAAAGTCTACACAGCCTTATCTACAGAAGATAGATATGAGGGTTTTTTGTATGACGAGAAATGCAGGGAAGTAAAAGCAAATAGATCTGCTTACGAAGAAGAGGAGCAGAAAAAACTCTACACCTTGCTAGGGCAAATGACCTGCGTAAAGGATAACGCATAAAGAATTAAAAAATAAAGTCCATAAGGAGAAATAGCATTGGCTTGGTTTAATTTTGGGAAGAAAAAAGAAAAGATAGAAACTGCAACAGAAGTTGTAAAAGAGACCAGTGAGACAAGTGCTTGCTTGGGAGTGTTTGACTTCTTTTCACTTGGGAAATCCGATCAGTTGCTGATTTTGGGCCGATTGAAAGGAAGCTTAAAGTTAGGCGACCGTCTGCAAGTATGTAATCCTGGTGAAAGCTTTGAGTCTTTTGGCGTGCTGACGGTTGAAAAATTAAGCAATGGAAAAGAAGATTCTAACTTCTTGACAGAC
>NZ_CALIIB010000041.1 GCF_938020365.1 uncultured Streptococcus sp. | reverse complement strand
GGTCTTCGTAAAATTTCAGGCCAGCTTCATTGGGCTCCAGCTCATCCCCCTTAGGAAAAATCCGACTCCAAGCAATGGACAGACGATAAGTCTTAAAGCCCATCTCACCAAAGAGGGCAATGTCCTCCTTGAAGCGGTGGTACATGTCAATAGCTTCCTTAGCTGGGTAGAAATAGCCGTCCTCAAAGTTAAACATCTTTTTCTTACCCGTGATGATGGCCAGACGGTCCTCACCAATTGGCACCACATCTACATTGGCTAGCCCGCGACCATCCGCATCATAAGCGCCCTCGCACTGGTTGGCAGCTGTCGCTCCGCCCCACAAGAAACCATTAGGAAAAGTCAGTTTTTCGGTCATATATCTACCCACTTTCTTATTTGCTTGTTTATTTAATCATATTATAACTCATTTTGTAAACCTTTTCTTATAAAAAACTGCGGAATATTGATACTATTCTACCATTTCATTTAATCCGACAAATTTTCAGTATCCGGTTTTAAAGAAATCGTCTTCTCAAATGAAAGTAATGGTCTCTCTAAAAACAAAAAAGAAGACTGAAAACCAGTCTTCTCTTATTCCTCTTAAATCAAAGCCGTGATGGCCGTCACCAGTCCAAAAATGATCCCCGGTGCATTTGCCGCCGCAAGCGGAATATCTCTTTCTTTTTTGAATAAGCCGTAGTAGACCCAAAGGCTACAGTTGATTGCTGCAACGAGCGGTTGGATAAAATTTCCTTTTTGACCCGCTAGGTTGTTCATGATTTGTGGAAAATAGGATACATACATCATAACAGACATAAAAGTTGCAACCCAACCTAAAATTTTCATTTGTTTTTCAGACATTTTTAATACCTCTTTCATTTTTCGGTTATATTTTATAACGATAGTCCAAAACAATCAAGCCCTTTTATCCCTTTGTTATGAAGATGTAAACTATCACAATCTTGTGATAAGTGAGAAGACAAAGAAAAAGACCGGATTGTTCCGATCTTTTTAAGTTCCACGAAGGAATTATTTGATTGCGCGTGATTGCAAACCTTCTTCTTCCAAGAAGAGGCGGAATGGTACAAGCTCTTCAGCTTCGTATTTTTCCTTGAAGGCTTTGATTGCTTCTTCTGAGTGTTGTTTTGGATCCAATTCAAGTACTTCTACTGGAAGTGGACGGTGTTGAGTGATGCG
>NZ_CALIIB010000040.1 GCF_938020365.1 uncultured Streptococcus sp. | reverse complement strand
CTTTGGCGGATATCCTGAAGCATTTATCAGAAAATAAAGTTCCTATGGTTGGAGGGGCGGACCATGGTTATAGTGAAGCCATTTATCTGGAGGATCCAGAAGGCAATGGCATTGAGCTTTATCGGGACAAGCCTCAGGCTGATTGGGATATTCGAGAAGATGGCCGCATTATCGGAGTGACGGAAGCGCTAGCGGCTCAAGAAATCTATGAACTAGGACAGGAAGTCCAGCCGTTTAGTATTGCTGAAGGAACTCGTATGGGCCATGTCCATCTGTCTGTGAAAAATAGCAGAGCAGCCAGTCATTTTTACCAAAAGCTTCTAGACTTGGAGGATAAATTTTCTGTACCTTCTGCTAGCTGGCTGGCATCCGGAAACTACCATCATCATTTAGCGGTTAATGAATGGGGTGGTTCTCACTTGAATCATCGCCAACCGAAGCAACTAGGACTAGCCTATTTTGAAGCGCAAGTAGAAGGAAAAGAAGACCTAATAGCTATTTATGAAAATGCTCTGGACTTGCAGGCGCCAGTCCGATGGATTAGCTCCCAAGAGCTAGAAGTTACAGACCCAGATGGGATTGTGGCAAAAGTTAAGACAAGAGTGGTATAATAAGGCATATCAAGAAGTTAAAAGAAAGAAAAAATATGTACAAGACTTATTATGCATCACCGATTGGCCAGATTTTCATCTTGACAGACGCAAATGCCTTGTTGGGGCTTTGGCTGGAGAATCAGAAATATTTTGGGGCAGGCTATGATTTGGAGCAAGCGCAACAGGAAGAGACAGAAGTCAGCCAGCGTGTTGCTGCTTGGTTGGATGCTTATTTCAAGGGAGAAAATCCTGCGACAGATGAAATTCCATTGGCACCTCAAGTAACTGAGTTCAGAAGCAAGGTTCTGACAGTGCTGCAGAAGATTCCTTATGGACAAACGGCTACCTATTCAGACATTCTACGAGAATTACAAGCTGAGTACGGTAAGATTGGCTCGGCTAGAGCAGTCGGTGGTGCCATCGGCCATAATCCCATTTCCCTTCTGATTCCCTGCCATCGGATTGTCGGAAGCGACGGAAGATTGACCGGCTATGCCGGTGGCCTTGATAAAAAAGCCTTCCTGTTGAAACTAGAGGCGGGGGAGAAGACAACAGGATAAATAAAACTATTGATAAGCTAAAAAAGCACCAATCGGTGCTTTTTCTAGTTTCTTAGTCAAAATACAGTAAGTCCTTGCTAGTCTCAGTGAAAAGTTCAAAACCATTCTTAGTGACATAGCCGCAGTCCTCGATGCGGACACCGACTTTGCCAGGGATGTAAATACCAGGCTCAACAGAGAAGCACATGCCTTCTTCGATGACCATGTCGTTGCCTTCCATAATTGATGGAAATTCGTGAACATCCATACCGATACCATGGCCGAGGCGGTGATTGAAATACTCACCATAGCCCGCTTTTTCGATGACTTGCCGAGCGGCGCGGTCTACTTCATGAGCTGTGACGCCTGGCTTGATAAAGTCAAGAGCAGCTTGTTGGGCTTCCAGTGTCAGATGGTAGATATCTTTTTTAAACTGGTCAGGCTGGCCGACAGCAACGGTCCTTGTCATATCACTGGCATAGCCATTGACCATGCAGCCAAGGTCAAAGAGCAGGAGGGAGTTATTTTCAACTTTATTGGCACCGGGAATGCCGTGCGGATTAGCTGCATTATTTCCCGTCAGGACCATAGTTTCAAAGCTCATCTCATAGCCTTCGCGTTTGATGGCAAAGTCAATCTGAGCGATGATATCCGTTTCGGTATTATCCAGTGAAATATTGTCAAAACCGATATTAACAGCCTTGTCAGCATATTGGCCGGCTACTAGCATTTTCTGGATTTCATCGGCTGACTTGATCAAGCGCAAGCGGTTAATATAAGGGGTCAGATTGACAAATTCAGCCCCGTCAAAAACAGTACGCAGGCCGTGATACTTAGTTAAAATCAGATTATCAAACTCGACCGCTACTTGCTTGAAGGTTTGAGATGGTAGAGAAGCCTTGATTTTTTCCCAAGGGTTTTCAGAATCGACATAGCCTACAACCTGAAAGTCTACGGTAGAAGAAGCACGCTCAACTTCCAGTGCTGGTACGAAAAGGAGTGGCTCATGGTCAGTGTAGACGATTAGGAACATTTGGCGTTCATGTGGATCGCTGTAAAAGCCTGTCAGGTAATGAATGGTTACAGGATCGGAGATTACAGCCACATCCTGCTTTTCATTTTCAAGATAAGTGATGATTTGATTGATTTTTGTCATAGTTCAACCTTCTTTCTATGCCTCTATTTTTGCAGAAAAAGTGAAAAAAATCAAGGGTTTTAGTGAGGATTCCTCATCCTTGACTGAGATTTTTGGGAGAAAGAGAGTTGAATTGAAATTTCTATAAGAATGTTGGAATATAGTGTACGAAAATAGTATTTTTTAAGGAAAATTTGATATAATAGTGCTTATGGAGCGGTAGGACAGATACAAAAACAATAGATGTCTAAGCTTAAAAATTGTATAGATATGAAGGTAAGAAATGAAAAAAATATTAGTTGTAGATGACGAGAAACCAATCTCGGACATTATAAAGTTTAACATGGCTAAGGAAGGCTATGAAGTACTGACAGCCTTTGATGGTAAGGAAGCTCTAGAAATGTTTGAAGCAGAGCAACCGGATATCTTGATTCTGGATTTGATGTTGCCAGAAGTGGATGGACTGGATGTTGCTCGGACCATCCGTAAGACCAGCAATGTGCCGATTATTGTACTTTCGGCCAAAGATAGCGAGTTCGATAAGGTAATCGGTCTGGAGATCGGTGCCGATGACTATGTGACCAAGCCCTTTTCAAATCGTGAATTGCTGGCTCGGGTCAAGGCCTTGTTGCGCCGTTCTGAACTAATCCCAGATAGTCACGTGGACGAGAGCAGTCCAAAGGAACTGTTTATTGGGGATTTGCAGATTCTTCCAGATGCTTTTGTGGTGAAAAAACATGGGAAAGAATTGGAATTAACCCATCGTGAATTTGAACTTTTGCACCATTTGGCGACCCATGTTGGTCAGGTCATGACGCGTGAGCACTTGCTGGAAACCGTCTGGGGCTATGATTACTTTGGAGATGTGCGGACAGTCGATGTGACTATTCGCCGTCTGCGCGAAAAAATCGAAGATACTCCAAGCCGTCCGGAGTATATCCTGACTCGCCGCGGTGTCGGTTATTACATAAGAAATAATGATTGAAACGCTAAAAGAATTTGTGCTTTCTCCTGACTTTGTCTTTTCACTGATTGTTGTCGGCTTTATCATCGTCGTGGCTCTTTTGCTGCTGGAAAATCGACGAGATACTCAAAAGCTAGTGCAGTTAAATCAAAAGATCAAAGGATTGATTGCAGGAGATTATTCAGAAGTTTTAGATATGCAGGGCAGTCCTGAAATCACAGACATGACCAATTCCATCAATGATCTCTCTGAAGTCATCCGCCTGACACATGAAAATTTGGAGCAAGAAACCAAGCGTCTATCCAGCATCTTGTCTTATATGACGGATGGGGTGCTTGCGACCAATCGTCGAGGGCAGATTATTACCATCAATGACATGGCAACCAAGCAATTGGGCGTCAAACGTGATGATGTCCTTAACACCAGTATTTTAGATTTGCTGGATATTGCTGATGAGTACGATCTACGCGAATTGATTACCAAGGTTCCAGAATTGACCATTGATTCTCAAGATGAAAATGGTGAATATGTAAGCCTGCGTGTTCGATTTGCCTTGATCAGACGGGAGTCAGGTTTTATATCAGGGTTGGTAGCAGTGCTGCATGATACAACAGAGCAGGACAAGGAAGAGCGGGAGCGTCGGCTTTTCGTTTCCAATGTTAGCCATGAATTGCGGACGCCTCTAACCAGTGTGAAATCCTATCTGGAAGCCTTGGATGATGGCGCTCTGTCAGAGCCTGTTGCACCGGAATTTGTCAAGGTTTCACTAACCGAGACAAACCGGATGATGCGGATGGTGACGGACTTACTTAGCTTATCGCGGATTGATAATAATACCAGCCATCTGGACGTTGAGCTGACCAATTTTACAGCCTTTATCACCTATATCCTCAACCGTTTTGATAAGATTAAAAATCAGGATGAGACCAAAAAATATGAGATTATCAGGGATTATTCAATTACGCCGATTTGGGTAGAGATTGATACGGACAAGATGACCCAGGTGATTGATAATATCATGAACAATGCCATCAAGTATTCGCCTGATGGTGGGACGATTACGGTTTCTGTGAGAACAACAGATGTTCAGTTGATTCTCTCGATTTCGGATGAAGGTCTGGGCATTCCCAAGCAGGATCTGCCAAAGATTTTTGATCGTTTCTATCGGGTGGATAAGGCCCGTAGTCGAGCTCAGGGAGGAACGGGCTTGGGTCTGGCTATTGCTAAAGAAATTATCAAGCAGCATCATGGCTTTATCTGGGCCAAGAGTGAGTATGGCAAAGGATCTACTTTTACCATTGTACTTCCATATGATAACGATGCTGTCCGTGTAGATGATTGGGAAAATGAAGAGAATGTAGAAAGTGAACATGACTAAGGGATTTCAATATAGTATTCTAGCATCAGGCTCGAGTGGTAATTGCTTTTATTTGGAAACAGACCAGAAACGCCTGCTCGTCGATGCTGGTTTATCAGGGAAAAAGATTACGAGCCTTTTGAGTGAAATTGATCGCAAACCAGAGGATTTAGATGCTATTTTGGTCACCCATGAGCACAAGGATCACATCCATGGTGTAGGGGTTTTGGCGCGTAAATACAATCTAGACATTTATGCCAACGAAGCAACCTGGCGAGCGATGGAAAAGGACTTGGGCAAGCTGGATGCCAGTCAGAAGCATATCTTTGAAATGGGTAAGATGAAAACCTTTGGTGATTTAGATGTCGAAAGTTTTGGAGTGAGCCACGATGCGGCTGCTCCTCAGTTTTACCGCTTTATGAAGGATGACAAGAGCTTTGTCATGCTGACGGATACGGGCTATGTCAGTGACCGCATGGCTGGAGTCATTGAGAATGCAGATGCTTATTTGATTGAGAGCAATCATGATATCGAGATTCTTCGGAGCGGTGCCTACCCGTGGAGCCTGAAACAGCGCATCCTGTCTGACTTGGGACACTTATCCAATGAAGATGGTGCGGAAACCATGATTCGCACACTTGGCAATCGCACCAAGCGCATCTATCTGGGGCATCTGAGCAAGGAAAATAATATCAAGGAGCTGGCTCATATGACTATGGTCAATCAACTGGCTCAAGCTGACTTGCCAGTGGGGCATGATTTCCAAGTCTTTGATACTTCTCCTGATACTGCAACGCCTTTGGTAAATATCTAATCATCAGTCGCTCAGAAAGAGAGTGGGACAGAAATCGGTAATTCGTTAGAATTCGATTTCGTCGTCCCACCTCCGCACAGTTGAGTAGGGCTGTAAAAGCTGATGAAATCAGCGTGGTAGAGCCCACTCAACCACTGCGTCTTGCTCAACAATCCAAAGACAATTGAGAGTCTGGGATTTTTGTCCCAGCCTCTTTTTTAGGATTGACAAGGATTGTTTTTTATGGGAAACTAGTTCTATGTTTTTTAGCCTGTTTTTTATACTGGAAAGGGAGCTAAAGAATTGAAATGAAGAATGACTATGAAAATCTACGTGAGGAAACCAAATGCGCCTGATTTATTTTGTGATTGCCTGTCTATCTTTGGCCTTAGGAGTGCTGGGAATTTTTCTGCCCCTTCTTCCTACGACTCCTTTTTTACTTTTGTCTATTGCTTGCTTTTCACGCAGTTCCAAGCGGATTGAGAATTGGCTTTATCACACCAAGATATATCAGACCTATGTCGCAGATTTTCGGGAGACAGGCTCGATTGCCAAAGAACGTAAGAAAAAGATTATCGTGTCCATCTATATCTTGCTGGGAATTTCTATTGCGTTAGCCCCGATAATTTGGGTGAAAATTTTCTTGTTCGCCCTGACAATCTTTATTACCTATTATCTTTTCAAGGTCATCCCAGATAAGGAATAGACTGCGAATTACGCTAAGAAGACAAGTAAACAAGTGCGTTGGCACTTGTTTTTTGGTATAATGGTAGATAGTTCACAAAGAACATCATTTTAGAAAGGATGGATTAGACTCATGCTCTGCCTTGGCCTAGCATGAAAAAGAAACTATGGAACATTTAAAAGATGCACTGCTGGAGCAGTTTGGACTGGTGTTTGAAGACAGCAGTCTGCTAGAGACCGCTTTTACTCACACCAGCTATGCCAATGAGCACCGCCTCTTAAAAATTTCACACAATGAACGCCTGGAATTTTTAGGAGACGCTGTTCTGCAGCTGATTATTTCTGAGTATTTATATAAAAAATATCCCAAAAAACCAGAAGGAGATTTGTCAAAACTACGCTCCATGATTGTTCGGGAGGAGAGTTTGGCTGGCTTTGCACGGGACTGTCAGTTTGATCAGTTTATCAAGCTAGGTCGCGGTGAGGAAAAGTCAGGAGGTCGCAATCGCGATACCATTCTGGGTGACTTATTTGAGGCCTTTTTGGGTGCCCTTCTTTTGGATAAGGATGTGGAGACTGTCAAAGACTTTATTTACCAAGTCATGATTCCTAAGGTAGAAGCAGGTGACTTTGAGCAGGTGACTGACTATAAGACTAAGCTGCAAGAACTCCTACAGGTTAATGGGGATGTGGAGATTGTCTATCAGGTTACAGATGAGACGGGGCCAGCCCATGCTAAGAACTTTGCTGTGGCTGTGTTGATCAATGGTCAAAAAGCGGGTCAGGGACAGGGCCGTTCTAAAAAATTGGCTGAGCAGGAAGCTGCCAAGGATGCATTTGAAAAGGAAAGTCACTAATGTTTTTAAAGGAAATTGAAATTCAGGGCTTCAAGTCATTTGCAGATAAGACCAAGGTGGTTTTTGATCAAGGTGTGACTGCTGTTGTTGGTCCCAATGGCTCTGGTAAGTCCAACATTACAGAGAGCCTGCGCTGGGCTCTGGGTGAGTCAAGTGTCAAGAGTTTGCGGGGCGGTAAGATGCCCGATGTCATTTTTGCAGGGACGGAGAACCGCAAGCCACTCAACTATGCTTCGGTCGTTGTGGTTTTGGATAATCAGGACCAGTTTATCAAGCAAGCAGGCAAGGAAATCCGTGTCGAGCGACATATCTATCGCAGTGGTGATAGCGAGTACAAGATTGACGGTAAAAAGGTCCGTCTCCGCGATGTCCATGACCTTTTCATGGATACAGGGCTAGGACGGGATTCTTTCTCCATTATTTCCCAAGGAAAGGTCGAGGAAATCTTTAACAGTAAGCCAGAGGAGCGTCGGGCTATTTTTGAAGAAGCGGCCGGAGTGCTCAAATATAAGACCCGTCGCAAGGAAACAGAAAGCAAACTAGCGCAGACTCAAGACAATTTGGATCGCTTGGAAGATATTATCTACGAGCTGGATAGTCAAGTCAAGCCACTGGAAAAGCAGGCTGAGACGGCCAAGCGCTTTTTAGAACTGGATCATGAGCGTCAGGAGCTTTATCTGGATGTCTTGGTGGCTCAAATCAAGGCGAATAAAACTGATTTGACGGCGGCAGAAGCTGATTTGGAGAGTATCAAGCAGGAACTAGCGGCCTATTATACGAAACGGGATGAATTGGAGCGTGAAAACCAAGAGATTAAGGTTAAACGTCAGGAAGTGAATCAAAAACTGTCTGACGATCAGGCCAGTCTTTTGGAGTTGACGCGTTTGATCAGTGATTTGGAACGCCAGATAGACCTAGCTAAGCTGGAATCTAGTCAGGCGGCCAGCAGCCGTTTGGAAAATGAAGAACGCTTGGCTGGGTTGAGAGAAAAAAGCCAGCAGCTGACAGCTGATATTTCCTCCAAGGAAGCTCATCTGGCTGATTTAGTAGTCCAGTTGACAGAAAATCAAGAGGCTATGAGCCAGTTGGAAGCAGAATTGGCGGACTTTTCAGATGACCCAGACCAGTTGATCGAAAATCTGCGGGATCGTTACGTCAAGCTCATGCAAGAAGAAGCGGACTTGTCCAACGACTTGACCTCGCTAGAAAATCGTCTGGAGAATGAGCGGAGCCAAGCGGCCAGCAAACAGGCAGAGTTTAGCAAACTACAGGCTGATTTAAAAGCTGGTAGAGACGAAGAAGCGGCTCGACAAGCAGAATTGGAAGCGGCACAGGCTGCCCTCAGAGACTTGCTAGATCAGTATCAGCAGCAGGAGGAGCAGGTCGAGAAGTTGGCGACTGCTTATCAAAATGAGCAGACCAGCATGTTTGCCCTGCTGGATGATTTGAAAAATAAAAAAGCCCGTGCAGCCAGTTTAGAAGCTATTCTTAAAAATCACAGTAATTTCTATGCAGGTGTAAAAAGTGTCCTGCAGGAAGCTGATCGTCTGGGTGGCATTGTCGGGGCAGTCAGCGAGAAATTGAGCTTCGATCCTCATTACCAGACCGCTTTGGAAATTGCGCTGGGGGCAAGTAGTCAGCATATCATCGTTGAGGACGAAGGGGCAGCGACCAGAGCCATCGATTTTCTTAAGAAAAATCGGGCTGGTCGGGCTACCTTCCTACCTCTGACGACCATCAAGGCTCGTCAACTTCCCGAGCAAAATCAATCCAGAATTGAGGCTAGTTCAGGCTTCTTAGGTATAGCTTCGGAGCTGGTGACCTATGAGCCAGGTTTGGAGAATATTTTCCAAAATCTATTGGGGACAACCGCTATTTTTGATACGATTGAGCATGCGCGTGCGGCTGCTCGTCAGGTACGTTACCAAGTCAGAATTGTAACGCTGGACGGAACGGAACTGCGCACAGGCGGTTCTTACGCCGGAGGAGCCAATCGCAATAATAACACAATCTTTATCAAGCCTGAACTGGACAGCCTGCTTGGAGAAATGGAGCAGCAGTCCCAGAAGCTGAAAGCTCAGGAGCAGCAAGTCGAAAGCTTGCAGTCTCAGCTATCAGAGGCCAAGCAAGCCTTGGAAGCCATCAAGTCTGAGGGTGAGCAAGCCCGCTTGACGGAGCAAAGAGTCAAGTTGGCCTACGAACAGATTGCAGAGCGGGTTGCGGAACTCAGCCAGCTGGAGCAACTCCAGGAGCAAGATTTGGCTAATCAGACTGAAGCAGCAGGCCTTGCTGAAAAGAAAAAAATGGAAGAGCGGCTGTCGGCTATCGAGGCTTCCAAAGTAGCCATTACTGCTGAAATCGAGCAAGTCAAGTCGAATAAAAACGCTGTTCAGGATCGTTTCGATCAGCTATCGGCTAACTTGTCAGAACTGAAATTGAAGAGCACGGAGCTGACTTCTAGCCAGCGCTTTGAGAAGAATGATTTGTCGCGTTTGCTAGAGGAGAAGGCTGCTCTGGACAAGGAAGTCGTTACTTTGCAGCTTTTGATAGAGCAAAAGGAAGAAGCGGTCAGCCAGAAGGTGGATATTTCCGTCTTGGAAGAGCAGCTTAAGACTGCCCAAGAGAAAAAGACAGACTTGGATCAGAGCCTCATCCGACTCAAATTTGAGCTGGACGACTTAGAGGGCCAGTCTGAGGATATTCTAGGGAACTTAGATCAAGCCCGTCAGCAAAACGAAAGTCTGATTCGCCGTCAGGCCAAGGCAGAGGCTGAAAAAGAGAAATTTTCAGATGCCTTGCGTCGTCTGCTGACTAATCTGACGGATAATTACCAGATCAGCTTTGAAGAGGCTGATCAAAGAGCGCGTTCTTTGGAAAATCTTGCAGCTGCAGAAGCCCAAGTCAAAGACTTAGAAAAGGCTATTCGTGCTTTGGGACCGGTCAATCTGGAAGCAGTAGAACAATTTGAAGAAGTCAGCAACCGACTGAATTTCCTCAAAAGTCAGCGGGACGATGTCCTCTCAGCCAAAAATCTTCTCTTGGAAACCATTGAAGAGATGAATGACGAAGTCAAGGAACGTTTCCAAACAACCTTTGAAGCCATTCGTGAAAGCTTCAAGCTGACCTTTAGCCAGATGTTTGGCGGCGGTTCAGCTGACCTGATCTTGACAGAAGGCGACCTGCTGACAGCTGGGGTAGAGATTTCGGTTCAGCCTCCGGGCAAGAAAATCCAATCTCTCAATCTTATGAGTGGTGGAGAAAAAGCCCTGTCAGCCTTAGCCCTTCTCTTCTCCATCATCCGCGTCAAGACCATTCCGTTTGTTATCTTGGATGAAGTTGAGGCAGCTCTGGATGAGGCCAATGTCAAGCGCTTTGGGGATTATCTCAATCGCTTTGACAAAGAAAGCCAGTTTATCGTTGTGACCCACCGTAAGGGAACCATGTCTGCGGCAGATTCCATCTATGGAGTAACCATGCAGGAGTCAGGAGTTTCCAAGATTGTGTCGGTCAAGTTAAAAGATTTAGAAAGTTTATAGTATGAGTATAAAATTAGTAGCAACAGAAATCGGAATAAGGTAATTGATACAATAGAATACTAAGAAAGCCTTTGAATAAGTTGTTTCAAGGCTTTTTACTGTCTATAGATAGAAGGAAATGGGTATCAGAAATACTTTGATTCTATGGAGACACCCTTGATTTGTTAAACGTTAAATTGCATGTTTCGAAAGTCAATCATCTTGAGGCAGTATAACTGCATAATAACATTTCTTTCGTCAATAGAAAGTAGGAGTTATAGTAAATTGTGAGAATTCTTGGTATAATGAGGATAATAAATAAAAAATAATTTGAAGGCACAGGTATGTTGATGGAAATAAACTAGGTTATAGATAATACAAAAGCGTATATCGTCTGTCATTACATTCCTTGGCGGATTTACAACGAATATTATAGGCTCTTCTCAAATGTGTTCTCTGTGATTATGGGGATTTTCTTCATGATTAATATTCTCGTAAGTAAGGAAATACTCGCACGTTTAACGCTTCGCATTCTCAATGTGGTGTTGCTAAAAGACAAAATTGAGCACATTCTTATGTCGGGGAAGTCATCGTGGATACGTATGACCGTTTCTTGATGAGTCAAATCATCGAGGCGGGAATTGTTGGGGTTATGATTTTTGCCGCATACTCTCTTGTAGGGTTGCCATATGCAGGACTTGTTGGGGTGCTGGCCGGAGTATTCTCGTTCATTCCGAATATCGGGCCGTTTATGGCGTGCGGAATCGTAATGCTCTTCATCTTTACAGAAAGCCCAATTCAAGCACTCATTTCGGTTGTCGTCTTTATGGTCGTTCAAACAGTGGAAGGCAATGTCGTCTATCCTAGGGTTGTCGGCAGTTCCGTAGGGTTGCCAACGGCTCTAACCCTTGCTACTACGTTAATCGGTGGAAATCTCTTTGGTTTAGTAGGAATGATTTTCTTCACACCAATCTTTGCCGTGATTTACCGTCTCGTGAAAGAATGGATGGAGAAACATGAACAAGCTGCTCCAGTGGTAGCTGTAGGAGGTATTATTGATGAAGAAAATTAGCGACTTAGGGATTACGGGGAAAAAGCTCCTCTTTGAAGGGATTGCGTTCCTTGTTGCTGGGATATTGCTCCTTATATTCGGACCAAGCTTCCCAGAATTGATGTTACGTCTGTTTTTAACATTCTTATGGGCCCGTGAACTATGGAATTTCTTATTCCGTTGGTTTAGTAAAGCGGCATCTAAAGACCCGTTATGGCTGAATATAGGGAAATTTTCCCTTTACGGATTTTTAGCAGGAAATCAATTCTTCCTGTCATTGCCGATTGCGATTGTAAGCATCTTGATGGGACTCAATGAAGTGATGAAGGCGGGAATTAGTGGTGTGACATACTATATTTATGTCAAAGATGATATTCGCCCGCGATTTCGCTTGCTCTTTGATACCATTTGGCTTTCAGTTGTCGGGGTAGCCACTTTAATTTCTCTTGGGGGCGACGGCAATTTGCAAATGTTCTTCCTTTCGCTCTATTTTATCGGGTATGGGATTAGCAATATTCGGGACGGCTGGTTCTTCGAGGCCGAAGTTGGAAAGAAAGTCCTTCGCAGACGCTTGCGTCGTGGGATGCCGCTTGTATTTGCTGCACTGATTCCTCGAGTAACCTTACAAAAAATTAATGATGCGTTGGAACTTGGAGAAGGCGAAACGGCTTCAGAAATTTACGACCGTGCCAAAGAAAATGCAGAACCAAACTTAGAGATGTTTATTCATGTCACAAAAGACGGGTTTGGAGCCATCGGGCATGTCGACCTGTGTTATAAGGGCCGCATTATTTCATTCGGAAACTACGATACGAATTCGGAGCGCCTCTTTGGAACGATGGGGGACGGGGTACTTTTCAGTGCCGACCGTGAAAAATACATCGAATTTTGTAAACGCGAAAATCATAAGACCCTACTGGGATATGGTCTTGCCTTGTCTCCAGAACAACTCGCGGCCATCGATAAGGAAATCGCCAAATTGATGTCGCTGACAGTGCCTTGGGATCCACCGAAAATGGTGAAACCTAAGCATCCTGGAATCGACAAAGAAGAACCAATGTATGCCTACAAGCTCAAACAAGAAGCAGATGCACTCTTGTATAAATTTACCTCTTCAAAATTCAAGACGTATTTTGTGATGAGTACCAACTGTGTATTGCTAGCCGATACGATTGTCGGGACAGCAGGCACCGATATTTTAAGCGCCCGAGGATTTATTTCACCAGGAACGTACCAAGATTACTTAGATAAGGAGTTTGAGAGACCGCATAGTCTAGTCGTGACGAAGCGCGTCTATCAGTAAGAACATGGAACTTCATGAAAAAGAATTCTTTATGAGGGAAGCGTTGAAGGAAGCGCAGAAAGCCTATGACCAAGCGGAAGTGCCAATCGGGGCTGTCGTGGTCTTGAATGGTGAAATTATTGGGCGTGGTCATAACTTACGTGAAAAGGAACAAGACGCCACGCTGCACGCCGAAATCAAAGCCATTCGCCAGGCAAACCAACACCTTGGAAGCTGGCGACTCGAAGACTGCTAAGTCAGTTTGTAGACCACGCTTCGCCAGAACGTATTTGCCAAATAGCAAAACATAAATTGAATTTAGGATAACTAAATATATAAAAAGTTTATGTGATGTTATTTTATAAAATAAAAAAGTAAATAGATATAGTATAAACAATATCAAAAACGGTCAGGTCATAGAAATATGATCTGACTGTTTTTCATCTGTGGAATGAAGTGTTAGTTTTATGATATAATATAAAGGATTAACAGAGATGAGAAATGATGGGGGTTGCCTAAATCCTTAAAAGATGCATACCCTAAATGCCCTTTGCACACCCCTAATTCAAAAAAGGAGATAATTGTATGATAAGACTCATTGCCACAGATATGGACGGGACTTTTTTAGATGACAAGGGTCAGTTTGATATGGAGCGGCTCAAGCACCTGCTAGCTCAGTTTAGAGAAAAGGGCATCTACTTTGCTGTTGCCAGTGGTCGAGGGATTCTCTCTCTTGAGAAGCTCTTTCATGAAGTTCGGGATGATATTATCTTTATCGCAGAAAATGGTAGCCTAGTAGAGTTTCAAGGAAAAGATCTATACGAAGCAACCATGCCAAGAGAATTTTATCTAAAGGTATTTGACAAGCTTAAGGAGTCGCCTTTTGTCAATATCAATGAGTTGCTTCTGACAGGGAAAAAAGGCTGTTATGTGCTAGAGACAGTAGATCCGACTTATCTCTCTTTCAGCGCTAATTATAATGAAAATATCCAAAAAGTTGCTGATTTTAGTGAGATTACAGACGAGATTTTTAAATTCACGACCAATTTCAGCGAAGAAACAGTGGCCGACGGCGAAGCCTGGGTCAATGAAAATGTCGCAGGTGTCAAGGCGATGACAACAGGCTATAAGTCGATTGATATCGTGCTGGACTATGTGGATAAAGGCGTGGCTCTTGTCGAGCTAGCTAAGAAGCTAGGCCTAGAAATGGACCAGGTCATGGCTTTTGGCGATAACCTCAATGACCTGCATATGATGCAGGTGGTGGGGCACCCGATTGCACCAGAAAATGCACGGCCGGAAATTTTGGCAGTTGCGAAAGAAGTGATTGGCCACCATGCGGCCCAATCTGTTATGACCTACATGGAGGGCTTATAATGGCTGATATTAAATTGATCGCTTTGGACTTGGACGGGACGCTTTTGACTACGGATAAAAAGATTTCTCAAGGGAATCTGGCAGCGCTCAAAGCGGCTCAGCAGCAAGGTGTCAAAGTTGTATTGACCACAGGGCGTCCGCTTAAGGCTATGGAATTTTTCCTGCATGAGCTGGGCACTGATGGTCAGGCAGATGAATACACCATTACCTTTAATGGTGGTCTAGTTCAGCGCAATACAGGCGAAATTTTGGATAAAACAGTTTTTGCCTACGATGATGTAGCTAGAATTTATGAAGAGACTGAGAAATTGGGTCTGCCTCTGGATGCGATTGATGGGGGCTTGGTTTATCAGATTCAATCAGACCAAGTATCGCTCTATGCGGAGTTTAATCCAGCTCTGAACTTTGAATCCATTGCTTTTGAAGACCTTTCTAGCCAAATTACCTACAATAAGTGCGTCACAGCCTTTGCTCAGGAACCGCTGGATGCAGCCATTCCTCATATTGCGCCCGAACTGTTTGACCAGTATGAGATTTTCAAATCACGGGAAATGCTGCTGGAATGGTCACCGAAAAATGTCCACAAGGCGACTGGTTTGGAGAAGCTGATTGCCCACTTGGGAATTGATAAAAGCCAAGTTATGGCCTGCGGTGACGAAGCCAATGATCTGTCAATGATTGCTTGGGCTGGGCTAGGAGTTGCCATGCAAAATGCTGTGCCAGAAGTCAAGGAAGTCGCAGAAGTTGTCACTCCGATGACCAATGATGAAGATGCAGTTGCTTGGGCCATTCGGAAATATGTATTGAAGGAGAACTAAAGAATGGGATTATTTGACCGTCTTTTTGGACGTAAAAAAGAGGAACTTGAAGAAAAGCCCCAGTTAGAGGAGCAGGCAGAGGAGAGTTATCAGACTACAGAGACTGAAGTCCCATTTGAGGCAGAATCCCAGCCTCTTGCTGCTTCCAATGAAGAAACAGCGGAAACTCAGGAAGTAGAGTTTGTGTTAGAAGAGAAGATAGAGTCTACAGATTCAGCAATTTCTGAGCAGGAATTTGCCCCAACTACTCAACAAGCTGACTTATCTGAACCAGTGCTTGAAGACGAGGAAAGTCCTGAACAAGTTTTGGCTGAGGCAGAAGAGCAGTCTGAAACTTCAGCAAATCAAGCGTTGGAAAGTAGTAGCGAATCAGAAGCGGCGACTGAAAGCAGAGATTATTACCAAGAATTACAGGAACGTTTGGCTGCAGCGAGAGAGCAAATTAACT
Organism: uncultured Streptococcus sp.; assembly: GCF_938020365.1. Classification (GTDB taxonomy): domain Bacteria; phylum Bacillota; class Bacilli; order Lactobacillales; family Streptococcaceae; genus Streptococcus. Next base: position 26,540 of record NZ_CALIIB010000040.1, on the reverse strand, counting down.
ACGAATCAGAGCAAGAAGTATCTAGTGAGCAGGAAGCAAGCACTTCTTCAAAAGTAGACTCGACCGAGTATGGAGAAGAGGCAGAGGAAGAACTGACTCCCGCAGAAACATCTGAGAGTTCTACTGAATACCAAGAAGAGAGTGTTCAAGACAAGTATGACCGCAGTCTAAAAAAGACGCGGACTGGCTTTGGTGCTCGTCTCAATGCCTTCTTTGCTAATTTCCGCTCAGTTGACGAAGATTTCTTTGAAGACTTGGAAGAATTGCTGATTACCAGTGATGTCGGTGTGCAGGTAGCTTCCAATCTAACTGAGGACTTGCGCTATGAAGCACGCCTGGAAAATGCTAAGAAACCAGAAGCCTTGCGCCAACTAATCATTGAAAAATTGGTCGATATCTATGAGAAAGATGGCCGCTTTAATGAAAAAATCAATTTCCAAAACGGTTTGACTGTCATGCTCTTTGTCGGAGTAAATGGCGTAGGCAAGACGACCTCAATCGGTAAATTGGCCTATAAATACAAGCAAGAAGGTAAAAAAGTGATGCTGGTGGCAGCAGATACCTTCCGAGCTGGAGCAGTTGCCCAGCTGGCTGAGTGGGGTCGCCGAGTCGATGTGCCTGTTGTGACTGGTCCAGAAAAGAGCGATCCAGCCAGTGTCGTGTTTGACGGTTTAGAAAGGGCCAAGGCTGAAAATGTCGATATTCTCATGATTGATACAGCAGGTCGCTTGCAAAATAAGGACAATCTCATGGCAGAGCTGGAAAAAATCGGTCGCATTATCAAGCGGGTGGATCCAGCAGCGCCGCACGAAACCTTCCTAGCTTTGGATGCTTCCACTGGTCAAAATGCGCTGGTTCAGGCCAAAGAATTTTCAAAAATTACGCCTGTGACAGGTATTGTCCTGACTAAGATTGACGGAACTGCGCGCGGTGGTGTTGTGCTTGCCATTCGTCAGGAACTGGATATTCCAGTGAAGCTGATTGGTTTTGGCGAGAAAATTGACGATATCGGCGAGTTTAACTCTGAGAACTTTATGAGAGGTCTCCTAGAAGGTTTGGTGTAATAGTCTATCAATAAAGCCTAAATTGAAATCAAACTCTTCTATCAAAAAGTAATCAAAATAGATGAAAAGGTTTGCTTGTTGCAAGCCTTTTTTCTTCTTTTTTGATATAATAAGAAGAATAAAATGAAAGAAGGAAATCCAATCATGGGAAAACTTGAAGTTATCGCTCATCCACTCATTCAGCATAAATTGTCTATCTTGCGTCGTACAGATACCTCTACTAAAGCTTTTCGTGAATTGGTAGATGAAATCGCAATGCTGATGGGATACGAAGTTTTGCGCGATTTACCACTTGAAGATGTAGAAATTGAAACACCAATTACGAAAACAGTTCAAAAGCAGATTGCAGGGAAAAAATTGGCGATTGTCCCAATCTTGCGGGCTGGTATCGGTATGGTAGATGGTCTCCTGAGCTTGGTTCCTGCTGCTAAAGTCGGCCACATTGGAATGTACCGTGACGAAGAAACCTTGAAGCCAGTTGAATATTTGGTAAAATTGCCAGAAGACATTGACCAACGTCAAATCTTTGTTGTCGATCCAATGTTGGCTACGGGTGGATCTGCTATTTTGGCTGTAGATTCTCTGAAGAAACGTGGCGCAAGCAACATCACCTTTGTCTGCTTAGTGTCTGCTCCAGAAGGTGTTAAAGCCTTGCAGGATGCTCATCCTGATGTAGATATTTTCACTGCTGCCCTTGATGATCATCTTAATGAGCACGGCTACATCGTTCCAGGTCTCGGAGATGCTGGTGACCGCCTCTTTGGTACAAAATAATAGCTAGAAGTTACAAAAAGGAAAGTTCTGCCAAACCGGTGGATTTGTGCTTTCTAAACCAAAGATAATCTCAGCGCTGCTTTCTGTCATCCGACAGAGAAAGCAAATATTTGACCTTTTTTGACCAAAAAGATATAATAATGAATAGATCGAATGAAGGAGAAAATATTCATGATTCCTGTAGTTATTGAACAAACCAGCCGTGGTGAGCGTTCTTATGACATTTACTCACGCCTTTTAAAAGACCGTATTATCATGCTGACAGGTCCTGTTGAGGACAATATGGCTAATTCTGTTATTGCGCAATTGCTTTTCCTAGATGCACAAGACAGCACCAAGGACATCTATCTTTATGTTAATACTCCGGGTGGCTCTGTGTCAGCGGGATTGGCGATTGTAGATACTATGAACTTCATTAAGTCTGATGTGCAGACGATTGTCATGGGAATGGCAGCTAGCATGGGAACTATCATTGCTTCTAGCGGTGCTAAGGGCAAACGATTCATGCTTCCAAACGCAGAGTATATGATCCACCAGCCAATGGGTGGTACTGGTGGCGGTACTCAGCAAACAGATATGGCCATTGCAGCAGAGCATTTGCTCAAGACTCGTAAGACCTTGGAGCAAATTCTTGCTGATAATTCTGGTAAATCGGTTGAGCAAATTCACGCAGATGCAGAACGTGATTACTGGATGAGTGCTCAAGAAACCTTAGAATATGGTTTCATCGATGAAATCATGGCTAATAATAATCTTAGCTAGTTTTCATTTATAACTACGAAAATGCCCCCATTTGCGGGCTTTTTTTGATATAATCAATAGAGTACAAATGACCAGAAAGGATTGTCATGTTTAAAAAAGAGGAACGAATGGGCTTCATCATTCATCTATACTATAATCGAGATGCAAAGAAGCTGGCGCATGTTGGAGATATTATTTATCATTCTAAGAAACACCGTTATTTGCAGCTTTATGTGGCAAAAGATCAGGCAGATTCTCTGAAGGAGAGCCTGTCAAAAGAGTCCTATATCAAAAAAATCCAGACTTGCGAGATTCAAAATCTGGATACGAATTTTGTTGGAAGTTTATTTAGAAACCAAGAAAACGCTATTATTTAAAAAAATGGCTTCTTTGGGTTGACAATTGTCAGATAATTCGGTATATTCTTACTATATCATTTGCAAACAAAGCAAAAAACAAAATAGAGGAGATTATTCATGAAGAAAAAATTTGCACTTTCGCTTGTAGCTTTTGCTAGTGCTGCGCTTCTAGCAGCCTGTGGAGAGGTTTCGACAAACAACTCATCCGCTACTGGAACAGAAATCGGTAAAACACTTAAGTTCGGTTTCAACTTTGAAGAAACTGGTGCTGTAGCAGCTTACGGTACTGCAGAACAACACGGTGCTCAGCTTGCTGTTGATGAAATCAATGCAGCTGGCGGTGTAGACGGTAAGAAGATCGAAGTCACTGATAAAGATAATAAATCAGAAACAGCAGAAGCAGCTACTATTTCTACAAGCTTGGCGACTCAAGACAAGGTGAATACAATCATCGGTCCTGCGACTTCAGGTGGAGTTGCGGCTGCAATTGCCAATGCTGGTAAAGCTGGTGTGCCTTTGGTAACGCCAAGTGCTACACAGGATGATTTGACAAAAAACCAAGACTATCTGTATCGTGCAACCTTTACTGATAGTTACCAAGGTAAAGTTATCTCTAAATATGTAACAGAAAACTTGAAAGCTAAGAAAGTTGTACTCTATTATGACAACTCAAGCGACTACGCTAAAGGAATGGCTGAAGCCTTCAAGAAAGAATACAAGGGTGAAATCGTTACGACAGAAACCTTCGCTTCTGGTGATTCAGATTTCCAAGCTGCTTTGACAAAGATCAAGAGCAAAGAATTTGATTCACTGGTTGTACTAGGTTACTACACAGAAGCTGGTAAATTGGTGAACCAAGCGCGCGGTTTGGGTATCACTCAAACAATTGTTGGACCAGACGGATTTAGCGATGCTAAGTTTGTAGAACAAGCAACTCCAGCAGCAGCAACTAATGTTTATTATGTATCTGGTTTCTCAACTTCAGGTGACATGACAGATAAAGCGAAGAAATTCGTTGAAGCTTACAAGGCTAAATACAATGAAGAACCTTCTATGTTTGCAGCGCTCTCATATGACGCAGTTTACATGGCAGCAGAAGCATCTAAGGGTGCAAAAACATCTGTAGATATTAAAGATAACCTTGCTAAGTTAAAAGACTTTGAAGGAGTTACTGGATCTATTACCATTGATAAAGATCACAACCCTGTGAAGACAGCCTTGATGATTGGTTTGAAAGATGGTAAAGTAGATACTGTTGAGACAGTTAAACCTGAATAAAGGGTCTGAGGCTGGGGACAAACCCAGTCTTTGACTTGTTTCTTACTTGCTTATGATGTTTGAGTAGAGACGGCAAGACAAGGCTTCGTCTGAGATTGTTGTTTCTGCTCTTATTTTATATTAGAAAGAGTGGTGTGGAATGCTCGAACAAATTCTTCAGCAGCTAGCCAATGGATTGATTTTGGGGAGTGTCTATGCGCTTCTGGCCTTGGGTTATACCATGGTTTACGGAATTATCAAACTGATTAATTTCGCGCATGGAGACATTTATATGATCGGTGCTTTCATGGGATATTACCTGATTAACACCCTTCACCTGAATTTCTTTGTGGCCCTTATTTTATCTATGGTTGGTACAGCAATCCTCGGTGTAGTGATTGAATTCTTAGCCTATCGTCCGTTGCGCAATTCAACACGGATTGCAGCCTTGATCACAGCAATTGGGGTTTCTTTCCTTTTGGAGTACGGGATGGTCTTTTTTGTAGGTGCCAATACTCGCTCCTTCCCTCAAGTGATTAAAACAGTACGTTATACACTTGGGCCAATTTCGATTTCCAATATTCAATTGATGATTTTGGGAATTTCTATTTTACTCATGGTTGGTTTGCAGTTTATTGTGCAAAAGACGAAAATGGGTAAAGCCATGCGAGCTGTTTCCGTGGATAGCGATGCTGCCCAGCTGATGGGGATTAATGTCAATCGTACGATCAGCTTTACTTTTGCCTTGGGTTCAGCCTTGGCAGGAGCAGCAGGGGTGCTGATTGCTCTTTACTACAACTCACTTGAGCCACTGATGGGAATGACACCAGGTATCAAGTCCTTCGTTGCGGCAGTTTTGGGAGGAATTGGTATCATCCCTGGGGCAGCTTTGGGTGGTTTTGTAATCGGCCTCTTGGAAACTTTTGCAACAGCAGTTGGACTGTCAGATTTCCGTGATGCGATTGTGTATGCGATCTTGATTATCATTCTATTGGTTCGTCCAGCTGGTATTCTAGGTAAAAACGTGAAAGAGAAGGTGTAATGTATGAAAAATAATTTAAAAGTAAATGCGTTATGGCTTGCTCTGATCCTCTTTGGCTATCTATTGATGACAGTGCTTGCTAGCACAGGTATTCTCAATCCTTTCTATCTGCAAATCTTTGAGCAGATTGGGATTAATATTATCTTGGCTGTTGGCCTCAATCTTATCGTTGGTTTTTCTGGGCAATTCTCGCTTGGGCATGCTGGCTTTATGGCCATTGGTGCCTATGCAGTAGCTATCATGGGCTCTAAATCTCCAAACTATGGCACTTTCTTTATTGCTATGTTGGTTGGCGCTGTGATTGCAGGTGCAGTAGCTCTGCTTGTTGGTATTCCGACCCTGCGCTTAAAGGGAGACTATTTGGCAATTGCGACGCTGGGTGTTTCTGAAATTATCCGGATTTTGATTGTCAATGGAGGCGATCTAACTAATGGTGCGGCAGGTATCCTATCCATTCCTAACTTTACCTCTTGGCAGTTGGTTTATGTCTTTGTCGTAATTACAACTATTTTGACTCTTAACTTCCTCCGCAGTCCTATCGGACGTAGCACCTTGTCTGTTCGCGAGGACGAGATTGCGGCAGAGTCTGTCGGTGTCAATACAACAAAAATTAAAGTCATTGCTTTCGTTTTTGGTGCCATTACAGCTTCTATTGCAGGTTCTTTGCAGGCTGGATTTGTCGGTTCTGTTGTACCAAAAGACTATTCCTTTATCAATACAATCAATGTCTTGATTATCGTCGTTTTTGGCGGTCTTGGCTCAATGACTGGAGCAATCGTTGCGGCAGTGGTATTGGGTATCCTCAATATGCTTTTACAAGATATCTCAAGTGTTCGGATGATTGTTTATTCGCTTGCCCTAATCTTGGTGATGATTTTCCGTCCAGGCGGCTTGCTTGGTACTTGGGAATTTAGCTTGGCTAAGCTCTTTAAAAAGAATAAGGAGGTCAAAGAATAATGGCACTTCTTGATGTAAAAAAATTAACCAAAAATTTTGGAGGACTAACAGCTGTTAGTGACGTAACTCTGGAATTAAACGAAGGGGAACTGGTCGGTCTTATCGGGCCTAACGGTGCTGGGAAAACAACTCTTTTCAACCTTTTGACAGGTGTTTATGAACCGAGTGAGGGAACGGTTACTTTGGATGGTCATTTGCTGAATGGCAAAACACCTTACAAAATTGCAACACTGGGTCTCAGCCGGACTTTCCAAAATATCCGTCTTTTTAAAGATTTGACAGTCTTGGACAATGTGTTGATTGCTTTTGGTAATCACCATAAACCTCATGTGCTGGCTTCTTTCTTCCGCCTTCCAGCATTTTATAAAAATGAAGAGGAATTGAAAGCAAAAGCTCTGGAATTGCTGGCTATCTTTGACTTGGATAAGGAAGCAGAAACCTTGGCTAAAAATTTGGCTTATGGTCAACAGCGTCGTCTGGAGATTGTCCGAGCGCTTGCCACAGAGCCTAAGATTCTCTTCTTGGATGAGCCAGCTGCTGGGATGAATCCACAGGAAACTGCTGAGCTGACTGCCCTGATTCGTCGGATTAAAAATGAATTTAACATTACCATCATGCTGATTGAGCATGATATGAGTCTGGTTATGGAAGTAACTGAGCGCATCTACGTACTAGAGTACGGTCGCTTGATTGCCCACGGCACACCAGATGAGATTAAGAATGACAAACGCGTTATTGAAGCTTATCTAGGAGGTGAAGCCTAATGTCCATGCTCAAAGTTGAAAACCTATCTGTCCACTATGGCATGATTCAGGCTGTCCGTGACGTCAGCTTTGAAGTCAACGAAGGAGAGGTTGTTTCCCTTATCGGTGCCAATGGTGCTGGTAAAACGACTATCCTTCGCACGATCTCTGGTTTGGTTCGCCCAAGTGCTGGGAAGATTGAATTTTTAGGTAATGAAATTCAAAAAGTGCCTGCTCAAAAGATTGTGGCTGCGGGGCTTTCACAGGTTCCAGAAGGGCGCCATATTTTCCCTGGTTTGACTGTCTTGGAGAACCTTGAAATGGGAGCTTTTCTTAAGAAAAATCGTGAAGAAAATCAAGCCAATCTCAAAAAGGTCTTCTCTCGTTTCCCACGCTTGGAAGAGCGTAAAAACCAAGATGCTGCAACCCTTTCGGGTGGTGAGCAGCAGATGTTGGCTATGGGTCGAGCGCTCATGTCTACTCCTAAGCTCTTACTCTTGGATGAGCCATCAATGGGGCTAGCGCCAATCTTCATTCAAGAAATCTTTGATATCATTCAAGATATCCAAAAGCAGGGTACAACTGTTCTTTTGATTGAGCAAAATGCCAATAAGGCTCTCTCTATTGCCAATCGCGGTTATGTCCTTGAAACAGGAAAAATCGTTCTGTCCGGAACAGGTCAAGAGCTTCTCGCTTCTGACGAAGTCCGCAAAGCATATCTAGGTGGTTAAAAAGGTCCAGTGGACCTTTTTAAGTTGCAGATAAAGAAAACAGAGTTTTCTTCAAAATGTCTGGGAGACATTTTTAGGTTGTTGATAGAAAGTTATGATAGTAACTTAACATTTAGAAAAGGTCCAATGGACCTTTTTAAGTTGCGGATCAAGAAAACGAGGTTTTCGTCAAAATGTCCAGTGGATTGTTTCAGATTGCAGATGGGAACTCGTGGCAGCGAGTTTCCGCTTATTAGGCTCCAATGGACCTTTTTTGTTTTCAAGATAAATTTATTTGTTTGGATAAGCCGATAGCTGTTTTTGGTTACAAGCAAAGAGTTGTATTGGCAACTGCATGTTTTTAAAAATCCGCTGGGCCCTTTTTAGATGAGGCTAGGGTTTCGTGGTAGAGTTTTCTTTGATGAAAGTCTCGATTTTTTAGGTACTGTGGTAGTAAGTGATGTAATAGTTTCAAACGGCCCTTTCTCTGAATCGGTTTCTTCATTTTAAGTATCGAGCGAAAATATGGTAAAATATGGGAGAAGAAAAATTGCTCGGGTCGAAATAAAGATTGGAAATTTCGGAAAAAATTGTCAAAGTATAGGATTTGCTTATTGGTGGTAACTGGCGAGATGGAGAGTAATCTTAGCTTTTGATTTTGAAGTGAAAAAAGATAATGCTTTTTGTTTGGTTCGGCACCTTTCTCTTACGCAACTAGAACTCAATAAAGATATGCTTATCAGGGATAGAAAATGGCAGTCGAATTTCTTTGCTTGGTTTGCTCGAGCGAGTAATATTGGTTTTTGAAAACATTTAAATGATTATAGAGGATGAAAGATGAAACTAGTCAGTGCCAGGCTTTTGAAAAAGGTTATTATAAATCGATCGCCAGACAGTCATAAAGGTAACTATGGTCGTTTGCTATTGATTGGCGGGACCTATCCCTACGGAGGGGCTATTATCATGGCTGCTTTGGCTGCGGTAAGGAGCGGAGCTGGTTTGGTGACAGTTGCAACTGAACGGGACAATATTTCCGCCCTCCATGCCCATTTGCCAGAGGCTATGGCCTTTGATTTGTGGGAGCAAGAGCGACTGATGAATCAGATCCGCAAGGCTACTGTTATTTTAATCGGACCGGGTTTGTCTGAAAATTCTTTAGAGAAATCAGTGCTACAGCTGGTTTTACAGCTTGTAAACAAGCAACAAATCTTGATCATGGATGGGGGCGCTATCTCACTTTTTGCCAAGCAAGCTCTGCCTTTTCCAAACTCCCAGACAATTTTTACCCCTCACCAGAAAGAATGGGAAAGTTTGTCTGGCTTGCCCATCGAGTCGCAGGACGAAAAATCTAGCCAAAAGGCTGTTGACCAATTTCCTAAGGGAACTCTAGTTGTACAGAAAAGGAATGGGACACGAGTTTTTCAGAGTGGGGAAAAGGATATTTATCAGCTGCAGGTTGGGGGTCCCTATCAAGCCACCGGCGGTATGGGAGATACCTTGGCAGGGATGATTGCTGGTTTTGCAGGTCAATTTGAGCAGGTTTCACTTTTTGAAAGAGTGACAGCTGCGACCTACTTGCATTCAGCCATTGCGGATGAATTAGCCAAAGAGGCTTATGTAGTATTACCGACAGAACTGAGTCGACAAATTTCAACTTGGATGAAAAATTTTAGTCAATAAATCTTAGGAGGCTTGGAAAAATCCGAGTCTCTTTTTGTGGATTAGGAAATCTTGTCTTAGTTAGGAAAAGTCTAGGATTCATGAACTTTCTCACATGATTACTTTTTTAATTTATAGAAAAAAGTTAATACGATAGAAAACTTTTTTTGTGCTATAATAAAAATAAAGTATGAGAGTTAAAAGTATAAAATCTAGTAGAAAAGGATAAGTGCGGAAAGTGCCATGTCAGAGCTAAAAGTAGCAATTGGGAAAAAAATTCGAGAACTGCGGGAACAACGTAAAATGACAAGGGAATTGTTGTGTGAGGATGAGACTCGTTTGACAGTCAGACAGCTGGCTCGTATTGAGGCAGGCGATTCGATTCCTAGTTTACTAACCTTAGAATTCATTGCGCAACAGTTGCGCATTGAAATGTATCAAATTATCAAGGAAAGTACAAAATCTTAGTGATTTTTATCCTGAAAATTGGGAACTTGGAAGCACCGCCTTCTTCCATTTTTTGGTATAATAAAGGTTACGCAAATACTAGAAAATAGAAAGGGAGCGACATGCCAGATTATTTATCGGTTTCGACCTTGACCCGTTATCTGAAGATGAAGTTTGACCGAGATCCTTATTTGGAACGGGTTTATCTGACAGGTCAGGTCTCCAATTTTCGCAAGCGTCCCAATCACCAGTATTTCTCCCTCAAGGATGAGAAGGCAGTTATTCAGGCGACTATCTGGTCAGGTGTTTATAAAAAGATTGGTTTTGAACTAGAAGAGGGCATGAAGGTCAATGTCATTGGCCGTGTGCAGCTCTATGAGCCAAGTGGGTCCTATTCGATTGTCATTGAAAAGGCCGAGCCAGACGGCATTGGCGCCTTGGCTGTTCAGTTCGAGCAGCTCAAGAAAAAACTGGGAGAAGAAGGTCTTTTTCAAGATAAATTTAAACAAACCTTGCCTCAATTTCCTAAGAAAATTGGGGTGGTGACCAGTCCTAGTGGAGCTGTCATCCGAGATATCATCACGACAGTCAGTCGCCGTTTTCCTGGCGTGGACATCCTGCTTTTTCCGACCAAGGTTCAGGGCGAAGGAGCTGCCGCAGAGGTAGCGACTAATATCCGTCGAGCCAATGAGCGAGAAGATTTGGATGTCTTGATTATTGGCCGAGGTGGCGGGTCCATCGAGGATCTTTGGGCTTTTAATGAGGAAATCGTCGTGCGAGCCATATTTGAGTCTCAGATTCCGATCATTTCCAGTGTGGGGCATGAAACGGACACGACTCTGGCTGACTTTGTGGCAGACCGACGAGCGGCAACCCCCACAGCAGCAGCGGAATTGGCGACACCAGTCACCAAGCTGGATCTTCTGGGGCATTTGAGTCAGCAGCAAAATCGTCTGTCTAATGCAGCATCCAATCGTCTGGCTTACCAGCGGGAACGCTTGGACAAGCTGGCTTCCTCTGTTATTTTTCGGCAGCCAGAGCGACTTTATGATGGCTATCTGCAAAAGTTAGATCAGCTTAATCTGCGTTTAAAGCAAAAAATTCGCGAATATTATAGTGAAGAAGTCCAACAGGTCAAGATTCTCCAGCATCGCTTGGAATCTTTGTCACCTCTGCGGCAGGTGCAGAGCTATCAGGAGCAGGTGCACCAGCAAGAGCGCTTGTTGCGTAGCAATATGGCAGTGATCTATGACCATAAGGTGGCTGAAGCCAAGCGGCTATCGGATGCGCTACTCATGCTGGACACCAGTCGAATTGTGGCGCGGGGCTACGCTATTATCCAAAAAAATGAAACAGTAATCGAGTCCAGTCAGGATATCAAGGAGAAGGACCAGTTGACCATTCTTATGCGGGATGGTCAGGTCCAAGTTGAGGTAAAAGATGTCAAAAGACAAGAAATTTGAAGAAAATTTAGCTGATTTGGAATCCATTGTCCAGAAGCTGGAAAATGGAGATGTTGCCTTGGAAGAAGCAATCGCTGAATTCCAGAAGGGCATGCAGCTGTCTAAAGATTTGCAAAAGACGCTAGATCAGGCAGAAAAGACCTTGGTCAAGGTCATGCAGGCGGATGGCACAGAAACGGATATGGAATGACAAGAGAGTTTAAAATCAGGCAAATTGGCCTGACGATTCAAGATTTTTATCAGAGCAAGAAAGTGTCAGCGGATTTGACTGAGACCATTCTCTATTCTGTCGAGGCTGGTGGTAAGCGGATTCGTCCTCTCTTGCTTTTGGAGTTGCTGGAGGGTTTTTGTCTGGAATTAACTCCTGCCCACTTTCAAGTGGCAGCAGCTCTGGAGATGATTCACACTGGCAGCCTGATCCATGATGATTTGCCAGCTATGGATAATGATGACTACCGCCGAGGCCGTCTGACCAGCCACAAGAAATTTGGGGAGGATATGGCCATTTTGGCTGGAGATTCTCTCTTTTTGGATCCTTATGGGTTGGTGGCAATGGCAGAGCTCCCTAGTCAGGTCAAGGTGGAGCTGATAGCAGAGCTGTCTCTGGCGGCTGGCTCCTTTGGTATGGTGGCTGGGCAGGTTTTGGATATGCAGGGAGAAGGCCGCAAGTTGACCATGGATCAGCTCCAGACCATCCATGCCAATAAGACAGGTAAGCTCTTGGCCTATCCTTTTGTAGCGGCTGGGATCATTGCTCAGACTGGTCAATCAGTTCTAGGGAAGCTTCGTCAGGCGGGAGAGCTCTTGGGTTTGGCTTTTCAGGTGCGGGATGATATTTTAGATGTGACGGCTAGTTTTGAGCAGATCGGTAAGACACCGCAGAAGGATCTGGCGGCTGAGAAATCAACTTATCCAGCCTTGCTAGGCTTAGATGGAGCCAGAGACTTTTTCGATGAAACGCTGGAACAAGCGAAAAGTCTACTGGGGCAACTAGAAAAAGAAAGTGATTTTTCAGCTAAAGAAATTCAAAAAATAATAGAAAGTTTGAGACTGGATGGCTAAGGAAAGAGTGGATGTACTGGCTTATCGACAAGGACTCTTTGATACTCGAGAACAGGCCAAGCGTGGAGTAATGGCTGGTCTGGTCGTGTCACTTGCGAATGGAGAGCGCTTTGATAAGCCAGGTGAAAAAATCGATGATGCGACAGAGCTCAAGCTCAAGGGAGAAAAACTCAAGTATGTCAGTCGTGGCGGCCTAAAATTAGAAAAGGCTTTGCAAGTGTTTGGCCTTTCGGTGGCAGACCGAGTGGCCTTGGATATCGGAGCTTCAACTGGAGGATTTACCGATGTCATGCTGCAGAATGGAGCTAAGCTGGTCTATGCTGTTGATGTTGGGACTAACCAGTTAGCATGGAAACTTCGCCAAGACGAACGGGTTGTCAGCATGGAGCAGTTCAATTTTCGCTATGCCGAGCCAGCTGATTTTGACTTTCGGCCCAGCTTTGCCAGCATTGATGTCAGCTTTATCTCGCTCAGCCTGATTTTGCCGGCCCTCTATCAGATTTTAGAGGAGGGAGGTCAGGTCGTGGCCTTGATCAAGCCTCAGTTCGAGGCTGGCCGCGAGCAGATTGGCAAGAAGGGGATTATCAAGGACAAGAAAGTTCATTTGGCGGTGCTGGAAACTGTGACAGCCTTTATGCTGGAAGCAGGTTTTTCAGTCAAAGGTTTGGATTTTTCTCCGATTCAAGGCGGGCATGGAAATGTTGAATTTTTAGCCTTTCTGGAGAAAAGCGAGCAGCCGAAAAATGAGCTGGAGCAAGACTTAGTTGCTGTCGTAGAGGCAGCCCACAAGGAATTTAAAGATGAAGAAGAAGGATAGATTAGAGAAAATCAGACGATTTGTTAGTGAGTTTGAGATTGGCACCCAAGAGGAAATTGTAGAACATCTCAGGGAGTCTGGTATTACAGCGACACAGGCAACGGTTTCACGAGATATCAAGGAGCTAGGGATTGTAAAAATCCCTTTTAAAGATAATACCTATATCTATGAGCTTCCTAAAACAGCTAGTAATAGTCTGAAGCTGGCAGAAAATAATATTTTGGCCTGTCGAAATCTAGGAAATATGCTCAATCTTAACCTAATACCAGGAAGTGCGGCGGTAGTCAAGCGTCATCTGAGTAAAGAATTTGCTGAGGAAATTTTCAGCATCATTGCGGATAACGACAGTATCCTAATCGTTGCAGTGAGTGAAAGTGCAGCCCAAAAAGTCACGGCTGAAATCAATAATTGGTAGGAAAGCCTATGTTATTAGAAATTTCGATTAAAAATTTTGCCATTATTGAGGAGATTTCCCTTAATTTTGAGCAGGGTATGACGGTTTTGACCGGGGAAACTGGAGCCGGCAAGTCTATTATTATTGACGCCATGAACATGATGCTGGGCAGCCGTGCGACGACGGATGTTATTCGTCATGGGGCACCCAAAGCTGAGATAGAGGGACTTTTTTCGCTGGAAAATAGCAGGGCTTTGCGAGAGATTTTTGAGGAGCAGGGCTGGGAGCTGACCGATGAGCTGATTATCCGTCGAGAAATTCTGCAAAACGGCCGCAGTGTCAGCCGTATCAATGGTCAGATGGTTAATTTGTCTGTTCTAAAGGCTGTCGGTCAGCACTTGGTGGATATCCATGGTCAGCACGATCAGGAAGAGCTAATGAGGCCCCAGCTTCATATTGCCATGCTAGACGAGTTTGGCTCGGCAGACTTTTTAAATCTAAAAGGTCGCTATCAGGAGACCTTTGACCGCTATCGAAGCCTGCGCAAGCAAGTCCTGACTTTGCAGAAAAATCAGCAGGAGCATAAGGCTAGAATTGAGATGCTGGAGTTTCAGATGGCGGAGATTGAGAGTGCTGCTCTCAAAAGTGGTGAAGACACCGCCCTGCATCAGGAACGAGATCGATTGCTCAACCACAAGCTCATTGCAGATACGCTGACCAACGCTTATACCATGCTGGATAATGAAGACTTTTCCAGTCTGACCAATGTCCGCTCAGCAATGAATGATCTTGAGTCTATCGAGGATTACGCTCCATCCTACAAGGAGCTTTCTGCCAGCTTGTCAGAGACTTATTATGTCTTAGAGGATGTCAGCAAGCGCCTAGAGGATATTTTGGATGGACTGGATTTTGACGGAGATCGGCTGCTGCAGGTGGAGAGTCGCTTAGACTTGATTAACAGCATCACACGTAAATACGGTGGCCAAGTAGATGATGTGCTAGAATACTTTGCTCAGATTTCCAAAGAATACGGCCTTTTAACTGGAAGTAACTTGTCCTCAGAGGATATGGACCGAGAGCTGAAGGTCTTGGAGAGAGAGCTGGTAGAGCTGGCTCAGGAGTTGAGTCAGGCTCGTCACGGCCTAGCAGCCCAGCTGGAAGCGGAAATCAAGCAAGAGCTGCAAGACCTCTACATGGAAAAGGCGCGCTTTAAAGTGCAGTTCAATAAGGGCAAGTTCAACCGTGAAGGCAATGAACAAGTAGAGTTTTACATCTCAGCCAATCCGGGCGAGGATTTTAAACCTTTGGTGAAGGTTGCGTCTGGCGGGGAACTCTCCCGTCTCATGTTGGCGATCAAGTCTGCCTTTTCTCGTAAGGAAGGCAAGACCAGTATTGTCTTTGACGAAGTCGATACGGGTGTTTCTGGACGAGTGGCCCAGGCTATTGCTCAGAAGATTTACAAGATTGGCTCCAACGGCCAAGTCTTGGCCATTTCCCATTTGCCGCAGGTCATTGCGATTGCCGATTATCAGTTCTTTATTGAGAAGATTTCGAATGAGAATTCGACCGTCTCAACGGTTCGGCTGCTGACGGCTGACGAGCGTGTTCAGGAAGTCGCTAAGATGCTGGCTGGCGAAGATGTGACAGAGGCTGCTTTGACGCAGGCTAGAGAATTATTAAAAAAATAAACAAGCGAGGCTGAGACACGAGTGTTTCGGTCTCCTTTAGAAAGTGACGACTATGACAGAATATTTTGTAATCGGTGATGTCCATGGCAAGGCTGGTATGCTAGATGAGCTGCTCCAGCACTGGGACGGTCGCAGCCAACTAGTCTTTCTAGGCGATTTGATCGATCGTGGCGAAAACAGCCGAGCCGTTTTGGAGCGGGTTAAGTATCTAATGGATCAGAAAGGAGCCATCTGTCTTTCTGGCAATCATGAGTATATGTTTCTGACCTGGCTGGACAATCCTGAAAAGTCTTATGACCACTACCGACGCAATGGCGGAGATACGACGATTAATTCGCTTTTGGGCCGGCCTCTCAATGCTCCTGTAGATGGAGTAGCGGATGCAGAACGTGTCAAGACGGAGACGGCCGATTTAGTAGATTTTATTCGTCAGATGCCTTTCCTATTGGAGACAGAGCAGTACATTTTTGTCCATGCTGGTCTAGATTTGGAGCTGAAAGACTGGCGAGAGACTAGTGATTATCAAAAAGTTTGGATTCGCGCGCCATTTCATGAAGGCAGCAATCAGACTGGCAAAACGATTGTCTTTGGCCATACACCGACATTTTATCTCTTGCATGAAGCGCCGGGAACTGATCAGCTTTGGATGACTGAGGATGGCAAGATTGGCATGGATGGCGGAGCTGTTTATGGCGGAGTCCTCCACGGAGTTCTCTTTGGCCATAATGGCATCATAGAGCAGTATGCCATCAAAAAAGATGGTTTTGCGGCGGAGGACGAATAGAATATTTGATTGCTAGCGTCTAGATAAAGAAATCAAGAAGATTGAAGAAGCCCTTTTAATGCTTTTTCAATCTTTTTTCGTACCTAGGAGATAGAAGTATAGTCAATACCTATTTTTACTTATGATGATTATATATTCCATGGAAACCAAAAACGCGAAGAATAGGCTCTCCTAATATGCAATTATCGCTATTTATGCTATAATAGTTGCCAAGAAAGTAAAAGAGGAGGAAAGGATGTCTTTTCAGGATAGAAAGATAAAATATTCGATCCGCAAATTATCAGTTGCTACTGTGTCCCTTGCGATTGGATTTTTGTTTGCACCCACTGCGATTGGAGTGGACCAAACAGTCCACGCCGATGAGCTCGAATCTACGGCACAAGTGGGAAATAAGTCAGATAATCAAGCCTCAGAAGGAACGTCTGAAGCAACAAAAATAGAGAATCAAGAGACAACTTCAACAATGGCTTCTGCGTCAGTACAAGCAGAGACTAAAGAAGACAATCAGGCCATCTTAAAATCTGCTACCCCTACTGCGACAGAGACAAGTCAAGTGACAGATTCAACTGCTCTTAGAAATTCTCAACCAGCTGCTGAAACGGTTCAGCCATCCACAGAAGGAGCTGCCCAGCTGCCCTCTGCAAACGTTAGTCTGAAGAAGAGTGCTTTAGAAAACTATCTCAAAGAGTTGCGCAATAAGGATTTTTCAAGGAAAACAGATGAGAGTGTAGAAATCCTTAATGATTTGATGACAGCGGCTGATAGCGTGCTTCAAACTGCGACAAAGCAAGAAGAAATTGATAAAGTTTACCGAAATCTGGTAACCTTCGTTAATTCGGGACTTCGTAATAGGAATTCGAAAGTCATCTTGGGAAAGGATAAGATTCCTTCAAAAGAAGCAGAGTCTGGAGACACTTCCTCTAAAGGAAAATTACCTGAGGATTCTGCAAAACAGACTGATACTACCTACAGAGTAGAATACAAATTTAAGAACTCAACTCCGATCTATCCTCTACCCAATAAGATTCGCTCAATGCTTCCAGCTGCTAGTGAATTTGTAGCTCAAGCGGACGATTACAAAGATGTGATTCAACTTGAGACAACTACAGTAAGTGTTCCAACTGGTACTTGGACTTTTCATGGTTTTGATACAGCTAAATATGGAAAAGCTATTGCAGGAAAGAAAGTCAAAACCATAACTGGAACGTGGAGCTTTGAGCCAAATGGTGTCGACTATGAGTTCCAGTCAACCAATCCTGATATTGCATTGCCAGCATACATTACCAAGCTGACTCCGAAAAATCCAACTGATTATAAGATGGGCGGCCTGTTTCTTACAGAAGTAGATGCTGAGCAACCAAGTGAAACGACTTATGTTGATGCAGCAAATAAGGTGACTTGGAAATTCGAAGGATACGATAAAGAAAAAGTCATTATTGGAGTAGGAAGACGGACTTTTGTTGG
This sequence comes from uncultured Streptococcus sp., assembly GCF_938020365.1. Lineage (GTDB taxonomy): Bacteria > Bacillota > Bacilli > Lactobacillales > Streptococcaceae > Streptococcus. The sequence continues at coordinate 9,115 of NZ_CALIIB010000040.1, read as the reverse complement.
AAGATGGGCCCCCACTCCTAATCCAGAATATGTATTCAAATCATCTAAAGCAGGTGTCCCATTGCCACAAAGTATCTTGGACATGCTTCCGAAAGATGAGGCCTCTTACAAGATTGGTGACACAATTGTAGCCAAACAACCGGCTAAAGAATCAGTAGAAGAAGTTGAAAAAGATTACATATGGACCTTCAAGGGATATGATCACAAGAATGCGACTTATGATGGCAAGCGCGTGATATACACTGGTATATGGGAAGTAACGCCTAGACCCCACCATGTAAGCTATCGTTTTGAGAGTGGGACGACTGGACTTTCTTTACCTGACTTTATCCAGAAGAAAACACCAAAAGACACCTCAACTTACTACAATACACAAAAAGTTCTACCAGAGGAGTTGACTACAACGACTTACACAGATGATGTGAATGATGGTATCTGGACTTTTGTTGGTTACGATGCCAAAAGTAAGATTGTGAAAAAGGCTGATTTAGCTTTCATTGGTAAGTGGGAGTTTAAGGCGAATCAGTATCAAGCCGCTTACCGATTCGAAAGTGCGACCGCTGGGAAAGATCTTCCAGCAGCTATCACGGCCTTATCTCCAAATGATAGTACAACTTATGTGAATGGCGCAGCAGTTTCAGCCAAACAACCAGCTCAAACGACATACACAGACACTGTGAACGACGGTACATGGACGTTTAAGGGTTACGACGCAGCTAGCGCCGTTGTCAACAAGGTTAATGTGGATTTTGTAGGCAAATGGGAATTTAAGGAAAACCAGTATCGAGCAGGATACCGATTCGAAAGTGCGACCGCTGGGAAAAATCTTCCAGCAGCTATCACATCCTTGACTCCAAGCGACAGTGAGGCTTATTTGAATGGTGTTGCAGTTTCTGCTAAGCAGCCAATCCAAACGACCTACACAGACATAGTGAATGATGGTATCTGGACCTTTAAGAGGTATATTCCAGCTGGTGCTGTGGTCAATAAGGCAGATGTTACCTTTGTTGGTCAGTGGGAATTTAGAGCCAATAAGTACCAAGCAAGTTACCGCTTCGAGAGCGAGACAGCAGGTAAAGCTCTTCCATCAGCCATCGCCGCATTGACCCCAAGCGACAGTGATTCGTATGTGAATGGTGCCTCTGTTTCCGCTCAACAACCATCTCAAACGACTTATACAGACGCAGTGAACGACGGTACCTGGATATTTAAGGGTTACGACTCAGCTAGCGCCGTTGTCAACAAGGCAAATGTTGAGTTTGTAGGGAAATGGGCCTTTGAAGCTAAGAAGTACCAAGCAAGTTACCGCTTCGAGAGTGAGACGGCAGGTAAGGCTCTTCCATCAGCCATCGCAGCATTGACTCCAAGCGATAGTGCAACTTATGTGAATGGTACAGCAGTTGCAGCTAAACAACCCGCTCAAACGACATACACAGACACAGTGAACGACGGTACATGGACCTTCAAGGGCTATGACGCAGCCAATGCAGTCGTGAACAAGGCAAATGTAGAGTTTGTAGGGAAATGGGCCTTTGAAGCTAATAAGTATCAAGCAAGTTACCGCTTTGAAAGTGCGACTGCCGGCAAAGTTCTTCCAGCGGCTATCACATCCTTGACTCCAAGCGACAGTGCAATATATGAGAATGGTGACTCTGTTTCAGCTCAGCAACCATCTCAAACCACTTACACAGACGAAGCGAATGACGGTACATGGACGTTTAAGGGTTACAACGCAGATAATGCAGTCGTGAACAAGTCCAATGTTGAGTTTGTAGGGAAATGGGTTTTTGAAGCTAATAAGTATCAAGCAGTTTACCGCTTCGAAAGTGCGACTGCTGGCAAAGCTCTTTCATCAGCCATCGCATCCTTGACTCCAAGCGACAGTGCAACATATGTGAATGGTGCCTCTGTTTCGGCTCAACAACCATCTCAAACTACATACACAGACCCAGTGAACGATGGCACATGGACCTTCAAGGGCTATGACGCAGCTAGCGCCGTTGTGAACAAGGCCAATGTAGAGTTTGTAGGAAAATGGGAGTTTAAGGCAAATCCGAAAAATGCTGAAACTTATATGCCTCAGGTAACGGAAGAAATCATCAAGATTGGAGACAAACCAAACTTGACCGATAATGTGACGAACTTGTCAAGCCTTCCAGCCGGTACTAAGGTAGTCGATATCACGCCTGTGGGTCAAATAGATACTACAAAACCAGGTATTTATAGCGGTACAGTTCGTGTTGATTATCCAGATGGTTCTTCTAGTGAAGTTTCCGTACCAGTTAATGTTTTGCCTGCACCGGTAACTGAAACCTATAAAGTGACTTACAGCTTTGAAAGTGTGACAGCAAATAACAACTTGCCAGCAGAAGTATTGAACTTACTTCCACAAAGTGGAACATATACTACAAGTTCTTCTGCAGCGATTGCTTTTGTTCCAGAAGCACCGATGCCTGTAGAAGTTGCTGTTGCAAATGGTACTTGGAAATTCCTGAGCTATGAAAAAGTGGAAGAGGGAACAAGTTTGACTTTCATAGGTAAATGGTCCTTTGAAGCGAAGCAAGTTCCTAGTCCACAACCACAACCACAACCGAAACCAGAACCAGCGCCACAACCGCAATCGGTTCCAAAACCAGAACCTCAGCCAAGTCCGGTTCCACCAGTGACTCCAGAAGTGAAGCCGGTTCAAGAGACTGATTCAGCAGCTAAAGTTCAAACGGATCAGTTAGAGAAGAAGCCTGAAAGCAAACCTGTTCCAAATGCTAAGCCAGCTGTTCCAACTCCTGCAGGAGATAAGGCTAAACAAGCGGCCTTACCAAATACAGGTAGCACGGCTCCAGTTTCAATCGCGGGAGCGACGACAAGTGCTCTTCTTGCGGGTCTAGGATTCATGATTCTTGGTCGCAAGCGCAAAGATGATGAGGCTTAAAAGGGTATCTCCTTGATGTGATCTTTAGCTAGTGCCTCAATCAAATCATTAAGAGTCTTCTAAGTAGTGTTTGACTTAGAAGGCTCTTATTTTTCTGAGATTTATGGATTAAGCTAAGATTGATTCACAAAAACTTAGGATTTTTTGGTATAATAGACTCAATAATAGGATAAAAGTAGGGAAAATATGGCAAAAATTAAAATTGTGACAGACTCTTCAATTACGATTGAGCCTGAACTAGCAAAAGATTTGAATATTACAATAGTTCCTTTGACAGTCATGATTGACGGTGTAGTCTACTCGGATTCCAATTTGAAGGAGGGAGAATTCCTTCAGTTGATGAAGTCTAGTAAAAATCTGCCCAAGACCAGCCAGCCGCCAGTTGGAGTATTTGCTGAGGTTTTTGAAGATTTGTCAGCAGAAGATGTCCAAATTATCTCGATTCACATGTCTCATGCTTTATCTGGCACTGTAGAGGCAGCTCGTCAGGGTGCTACCTTAGCCAAGGCTGATGTAACGGTTGTCGATAGTTCTTTCACGGACCAAGCGATGAAGTTCCAAGTCGTTGAGGCTGCTAAGATGGCAAAAGCTGGAGCGACTTTGGAGGAGATTTTACAAAAACTTGAGGAAGTCAAAGCCAAGACAGAGCTATATATCGGCGTATCAACCTTAGAAAATTTGGTCAAAGGTGGTCGTATCGGCCGTGTGACTGGTCTGATTAGCTCGCTTTTAAATATTCGTGTCGTCATGCAGATGACAAATCATACCTTGACTCCTATTGTCAAAGGACGGGGCGCTAAAACCTTTAAGAAATGGCTGGATGACTTGAAAGAGTCTCTGAAAGAGAAGGAAATTGAAGAAATCGGAATTTCCTATGCGGGTGGACCAGAATTTGCCAATCAAATGAAGGAAGAGCTGCAGGAATTTGTTGAACAACCAATCCCTGTCTTAGAAACAGGTTCCATCATCCAAACTCACACTGGAGAAAATGCATGGGCCGTTCTAGTTCGCTATAAATAGAGTAAATTATTTGTAAAATGTCTGCTTAAGACTTGACCTAGACGCTTTTTTTAGATATGATAATATCTGTTAGGGTTATTAACCCAGAAAAAAATTGGAGGATTTGTTAAATGGCTAACAAACAAGATTTGATCGCAAAAGTGGCAGAAGCTACAGAATTGACTAAAAAAGATTCAGCAGCAGCAGTTGACGCTGTATTTGCAGCAGTTACAGAATACCTTTCAAAAGGTGAAAAAGTTCAATTGATCGGTTTTGGTAACTTTGAAGTTCGTGAGCGTGCAGCACGTAAAGGTCGCAACCCACAAACTGGTAAAGAAATCACAATCGCAGCTTCTAAAGTTCCAGCTTTCAAAGCAGGTAAAGCTCTTAAAGACGCTGTAAAATAAGACAAAAATCAAAAGCCTACTGTATCAGCTTCCTAGCTTGTGCAGTAGGTTTTTTCTTATGTTTTGGCATAACATCAATCATCTGAACTTTCTAGAAGACATAGCATTTGTTTGTTAGAGAAGACAGTAAAAATCAGGATGCTCCTCCTGCCCAACTTAAAATATGATATAATGTAGCTAAGAAATGGGGGTAACTATGTATTTTAAAAAAGTAATAACCTTTTTAACCATGCTTGCAGCTGTCATGGCTTTGACAGCTTGCTATTATCCAAGGAAAAGGGTTCCTAGGTCTGAAGCCTCTTCTGTCCAAAAGGTGAAAATACCAAAGAAATCAGAATCGACGAAGGCTACAGGCTCCAGTCAGCAAGAAAAATCAAAGAGTAGCCAGACCTCATCATCTAGTGCTCCAGCTTCTGAGAGTAAGGCGACAAGTTCGCCAGATGAAGTAACGGATGGCTTGCCTCAAGATGCACAGTCTGCCAATAAAGACAAGATCTATGCAACAGGTAATGCCAAGGTGTATTATCGTTCTTTTGAAGGAGGATTTAGTGCTCAAACGCCTGATTTCAAAGGCTATACAGAGGAGCAAGTCAAAAAGGTTCTTGGCGAGCCAGAGGCCGTCATAAAGGATCCGAATTATATTAAGGACACTTTTAAAGCTCAGGAGTTAGAAAATATAAAAGAGCTCTATCGAGGTCAGCGTGTGACGGAAGAGCAGGCAAAGGCTTTCTATGTAACAGCAGTGGATATTGCACAGGCAGCTAGCTTGAGTCAAGACTATCAGTTGGAGAGTGATTATATTTTATATAGCTATAAGCAACATAAAATTAATCTGATTTTCTCTAAAGGAGAGTTGTATTATATGACTCCCAATCCTGATTATCTTTATTTTAAATAATCTTAGAAAATTCTTGCGCTAGTTTACTAGGCTTGCTATAATAGCTAAAACGAAATGAGAAGGAGCAAGGATGAAAGCTTATACAAATGTCAATCTGGTGACCTGTGACAGCGCATTTCATGTTTATCGGGAAGGTTTGCTGGTTGTGGAAGATGAACGCATTGCCTACTGTGGTCCCTATGATGAGGCTTGGTTAGAACAATGCAGCGAGCTAGTGGATTATGAGGGTGCTTGGATCATGCCAGGGATGGTCAACTGTCATACTCACTCGGCCATGACCTTGCTGCGCGGGATTCGTGATGACAGCAATCTGCATGAATGGCTGGAGGATTATATTTGGCCAGCAGAAAGTCAATTCACAGCGGATTTAACGACCCAGGCTGTCCAGCTGGCTCTGGCTGAAATGCTGCTGTCAGGAACAACGACTTTTAACGACATGTATAATCCCCAGGGAGTGGAGATTGACCGGATTTATCAGGCTGTGCGGCAGTCTGGTATGCGCTGCTATTTCTCACCGACCCTCTTTAGCTCAGCAGCTGAAACAGTAGAAGAGACTCTGGCACGTACTCGTGCCATTATTGAGAAAATTCTCTCTTATAATGATGAAGATTTTCAGGTCATGGTGGCGCCTCATTCGCCTTATGCCTGTGATAAGGCTCTACTTAAGGGCAGTCTTGAGTTAGCGCGTGAGCTGGATTTGAAGCTTCATATCCATGTGGCAGAGACTCAGGAAGAAAATAAAATTATCCTGGAGCGCTATGGTAAAAGACCTCTCGCTTTTTTAAAAGAATTGGGCTACTTGGAGCAGCCAGCCATTTTTGCACATGGAGTTGAGCTGAATCCGTCAGAGATTGCAGATTTAGCGGCATCTCCAGTCAGCATCGCCCACAATCCTATCAGCAACCTCAAGTTGGCTTCTGGTGTAGCTCCAGTGACAGACTTACTAGCCGCTGGGGTGACCGTTGGCCTGGCAACAGACTCTGTCGCTTCCAATAATAATCTGGACATGTTTGAAGAAGGTCGGACAGCAGCCCTCCTCCAGAAAATGCGGGCAGGTGATGCGACTCAGTTTACGATCGAGCAGGCTTTGAAGGCTTTTACCATTGAAGGAGCCAAGGCGCTGGGATTGGATAACAAAATTGGCAGTCTGGAAGCGGGTAAGCAAGCCGATTTCATTGCCATTCAGCCTAAGGGACGACTTCACCTCTATCCTTTGGAAAATATGCTGTCGCACCTAGTATACGCAGTCAAGGGTAGCGACGTTCAGGATGTCTACATTGCTGGGCAGCAGGTTGTCCGAGACGGCCAAGTGCTGACCGTTGATCTAGAATCGTTCCGTTAAAAAGAAAAGCCGAGTTTATCTCGGCTTTTATGCTAGTCAGGAGAGCTCTTTTCAATTTTTGCTGGCTAATAGTTTCTTTGTCAAAGAAAAACTCTGGGTTACCCCAGAGTTAATAATAGATTTAAGCTTTCTTTGATTTAGAAATATAGAATAATTGTAGAACGATACCAAGGAGTGCCATACCAATAACGATATAGAAGGCCATTGAATAGTCTCCCTTGTTTGCTTGGGCAAGTCGAGCACCCAACTGTGGTCCGGCAATAGCTGCAACACCATAAGCTGTGAACATCCAGCCGTAGTTTGTACCGACGTTGGCCACGCCCCAATTTTCGGCTGTAATACCTGGGAAAGATCCAAGGAAGCCACCGAAGGACAGGGCGACAAGCATGACGCCTAAGATTGCAAGGATGCTTCCCTCCCCTTTAAAGAGAGCGGTCAGCGCCAAGCCACCAGCAACAGCGCCAAACATGGCGATTACAGTAGGGTAGCGGCCGATTTTGTCCGATACAGCTCCCCAGAAGATTCGTCCAAAAGTATTGGCAATAGAAACCAGCATAACGAATAGAGTTGCTTCTCCAACTAGTTTATATTGGTCGGAGATAGACGCTGCTGAGCCGATAATCATCATACCACCAGTAGCACCTAAAATGTAGATGAGCCACAGCAACCAGAAGTTGCCTTCGCGCAGCATTTCTTTGTGAGTTTTGCCTGCCGGTGCAGAACTTCCTGCTACTGGAGCAGCTGCTGGAGCTTTTTCCATGACAAGAGAAGAGCAGCAGATAACGACAAGTAGGGTAATTCCCAGAACTTTAAATGTAGAATAAACGCCCATTGAAGCGATGAGAGTTTTGGCAAGTGGTCCGATGATTAGTGGTCCAAGTCCAAAGCCAGCAGCGGTTAAACCACCCGCGAGCCCTTTTTTATCAGGGAACCATTTGGTAGCGACAGAAGTTGAAGCGCCATAGGCTGAACCGATACCGAGACCAAGGACAACCCCGTAGGTCAAGTAGAGTACAGGAAGAGAAGTTGCAAATCCTGTAGCAAACATACCCGCACCAAAGAGAATGCCTCCTAGAAAGACAAATTTCTTAGGGCCTAATGAATCGACTTTAGGTCCGAAAAGAATCATGCCGATTGGCACCATTGCAAAAGAGATACTGAAGGCTAGAGAGGTTTGAGCTTGCACCCATCCTTGGCTAGCATTGGCTTCCAGCAGCGCTTTTTGAAAAACAGACCAGGCGTATCCAGCACCTAAAGAAAGGTTGGTTAAGATAGCTGCTGCTAAAATGAACCAGCGATTTGGTGTTTTTTTCATAATGATATCCTCATTTATATATTTTTTCTAAAAAGTGATAGAAAACCAGCCGTATCCAAATGTTCTTCGGCATCTTTTCTGCACAGCAGATAGAATAGCAGAAGTTTGGTTACAGAATTTCTTACGATAAAACCGATATATCAAAATTAAGCGCTTACATATTTGTTAACATCTCTATCATATCGTGCTTTGAGGCAAAAATCTACTTAATTAAAATGAATAGGTCTATTAGGCAGATTAATATTTTTCCTTATTTACAATCATTCTTAATAGAAAATCTATGTTTGTCATGATATAATGGAAATAAGCTAGAAATGAATGTGGATGGAGTATAGAGAAGATGCATGAAGAGTATGAAAAGAATTATCAGGAAGTAATCGAACATCTGAGGCTGAAAGGTGTTCGAATTACAGAGACGAGAAAGGCCGTGATTGCTTTTATCATCAGCAGTCATGATCATCCTAGTGCAGAGATGATTTACCAAGCCCTCTTGCCTGAATTTCCCAATATGAGCTTGGCCACTGTTTATAACAACCTAAAAGTGTTGATTGATGAAGGCTTTGTATCTGAGCTCAAAGTCCGAAATGACACGACGACCTATTATGATTTTATGGGGCATCAACACCTCAATGTCATTTGTGAAAAATGTGGTCGAATTGCAGATATGGACTTGGATTTGCCAGACGTTCAGCAGGAAGCAGCAGAGCAGACTGGCTATCAAATCACCAAGAGTCAGATGGTCGTTTATGGCATTTGTCCAGAGTGCGCCCAGCAAGAACAAGTGGCTAGCTAGAAGTCTTGAGTGGAGAATTGATTTTCTTAAAAGTCCGAGTAAGTGGAAAATTTCACAAATATCTCACTGAGACTAGATTTTTGAGAGAAAATTTTGTAAAATAGAATAGATAAACGGGGCAAACCCCGGAAAATAAAAGGAGAATCCATCTAATGGTAAAATTGGTTTTTGCTCGCCATGGTGAGTCTGAATGGAACAAAGCTAACCTTTTCACTGGTTGGGCTGATGTAGATCTTTCTGAAAAAGGTACACAACAAGCGATTGACGCTGGTAAATTGATCAAAGAAGCAGGTATCGAATTTGACCAAGCTTATACTTCAGTATTGAAACGTGCGATTAAAACAACAAACTTGGCGCTTGAAGCTGCTGACCAACTCTGGGTTCCAGTTGAAAAATCATGGCGCTTGAACGAACGTCACTACGGTGGTTTGA
>NZ_CALIIB010000039.1 GCF_938020365.1 uncultured Streptococcus sp. | reverse complement strand
GTGGTTTGAAAACACGTGGTATTCCAGAAACAAAAGAAAGCTTGATCCGCCTTGTAGAAGCGGCTAAAGCAGCTAGACAAAAACTGAATTAATATTATTTCTACATTTAAACTCAGCTCTGATAAACCTGCAACAAGGCTGTTTGCAGGTTTGTTATAGGCTGATAGTTAGTAGATTGAAAGGAATTTTATCTCTATGGTGAATCGCCAAACTCCTAGTCTCTCATTTGAAGTATTTCCTCCTAATCCGGCAGTAGGCAATGATAAGATTTTTCAGGCGTTGAGGGAGATGCAAGATCTGGCTCCCCACTTTATCAGTGTGACTGCCAGCAATAATAAATTTGATATTGAGGAGACAACGGTTCGTTTGGCTGAGTTCATCTCCAATGACCTTGAGATTCCAACGATTGCCCATTTGCCAGCTGTTTATCTAACCAAGGAAATGGTGTCCAATATCTTGCAGGCTCTGGATCGTGTTGGGGTCAATCAGATTTTGGCTTTGCGAGGCGATATTTTTCCAGATGTGGCTCCTAAGGATGATTTTAAATATGCGACTGACTTGATTGAGTATATCAAGACAGAAGCACCACATTTTGACATCATCGGTGCTTGCTATCCAGAGGGGCACCCAGACTCACCAAACCAGATCTCAGATATTCAGAATCTCAAGAAGAAAGTGGATGCGGGTTGCTCTAGTCTTGTCACTCAGCTCTTCTTTGACAATGAACGTTTCTATGATTTCCAAGATAAGTGTACCTTGGCTGGGATCGATGTTCCGATTCATGCAGGTATCATGCCTATTCTGAATCGAAACCAAGCGCTTCGTCTTTTGAAAACGTGTGAGAATATTCATCTTCCGCGCAAATTCAAGGCTATTCTGGATAAGTATGAACATGATCCAGAATCCCTGCGGACAGCTGGTTTAGCCTATGCGGTGGATCAGATTGTTGATTTGGTGACCCATGATGTAGCAGGGATCCATCTCTATACGATGAATAACGCGGCAACAGCTTACCATATCTATAAGGCGACCCATGCGCTCTTTAACCATACCCCATCCGTTCAATCTTTTTAAGATGAATGAAGAAACCACTAATCAGATTCATTTGCTGTTTAGTGGTTTTTGTTTATAGGTTTTGAACATTTAGAAGTTGATAAATGATAAAGTCGTTTTTTCTTGCTTGCTAAAATGTCTTATTTTGTTTATATTAGTTTTATAAGCTTTCTTGGAGGCGTTTACATGACGAAAAATCTGTTGAGGTTGAAATTACTGGGAAGTCCGAGTATTTTTCTTAATCAGGAGAAGCTCTATTTTCCTTTTGCCAAAATCAATGCTCTTCTTTACTATCTTCACATCAAAGGTGCAGTCAATCGGGAGGAGATTGCAGGAATCCTATGGGAAAACAAGGATAATCAGACCGCCAAAAAGAATCTGCGCAACACCATTTATCAAGCTAACAAGCTATTGGGAGGAGAATGGATTATTGCTCCCAACCGGACTGTGCTATCGCTTAATCCCGAGTGTGCGATTGAAAGCGATGTAGAACTTTTCACGAACCATCCAGCGGAGTGTCTGTCGCTCTATCAGGGTGATTTTCTGCAGGGCTTCTATCTCAAGGACAGTGAAGCCTTTGACTATTGGGTGTCCAAGATGCGGACGCGATATGAGCAGCTCTATATCCAGGCTTGTTACCAAAAGTTGGAAAAAGATCCATCGAATTTGGAGGAATCAGAGCGAAATCTGCGTCGTATGATCAGCATCGATGAGTTTGATGAAAAGAATTATCATCTGCTGATGAAGCTCTATCAGGAGAATGATCGACCTGGTAAGGTGATTGAGACTTATTATAAATTGGTCAATCTCTTGGACAAGGAATTGGGCATTAGTCCGAATGAAGCAATTCAACAGCTGTATCATGAAGTGATGGCCAAGGATCGCAGTGAGCGTAAAATCAAGCAATTTTTACGTAATACAGACCACTTTTTTGGCCGAGTGGATGAAATCAAGCGTTTGGAATCTTATTTTTCTAAGATTTTAGAGAGGCAAGAATCTTGTGCGCTGCTCTTAGTCGGTGGTACTGGTATCGGTAAACGGACAGTGACCCGACAAGTACTGGCTAATCAGACTAAGTATTTCCAGATTGTTATGGCAGAGTGCTTCAAGGAAGAAACGACGGTCGGATTGCAGCCTTGGCGCAGTCTGCTAGATGGCTTGGGCGACCTAGTCATTCAGCATCAGATCCTTTCGACTAGCCAGTGGCAGGTTATTTTGGATAGTTATTTTCCGATGATGGCAAGTGAAGCTTCGGGTCTTGAGCTGAACACGGATCATCTGGCTCGGTTTGTATTGGATATTTTGCAAAAGATTTCTAAGAAAAAGGCTCTGGTGATCTTGGTTGAGGACTGTCACTGGATGGATGAGGCTAGTGTGGCTGTTTTAGAGCAGGTTATGAACCATTTGAGGGATTATCCAGTAGCCTTTGTGTTGACTAAGCATCTGAGTACGCCACCTTATCTTGGCCGTTTTTTCAATCACTTGTTGCTTCGTAGTCAGCTAGACTGCATTGAACTGCAGCCGCTGGATTTTAAGTCTAGTGTGGCGTATTTGCAGGCCCAGACGGGACAGTTAGTCATATCTGAAGAACGGCTTGAGGCTATTTATCGGGTCAGTCAGGGCATTCCTTTCTTTCTGTCGGAGTATGCGGAGCAGCTTTTGCGAGGTGAAAAATTCCAGCCATTGACCTCAGCTATTAAAGCAAAACTATCTCTGAAATTAGGCTATTTGAGCAGCCAGGAGGAGGAATTGGTTGACTATCTGGCTTGCTTTAGTTCCCCTGCTTCGGTAGCGCTCTTAGCTAAGTTGCTAGGCCTATCTGTGGAAGAAGTGGTCGAAATTGCTGAAGGATTTGGGCAAAAACAGCTTTTAATAGAAGAGGAGCAGGAGGAATTGGTTTTACGGTTCAGCCAGGAGCTTTTGCGGATTTATGTCTATGATCGCTTGCCGCTTGCCAAGAAGCGGATGCTACATCACCAGATTGCCCAAGGCATGGAAGATCAGCTGGGAGCCTCTCTCTATCATACCCAGCTCCTCAATGACATTGCCTATCATTATAAGATGTCCAAACAGCCAATTAAGTCTCTGGAGTATGAGCTGCATTATCTCGAGGCCACCTTGCAGTTTCATCATGAGCTCTTTCCCATTTATTCGCGGGAGTTTGGCTTTATCGAAAAGACGGATGATAGCAATCAGTCTGCGGTTTTAGACCAGTTTGACCGTATCCGTCGGGAAATAGAAGGATTAGAAAGAAAACACCAGAATCACAAAGATTTTCAGCTCTTGGTTCTCCGCTTTCTCTATCTGGAAGGGCGTTATGCTATCCGGACGGGGAATTACCAGCAGGGAATGGACAACATCCAGCAGGTGATTGCTTCTGCTAAAGAGCTGCAGCAGATGGATTTTCTCCTAGAAGGCTATCGGCAGATGATCTACTATTGCATCCAGACGGAGAATATTCCTGAGATGCGCTATTATACGGAGTTGGCTCTGGATGCTTCAGTTCAGGCCAATAATCACGAAGCTATTGCGATGAATCTTCGACTTAAGGGGCTTTATCATCTCATGATTGGAGATGAGGAGCAGTCACTCCGCCATCTTTACCAGTCTATCGATTGCTTTAGTTTGACGGCTTCGTTGCGCTCAAAGTATTCGATTCAGATTGCGGCGGCTCTAGATTATCTGGCAGAGATTGAGCAGATTCGTGGGAATTTCACGACAGCGCTGGCTCATCAGAAAGAGGCGATTGAACTGACGGAAAATAAAACAGCAGAGCCTTCGATTTTTGCTTTCTATATAGGCTTGGGGCTGACTTACTATCAGCTAAAAGATTATAAACAGGCGGAGCGAATCTTGCTGAAAGCGAAAGCAGCCCTGAAGTCGCTCAGCTTTCCTTGGAAGGAGACCCAGCTGGAAGTTTATTTGGCTTTGATTGGCTGCGAGAAGGGAGATTACCAGCCGGTGCTTGATCTGCTGCGGAAAAAGGATAGTCTCATTAGTCGCTATGGCAATCCGCGGGACAAGGGCTTGATCTACTATCTGATGGCTGTGATCAAGTATCGCCAGCTGGCTGGTAGCTTGCAGGAAGCTGGTTTTGAAAATTTACTAGCTCAGGACTTTGAAACCTACTATGAAACGGCTAAAAGCCAGCTCAATCCCTACCGTGACCGGCACCAGCTCAAGGAATTAGAAAACTTACGCCGTACCTTGTCTTAAGAATTGAACACAAATAAAAGAGGATGAAAGCAATGTTCATCCTCTTTTGATGTTTGTAATGAAGTTTTTAAATCCCCATTAGTCATGTACTTGTGCCCAGACTTGGGTTAGGTAAAAGACAAAACTTGCCGCTAGGTTGGCCGTGTGGTTATCTATATCGTGAGGTGGAGAGACTTCGACGATGTCAAAGCCAATCAGTTTGCCTGACGCAGCGATGTGCTGGAAGACCAAAACAGCTAGATTTGGGTCCACACCGAGAGACTGAATGGCACTGACACCAGGCGCTGCACCAGCTGCAAAGCAGTCAATATCAATGGTTAAATAGACCTGCTCTTTATCGGCTAGAAAAGCATCAACTACCTTGCAGACTTCCTTGTAACCCATTTGGTACATATCCATTCCAGTTAGGAACTGGATAGCCTTAGACTTGGCTACAAAGTCAAAGAGAAAGAGATTGTTATTGTGCTCCTGAATCCCTAGGATAAGGTAGTTAAAGATCTGTTTCTGAGCTAAGGTATCATCAAACATTTGACGAAAACCGGTACCGGAGTTGGGCCCAGTCTGATCGTAGGGGCGTAGGTCAAAATGGGCATCCATATTGATCACAGCTAAGTTTTGGTCAGGATTTAGTGACGACTTGAGCCCTAGATAGTTGCCGTAGGCTGTTTCATGGCCTCCCCCTAGGACAATAGGCCGGAGATTAAGCTCTCGTAGGCGTTTGACTGTTCGAGCCAAGCTTTGCTGCAGTTGTTCCAGAGAGCGGTTAGGACCGTCGATATCGCCAACGTCAAAGACGCGAACATTTCTACCTAGATGCCAAGGAAGCTTGGCCAGCTGAGTTCGAATGGCTTGAGGACCTTCAACTGCGCCCACTCGGCCGTTATTGATATAGACACCCTTGTCACTCTTGAAGCCAATCAGGGCAAAGTTCACCCCTTCAAAAGGAGTTAGGCTAGGATCATTTAAGTCCAGAAACTCAATGACCATGCCCCACTTAGCAGTATATAGATTGTCCTCTGGACCTCGCTGATAGTAACGGTTGTCTAGCTGATAGTAATCTTCTAACATAATTTTGTCCTTTTTGATAACGATAGTTGCGACTTTATTATAAGAGTTTCCGCTAAGCCTGTCAATGGCTTTTGGTGGGAAAAGAAGCCCAGCTGCATGAGAGCGGGCTTCTTAGGTTAACTTTTTACAGAGTCATCAGCTTTAGAACTGAATGCTCAAGTCCACAGCCTTTTCAACGGCTGCTAGAAATTCATCGCTTTCAATCAGCTCAGAAGCCTTGTTGAGCTCTTCGTAGATTTCGATATCCTTGTCAAACTCGATAAAGCGGACATGCTGACGGAAGAGGTCATAGGCTGGCTTGGTTCCCTTGCCCAGTTCATGGTTTTCTGGTTTCAGATCCAGAGCTTGGCAGGCTGCCATGATTTCTGTTGCCACGATGCGGCGAGAATTCTTGAGAATCTCAGCTGCCTTGCGTGCTGCAGTAGTCCCCATGCTGACAAAGTCTTCTTGGTTTTCACAAGATGGGATAGAGTCTACGCTGGCTGGATGAGACAAGACCTTGTTCTCAGAAGCAAGCGAAGCACAAGCATACTGGGTAATCATAAAGCCAGAGTTGAGTCCTGGATGTTTGACCAAGAAGGATGGAAGCTTGCTCAGTTGGCTGTTGACCAGACGTTCTACACGACGCTCGGATACATTTCCGATTTCAGAAATGGCAATGCCGAGGAAGTCGAATGGCTGTGCCATTGGTTCTCCGTGGAAGTTACCGCCTGAGATAACATGGCCTTCCTTGGTAATGATAGGGTTGTCTGTAACGGAGTTGATTTCAATCTCTACCTTGGTCTTAACATAAGCGATAGAGTCCTTGCTGGCACCATGAATCTGCGGAATACAACGCAGGGTATAAGGGTCTTGGACCCGTTGTTGAGTAGCTACGGTCGTATTGCCACTGCCTTCCAGAAGGTTGCGGATATTGCGTGCTGTAGCCAGCTGTCCGCTTTGAGGACGGATGGTATGCAGGTCTTCTTCAAATGGACTGGTAATACCATTGTGGACCTCCATGGAAAGGGCGCCAGCGACATCTGACAATTTAAGCAGCTGGATGGCATCGTAGGTAGCCAGAGCTCCGATACCTGTCAGGACAGTCGTTCCGTTAATCAGCGCCAGCCCTTCCTTGGCTGCTAGAGCAATTTTCTCAATACCAGCCTTGTCCAAAGCTTCTTGGCCAGAGAACAGTTGACCTTGATAGTAAGCGCGGCCCAATCCTAGCATAGGCAGAACCATGTGAGCCAGCGGTGCCAAGTCGCCAGAGGCACCGAGAGAGCCCTTTTCTGGAATAAATGGCACGACGCCTTTATTGAGCAATTCCAGAAGTTTTTCGACAGTAGAGAGACGGATACCAGAATAGCCCTTGACCAGAGAATTAATCCGAATTAACATGATAGCACGAACTGCATCTTCAGGAAGAGGATCGCCAAATCCTGAAGCATGGGTGCGAATCAAGTTTTCCTGCAGCTGAGTCGTATCTTCTGGCGAGATGCTGACATTGCAGAGGGAGCCAAATCCAGTCGTAACGCCGTAGACTACCCGCTTTTCGCGGACGATGTCATCTACGATTTTACGGGAAGCTTCTACAGCTTTCTTAGCTTCTTGGTTGATTTCGCAGATAGCTCCATGACGAGCTACTGCAATGACATCTTCTAAAGTAAGGTGTTCGCCATCCAAATTGATTACATGTGTCATAAGATTCA
>NZ_CALIIB010000038.1 GCF_938020365.1 uncultured Streptococcus sp. | reverse complement strand
TCTAGATGATTTCAGGGAATTAAAGTACGGCTCTAGTCAGGTTAAGAATATCAGCGCACTTGTGGTCAAAGATAGTCAAAAAATTGAAGAAACTGGGCTTAGTCAGCTTTCTATGAGTGATTTTATAGAAAATATCCCT
This sequence comes from uncultured Streptococcus sp., assembly GCF_938020365.1. Taxonomy (GTDB): domain Bacteria; phylum Bacillota; class Bacilli; order Lactobacillales; family Streptococcaceae; genus Streptococcus. Next base: position 12,995 of record NZ_CALIIB010000038.1, on the reverse strand, counting down.
GGTTATCAGCCTCAGGTTCTGACTTTTTCCTTTATGATTGGGGCCATGGTTCTGATTACCTTTTTAGTATTGGGGATTTTCATGTACATTATCACCATTCAGAAGACCCAACTTTACGGTATTATGCGTGCCCAAGGGATTGCCAGTGGGAAGATTATTGCTTCTATTTTCTGGCAGATTTTCATCCTGTCTACTCTGGGAATCAGCTTAGCTGTCTTGGCTCTTTTGGGAACCCAGCTAGTCTTGCCGGCCTCTATGCCGTTTTACAGTGACTGGCGAGCTTATGCTGGATTGATTGTCCTGATTGTTTTCATGTCACTGGCTGGCGGGCTCTTGTCCATTCATCGGGTTCTGAAAATTGACCCTATCACAGCGATCGGAGGTGAGTAAATGTCAATCATAGAACTAAAAGGAGTTACAAAAGAATATGGCCAGGGGCATACGCTGGTCCAAGCTCTGAAACCAACTGATTTCCAACTGGAAGCAGGGCAGTTTGTAGCTATTATTGGGCCATCAGGCTCGGGTAAAACAACTTTTCTGACCTTGCTAGGGCATTTGCAAACTCCTTCAAAAGGACAGATTCTCTTACGTGGGAAAGATACCTCCCAGCTTAAGGAAAAGGAACGGGCTGCTCTACGCTTCAATGATTTTGGCTTTATTTTGCAGGCTTCCAATCTCATTCCTTTTTTGAAAATCGAAGACCAGTTCCAGCTGATTGACCGCTTATCTAAAAAGGAAAGGACGGATCTAGACAGTCTGATTGAGTTGCTGGATCTTAAAGGAACACTCAAGCAATATCCCAAAGAATTGTCCGGCGGAGAACGGCAGCGGGCTGCTATCGCTAGAGCGCTTTACAATAGCCCAGATATTATCTTGGCTGATGAGCCGACAGCTAGTCTGGATACGGAGCGGGCTAAGCGCGTGGTCCATCTGCTCAAAGAAGTGACTCAAAAATTCAACAAGAGCGTAGTCATGATTACCCATGATACCCGCCTACTGGACGAGGTTGACAAGGTCTATGAAATGCAAGACGGAGTGCTGACTCAAGTCCGATGAAGATGTAGACAAACAAAAAATAGTTTGGGACAAGGAGAATACTGCAATTCATGATCAGGCAAATCTTTAGCTGGATTGAATAGATAGCCAAACACGGTTCTATTGTTCAGGAACCGTGTTTCATTTTCTGGTGATTTTCAGGATTTATTTTGGTGGTGCGGGCTTTGTGGAGGAGAACCTCCAGCCAGCTACGTTCTTGGATGCGTTCACTGACGTGCTCATTCATTCGGCTTTCTAGGTATTCGCCCAGATTTTTTGCTTTGATAAACTCTGTGATTCCCATATTATTTTCCTAGGCAGAACTGGCTGAAGAGCTGGGTGATAAGCTCGTCTGGTGCAGCATCTCCAGTGATTTCACCAAGGATTTCCCAAGTGCGAGTCAAATCGACTTGGAGGAGATCTACTGGCATGCCTAATTCTAGTCCCTGATTGACGGCTTGCAGGCTTTCGACAGCCTTTTCGATGAGAGAGATGTGACGGGCATTGGACAGATAGGTGGCGTCTTGCTCGACAATTCCAGCATTTTCAAAGAAGAGCTGGTTGATACGATCCTCTATTTTATCAATGTTTTGATTGTGGAGGACGGATATCTTGATAGCATCTGCTGGTAGCTGGTCTAGTTCAATCCTCTCTTCAAGGTCAGTCTTGTTCAGCAGGACGATGCGATTGCTGTCTTGGCTGATTTCAAGCAATTGTTTGTCTTGGTCAGTTAGTTGCTCGCTGGCATTGAGAACCAAGAGAACCAAGTCGGCTTCCTGCAAGGCTTTTTTAGAGCGCTCAACGCCAATCTGCTCCACAAGATCATCCGTTTCCCGAATCCCTGCGGTATCAATAAGCTTGAGCGGTATGCCGTTAATATTGACATACTCCTCGATCACATCACGAGTTGTCCCCTCAATGTCGGTCACAATGGCCTTGTCCTCACGCAGAAGATTGTTGAGGAGGCTGGATTTGCCAACATTAGGTCGACCGATGATAGCAGTAGAAATACCTTCGCGAAGAATCTTGCCTCGTCGCGCAGTTTTGAGAAGATGGGTCAGAAGTTGCTCAAATTCTAGCGTTTTTTCACGAATGATTTCCGTTGTTGCTTCCTCAACATCGTCGTACTCAGGATAGTCGATGTTGACCTCGACCTGAGCCAGTGTGTTGAGGATTTCCTGGCGGGTGCTATTGATAAGGTCGGAAAGAGAGCCGTCCAGCTGCTTGACAGCATTGTTCATAGCTTTATCTGTCTTGGCCCGGATGATATCCATGACAGCCTCAGCCTGAGTCAAATCCACGCGCCCATTGAGAAAGGCCCGCTTGGTAAACTCGCCAGGCTCTGCCAGTCTAGCCCCCTCGCGGATAGCCAGCTGCAGGATTTCATTAGTCACTGCAATCCCGCCGTGGGTGTTGATCTCGATGATATCTTCACGGGTGAAAGTCTTGGGAGAGCGCATGGCCCCGACCATGACCTCATCTAGAATCTCCTGATTTTGAGGGTCAACGATATGGCCGTAGTTGAGTGTGTGGCTGGCCACTTTGCTTAGATCCTTGCCTTTAAAGATTTTTTGGGCAATAGCAAAGCTGTCAGTCCCGCTTAGTCTGACGATACCGATGGCTCCTTCCCCAAGAGGGGTCGAAATCGCAGCGATGGTATCAAATTCTCGTGTTATCATGTATATCCTTTCAAATGGCTTATATAACAAGCTTTTTCTAATATTCCGCCCAAAATTCACCCAAAAAGTTTTTGAGACTTGTGCATCATTTTGTCCTTGCTTTGCATTGATTAATAAGTATAGTGGGAAAGTGATAGTTAAATCCTTGTGTCTTAGTAAAATGCGATTGATGGCTAGAGTTCTTTCCAATATTGGTAGAAGATAAACAGCTGTCAGGTAGGAGATTTATGTTATTCTAAACCTGTTCCTATCTTGCTAGTCAGTAGGAAAGAACCGTCTTCGTTTTTTGAAAAAGTTAGGACGACGGCTTGATACTTGCTTCCTCCTGGTAAGTAGGTGATGGTTTTTAATTCAGAGCCGCTGACAGTGGAAGTGGTTTCGTCAGTTGGTTTGCCGTGGTCGCGAATGACGTCGTCATATTTTGTTCCGCCTGCACCTTTTTTCAAAATATCGCCCTCTTTGAGTGCATCAAATTCTGCTTTTGTCCATGTAAACGTCGTACTTTCTTCTTTTTCCTTTTCTTCTTTTCTTTCTGACGAATCAAAATAGGAACGATAAGAGCTCGAAAGAGTATCAAACCTTTTTCCCATTTCATTGAACATACGGGAATAGAATGATTGAGTGACCAGTGCGATGATTAAGGAAAAAAAGGAAATGACAGAGCCAATAATGGACAAAGTTTTCGGTTTCTTTTGGTTAATAATGAGACCGATAATAGCAAGGATAAGAGCAATAGTACCGATAAAAAAAGATAGATAATTGATGATAGGTATCCAGGAGCCAAGTAAAGCGATTGCTCCAAAGACTATGGCTAAAATACCTAAAACTTTATTTTCTTGCTGCATCATAACAACCTCCTTAGATTTTCTATGGTTTACTACTTGAAATATGTATTTCTTTCAATAATTTACCTATCTTCATTGTAGCGTAAAATAGAACTAGGAGCAAGATTTTAAGGAGATTTTCGTAAAATGAAGCACTGTTAAAGTGCGATGAACCGTTTAAAGAGCTGAAAACACTTTCAAATTTCAAAGAATTGTGATATACTAAACATAGTTGATTTGAGGAGGTGCTATGGAAACTCTAAAGAAACTAGCAGGCATCAAGGCTGCTGAATTTGTCGAAGACGGGATGGTGGTCGGTCTGGGAACAGGTTCGACTGCTTACTATTTTGTCGAGGAAATTGGTCGACGTATCAAAGAGGAAGGCCTGCAGATTACTGCAGTTACGACCTCTAGCGTGACTAGCAAGCAAGCAGAAGGCTTGGGCATTCCGCTGAAATCCATTGATGAAGTGGATCGGGTCGATGTGACCGTTGATGGAGCTGATGAAGTGGATCCTCAGTTCAACGGCATCAAAGGCGGAGGCGGGGCCCTGTTGATGGAGAAAGTTGTCGCGACACCTTCCAAGGACTACATCTGGGTGGTCGATGAGAGCAAATTGGTTCAAAAGCTAGGTGCTTTCAAGCTACCAGTCGAAGTAGTGCAATATGGTGCGGAGCAAGTTTTCCGCCGCTTTGCTGAGGCAGGCTACAAGCCAAGTTTCCGTGAAAAAAATGGCCAACGTTTTATCACGGATATGCAGAACTTCATTATTGATCTAGATTTAGGTGTAATCGAAAACCCAGTCGAATTTGGCCGAGAATTAGATCATATCGTGGGCGTTGTTGAGCACGGTCTTTTCACCCAAATGGTCAACAAGGTGATCGTCGCTGGCCAAGGTGGCGTAAACATTTTAGAAGCAAATAACTAGAAAAGAGGTTTTCATGTCAAAATTTAATCGTATTCACTTAGTTGTTATGGACTCAGTCGGCATTGGGGCGGCACCAGATGCTAACAATTTTGTTAATGCAGGGGTGCCAGATGGTGCTTCTGATACGCTGGGACATATTTCCAAAGCAGTCGGTCTAGATGTGCCAAATATGGCTAAGCTGGGCTTGGGCAATATCGAGCGTGAGCAAGCCTTGAAAACTGTACCAGCCGAGGAAAATCCAAGTGGTTACTATACTAAATTAGAAGAAGTTTCTTTAGGTAAAGACACGATGACAGGCCACTGGGAAATCATGGGTCTGAACATTACTGAGCCTTTTGATACTTTCTGGAATGGCTTCCCAGAGGAAATCTTGACTAAAATTGAAGAATTTTCTGGCCGCAAAGTTATTCGTGAGGCTAACAAACCTTATTCTGGAACGGCTGTTATTGATGACTTCGGGCCTCGTCAGATGGAAACTGGCGAATTGATCATCTATACTTCTGCTGACCCAGTATTGCAAATTGCGGCCCACGAAGAAGTGATTCCTTTGGACGAGCTCTATCGTATCTGTGAATACGCTCGCTCTATCACCTTGGAACGCCCTGCGCTTCTGGGACGTATCATCGCTCGCCCTTATGTGGGTGAGCTAGGTAACTTCACTCGTACAGCCAATCGCCATGACTATGCAGTTTCTCCATTTGAGCCAACTGTTTTGGACAAGCTCAATGAAGCAGGCATTGATACTTATTCAGTTGGTAAGATTAACGATATCTTCAACGGTGCTGGTATCAACCACGACATGGGCCACAACCAGTCCAATAATCATGGCGTAGACAATTTGGTTAAGGCTATCCAGTCTGAGGACTTCAAGTATGGCTTCTCATTTACCAACTTGGTAGACTTCGATGCTCTTTATGGTCACCGTCGTGATCCGCATGGCTATCGTGATTGTCTGCAGGAATTTGACGCTCGCTTGCCAGAAATCATTGAGAACATGCGGGAAGACGACTTGCTCATGATTACCGCTGACCATGGTAACGATCCAACCTATGCCGGAACTGACCACACTCGTGAGTACATTCCACTCTTGGTTTTTGGTAAATCACTCAAGGGGAATGGTCACTTGCCTGTTGGACATTTTGCGGATATTTCAGCAACCATCGCTGACAACTTCGGTGTGGACAAGGCCATGATTGGTGAAAGCTTCTTGGACAAATTGGTATAAGCATAAGAGAGTGAGGAATATATTTTATGACAACATTATCTGAGAAAATCAAAGCAACGGCAGCCTTTCTGAAAGAAAAAGGTATGACAGAGCCTGAATTCGGCTTGATCCTGGGATCTGGTTTGGGAGAATTGGCTTCTGAAATCGAAAATGCCGTTAGTCTTGACTATGCGGATATTCCAAACTGGGGTCGTTCAACTGTCGTTGGTCATGCTGGAAAATTAGTCTATGGAGACTTGGCAGGCCGCAAAGTCTTGGCACTGCAAGGTCGTTTCCATTTCTACGAAGGAAATCCTCTCGAAGTCGTTACTTTCCCAGTGCGCGTGATGAAGGCTCTTGGTGCGACAGGTGTTATTGTGACTAATGCTGCCGGTGGTATCGGCTATGGTCCTGGTACGCTTATGGCGATTACTGACCACATCAATATGACGGGTCAAAATCCTTTGATTGGTGAAAACTTGGATGAATTTGGCCCACGTTTCCCTGATATGTCTAAATCTTATACACCAGAATATCGCGCAACTGCTCATCAAGTCGCTGATAAGCTTGGCATTAAGCTGGATGACGGTGTCTATATTGGTGTTACTGGTCCAACTTACGAAACGCCAGCAGAAATCCGTGCTTATAAGACACTCGGAGCAGATGCAGTTGGCATGTCTACTGTTCCAGAAGTCATCGTGGCTGCCCACTCAGGCTTGAAAGTTCTCGGAATTTCATGCATTACCAATCATGCTGCCGGTTTCCAAGAAGAACTCAATCATGAGGAAGTGGTTGAAGTAACAGAGCGTGTCAAAGGTGATTTCAAACGACTACTTAAAGCCATTCTTGCTGAATTGTAAGAAAATAAAATATTAAACGAAAGAAAGGTAGAGCGTGTGTTTTGATTTGAACACGAGCGGAAAACTCGGAAAATAGATAATCTGACTGAGAAATCAGGATTTCTCGTCAGATTCCTAATTTTCAGTCGTTTTCTTGTCGCTCTTTGTATCATAAATTATGTCTATCCATATTGCTGCTAAACAAGGTGAGATTGCTGATAAAATTCTCTTGCCAGGCGATCCGCTTCGTGCTAAGTTTATTGCGGAGAATTTCCTAGAAGATGCCGTTTGCTTTAACGAAGTGCGGAACATGTTTGGTTACACTGGTACTTACAAGGGTCAGCGGGTTTCTGTCATGGGAACTGGGATGGGAATGCCGTCTATTTCTATCTATGCGCGTGAGCTGATTGTGGACTACGGTGTGAAAAAGCTGATTCGTGTGGGAACGGCTGGTTCGCTCAATGCAGATGTTCACGTTCGTGAATTGGTTTTAGCTCAAGCGGCTGCGACCAACTCAAACATTATCCGCAATGACTGGCCTCAGTATGATTTCCCGCAGATTGCCAGCTTTGATTTGCTGGACAAGGCTTATCATATTGCCAAAGACTTGGGCATGACAACCCATGTCGGAAATGTTTTGTCGTCAGATGTCTTTTATTCGAACTATTTTGAAAAAAATATCGAGCTGGGCAAATGGGGCGTCAAAGCTGTTGAAATGGAAGCAGCAGCCCTTTACTATCTGACTGCTCAGCACCAAGTAGATGCTCTGGCTATCATGACCATTTCTGATAGTTTGGTCAATCCTGACGAAGATACGACAGCAGAGGAACGTCAAAATACCTTCACTGATATGATGAAGGTTGGTTTGGAAACCTTGATTGATTAAGCATGAATCTAGATTTAAAAGAGGAAATTCTCTTTGCGATTTCCCGTTACGACTATGCTTATGCCTATAAACTGGCGCAGAAGTTGATGGGAAATTCCTCGATTGTAACCAGCCTATTGGCTATTCTGGCAGAGCGCAGAGAGCTCAATATTCTGCCAGCCATGGATGAAGAGTTGAAGACTGCCTTGCAGACGCAAAGCGGTTTTCAGCTTTTTTGTCATACCGATTTGGCTGATGAACAGCTAGCCAACTATCTCTATGATTTGGAAGCCAAGCTGCGCAATGAGCAGATTATTGACTTCGTTCGAGCGGTCAGCCCAGCGATTTATCGGATTTTCATGCGCCTGATCAAGCTGGAAATTCCTGATATTGAGCACTTTATCCATAATTCTCGTGAAGCCAGCTATGACCGTTGGAAGTTTGAACGGATGCGGGAGTCGAATTACGCTGTCTTACAGGTCTTTCATGCGGAAAGCACGGTCAATTCATCTAGTCTGACAGAGTTGATTTTGCATTTGGATCTGCCGGAGTCTGTTAAGGAAGAGGTCAGGCAGCTGCGAGAATTGGAGAAGTCAGTCCGAAATCCGCTGGCTCATCTGATTAAGCCCTTTGATGAGGCAGAATTATATCGGACAACTGGTTTTTCCTCCCAGCATTTTATGGAGATTTTGGTAGACTTGGCTCGATTTACAGGGATTGTCTACGATCGGGAACATTTTTATTTTGATGAGGCAAATCGCTTGGTTAGAGCTTTATTGACAGGAGAGGAAAATGGATAAAATACAGCAGTTGCAAGATATGATTGACCAAAGTCAGCATATCGTCTTTTTCGGTGGGGCGGGTGTCTCGACTGAGTCCAATATCCCTGACTTTCGCAGTTCGGATGGGATTTATAGTGTCAAGCTGGGGCGGCATTTTACGGCAGAGCAGCTGGTTTCGCATACTATGTTTGAGCGCTATCCGCAGGAGTTTTTCGACTTTTACAAGAAATACTTGCTCTATCCAGATGCCAAGCCCAATGTGGCTCACACCTATCTGGCTTATCTGGAGGAGACCAGCAAGCTCAAGGCTGTAGTGACGCAAAATATTGATAGCCTGCACGAAATGGCTGGTTCAAAAAAGGTTCTAAAGTTGCATGGGAGTGCGGATAGAAATTTCTGTCTAGGCTGTCAGCGCTTTTACGATTTGGCGGCATTTCTAGCTCTGCCTGGAACAGTGCCTTACTGTTCTGACTGCGGTGGCATTATCAAGCCCGATGTGACCCTCTATGAAGAGCCCTTGGATATGGAAACTTTCCAGCAAGCTGCGCAGGCCATTCATCAAGCCGACCTGCTGATCATCGGGGGAACTTCCTTGGTGGTCTATCCCGCAGCCAGTCTCATCCAGTATTTTGCTGGCAAGCATCTGGTCGTTATCAACAAGACCAGCATTCCACAGGACAAGCAAGCTGACCTCGTCATCGAAGGCAAGATTGGGGAAGTTTTGGGCAAATTACGACAATAAAAAGAACACCTGATGTGAGCATTGGATGCTTGTTTCAGGTGTTTTGCTTTATTTATCAAACTGTACTTCCTCAATCAGGTACTCGATAAAGCGCTCGCCCATCTTGGATAGGCTGGCTTTTTCGTGCTGGATATAGACTAGCTCGATTGGATCATCGATATCCAGAGGGATGGAGACGATATTGTCTCCGTTGAGGTTGCTGTTGAGAATACCGGTCGCAATCGTGTAGCCATCCAGACCGATCAAAAGGTTAAACAGTGTTGCACGGTCGCTGACGACGATAGATTTTTTATGGTGTTCCTGAGAGAGGATCTCCTCAGAAAAGTAGAAGGAATTGTGAGTCCCTTGGTCATAGCTGAGATAAGGGAAATCTTCCAAATCCGACAGTTGTACCAGCTTTTTCTTGGCCAGCGGATTGGACTTGCTGACAAAGATATGGGGCTGTGCTGTGAAGAGGTGGGTCGCAATCAGATGGCTATCATCCAGCATTTTAGAGAGGACATCACGGTTGTAGCTGTTTAGGAAGAGGACACCGATCTCGCTACGGAAGTTCTTCACGTCATCAATGATTTCCCAAGTCCGAGTTTCCCGCAGAAAGAGCTCGTATTTCTCCATGTCGCTTTTTTTAAGCAGGGAGACGAAGGCATTAACTACAAAGGCATAGTGCTGGGCAGAGACGCTAAAAAGCTCGCGGTGGGCGACAGGATTTTTGTATCGCTCTTCTAGAAGCTGAGTCTGCTCCACCACTTGGCGAGCATAGGAAAGAAACTCCATGCCGTCCTTGGTCAGGGTAATGCCCTTGGGATTGCGAATGAAAATCTCGATGCCCATTTCATTTTCCAAATCCCGCACAGCATTGGACAAACTAGGCTGAGTAATGAAAAGTTGCTTAGCAGCCTCGTTCATGCTGCCGGTCTCGACGATTTTGATAATGTAGTGTAATTGTTGAATTCTCATAGGTCTATTTTATCACAAACTGGGGATTTTTTCCTGATAAATCAGAAGTTTAGCAAATGTTTGCTTGCTAAAGTTTCCTATGCTAAAATGAAGGAAATAAGGAGGGTGATATGGCCAAAGATGATGACTATAAAAATCGTTCGGTAGGACTACCCATCACTATTTTTATAGTATTTTTGACAATTTGCTTAATGATTCCACTTGGGAAGGTGATGATCATGTGGGGGATTAACTCTGCTTATGAGGGACTTGGGCGAAGCAGCATGTCTTCATCTGTTCGTCAAAAGTCACCAGAGGAGCTTAAGCTAGAAGAGGAAGTTTTAGAGAGAGGAAACCATCGTTTTACATGGACAACTGATGACATTATTAATCTGCAAATTAAGGATACCGCTGCTGGTCAAAACGGAGCTTCTCTGGATCAAATCCTTGAAAAGCATGGCAAGGCTTCAAGCTTTTTTTATACTGAGGGCAATGGAAATATTGAATTAAACTATACAAGTGAGAGTATTCAAGGCCGTCATAGTAGTTTAAGGTTGACATTTGAAAAAGATGGAGCAGGCTATCATCTCATTGGGAAGAGAGCGAATATTTTCGATGAGGCCTATCCAACTTTGCCTCAGGGAGATAGTCCCCATCTATGGACAAAGGATGAAATTGCTGGTTTACAAGTTGGTGACGAGAGCATAGGTCATCCTGGTATGTCCTATGAAGAAATCATTCAATTATTTGGCCTACCTAGAGAATCAGCAGTTGTTATTTCTCACTTGGATGCGGCTGATAGGCAGCATATTGGCTTGGAACTCCAATACTTAACTTCAGATGAAAGATATAATAATGAATGGGTTCATTTAATCTTTCATCGTCAAGAAGATGGCGTCTTTCGGTTGACGACAGTTACGAGTCATATCGATAGAAGAGAAAGATAGGCGGCTTTGTGGCCTCCTTAGGCAGCCAAAGCAAGTAGAAAAGACGGGGAATTTGGGCTTTCTTCTGTATAAACAGACTGAAGTACATTTTGCAATCTCGATCTATTCATGATATGATGAGTTTTTAGACTGATAAGGAGCAGTGATGAAGAGACAAGAAGATTCGTTTGAAGATATTGCTTTCGAGTTAGAAAAGCAAACCTATAAATCTAAGTTTTTACCATTCATGGTAGTAGCTATTGTTGTATTTTCTATTATTGGAACAGTTTTTTTAACACTTTCTCTATCAGGAAAAAGCAAAGCCAAGCAGACGCCAACTCCGTCTAGCCAGATTAGTTCATCAACAAATAGTTTGGAAGATGAGAAAGCTGAAGCAGAACAATTCGCTAAAAGTCTTATTGTTTCTCCAGAAAAAAGCGGTCCCTTTCTTTGGACAGTTGAAAAGGCAGTCGCGCTTCCCATAAACAAATACAAGGGCGGATCCGTCTTGGAAGATGTTTTAAAGGAATTTGGGAAACCAGTTCAAGGTGGGGCCTGGATTGATTTTTTGCCAAATCATAAAGTTCAAAAACATATTCGCCTTGTCTGGGAATCGAAAAATGGTAGTATGGGCTATGTATCTTTAACCTTTGCTGAATTTGATGGTGTCTATAAGCTCATTTCAAAATACTATTTTAGCCTTTCAAGTGATAAAATTCAGGTGGATAACAATCCTAAAAGATCCTTTTTATGGACGCAAGCATACATCGATAGTCTTGTTATTGGTGCTAGAGAAGGAACAGCTAAAGGTACACCATATGATGAGATTGTTTTAAAAGTCGGCTTACCTCTATATCAGACGATTTCTGGAGACGACAATCAACTGAAGATGCGGGTTGATTATGTTAATCCAGATTCTTGGCAAAATCCAGAACAATTGAAAAGAGTTCATTTAGAATTCTACAAGCAAGGAGATGGAAGATGGCGTTTGGTGTCTAAAGAAAGTGAGTAAACTAAATCGATAAGAAAGAGGAGGAAAATGAGGAGAAGTAGCAAGAAAAAACGTGATCTTCATTCGTTTAGAGAGATCAAAAGAGACCTTTATCGTCAACAAAAGCTAAAACGAGAAGAGCTCAGAATGATGACGATGAAGGAGGAGAAAAAAAGAATTAGCTTGGCTTTTACCCTTCTTTGTTTGGCAATCTCTTTTGCTTTGTTCTTTGGCTTCTATTACTTATCGCAACAGGTTCCTAATAAAGCCGAACTGAAGTACAAATATGACGATAAATCTTCGTCAGTTAGTGGAGACAGCTCAGCTAGTCAGCAAAATGATGATGAATCAAAATTGACTCAAGAACAAAAGGAACTAAAAAAGAAAATTGTTGAGGAAGATGAAGAGAAGTTTGCTTTTAATTGGACGTTAGATAATTTTGTAGAGCTCAAGGTGGAAAATGGGGGGACTAATAGTCCAACTTTAGAAGAAGTTATTGCGAAATATGGTAAGGGTTCAGATGTGAGTTTTGCTACAAAAGGATTGACACTAACTTATAAGACAAGAATTATAGATGTTCCGAGATATGGCGCGTCGGGACATCCTCAGGAAATCAGTTTGGTTTTTTATGACCCTGATTCGAATGGCAAGAACTATTATTTGATAAGTAAAAGTGCAGTATATTTAGATGACAGTAGCTATCCTTCAGCGACGAAAGACGAATTTGTCTTTAAGTGGAAGCCAGAAGATATGGATACATTAAAAATAGGTGATAGCCGGCATGGCAAAGGCGGGATGACCTATCAAGAGGTTATTGAGCGTTTTGGACTTCCTTCAGAACTTAATATTTATGGAAGTGGCATGAGCGATAGCCCCCTATCACTACGGGCCAATTATAGAAACTTTCGAAATAGAGAACGAAAATATGATTCAGTAACCTTGATTTTCAAGCGGCAGGAAGATGGCAGTTTTTATCTGGCAAATGCAAATAGTGAATTTGACAAGAGCTGGTAAGACTGTGATTCCTTAGAGAAAATTTGAAAGTTCTAATGTTTTTTCTATCTTGACAATCCTTATCGCTAACGATATAATGTTTACAATTTAACCTTTAATCAAGTCCAGTGAGGCTGCAAGGTAGGGAAAACGGTATAAGGGGCAATTTGACTGCCTCGTTTTTTGCGAAACCTTGCTGTGGCAAGGTTTTTTCTTGTAGAAAGTGAGGTTGTCATGGTTAGTGACAGTTG
>NZ_CALIIB010000037.1 GCF_938020365.1 uncultured Streptococcus sp. | reverse complement strand
GCAGAACTTCCTCATTGGCAATAGCCGTTCCCAGCTCTTCCACCCAGTTTACTGGCACTTCAGCTTCATAAGCCAGGCCTTTTTCGTAAAGCTTAGTGAAAATCCACTGGGTCCACTTGTAGTAGTTGGGGTCAGTGGTATTGACCTCCCGATCCCAGTCGTAAGAAAAACCAAGCGCATTGATTTGGCGTTTGAAGTTGGCAATGTTTTCCGCTGTAAAGTCAGCTGGGTCATTGCCTGTATCCATAGCGTATTGCTCAGCTGGCAGACCAAAGGCATCCCAACCCATTGGGTGAAGAACATTGTAGCCTTGTGCGCGCTTGTAGCGGCTGAGGATATCCGTCGCTGTGTAGCCTTCTGGGTGTCCTACGTGCAGACCAGCTCCTGATGGATAAGGAAACATATCCAGTGCATAAAAGTTAGGCTTGTCCTTGTCGGTACCTGTCTTGAATGTATGGTGCTCAGCCCAGTATTTCTGCCACTTGGGCTCGATTTCTTTGTGATTGTAAGTTGCCATAATCATTTACTCTCCAACGATCTTTTCCGTGTTCTAGACACGTTTCTATCTATTATACCATTTTCAAGGGATTTTGAAAGCAACCGACGAAGGAGAATGAAGAAAATCTTTGCGGATCGACCTTGACTTATTTTTAAAAACAGATAGAATGAAAGCAAGTTTAAAAAAGTGAGGTTGAGGATGACAAGAAAGATTTTATTTCAGATTATTGAGCCCCATTAAAAGGAAAATGCGATTGAAAAAGCCTATGATGTGCTTATGTTCCTGACCATTATTCTCAGCTTGCTCCCCTTGACCACCAAGAGTCACACAAGAATCTTCATGTGGTTGGATTTTGTGTCAACGGTTATTTTTATTGTTGACTACATTCTTCGGCTTCTAACGGCTGATTTGCTCTGCATTTTGCCTTCTCTCTTTTTGTTGAATAATAGTTTGCGGCTCTTTAAGTTTATTCGCTATTCTAAAAATATTCAAATATTGACCAATGTTTTAAAAAAGCAGAAGGACAGTTTGATGATCGTGGGTCTTTTGGCTCTCGGCTATATCTTCATTTCTGCCCTTATCATTTTTAATGTCGAGCCTAGCACATTTCCTAATTTTTTTGACGCCCTCTACTGGGCAACCATCTCCCTGACGACGGTTGGCTATGGTGATATTTACGCAGTTTCAACGACTGGAAAAATTATTACCATGATTTCTTCCTTTTTAGGAATCGCCATTGTGGCTCTGCCTGCTGGTATCATTACGGCCGGCTATATGAAAGAAATCAAAGAACTATAAAAACCTGTTCGGGAAGGCTCTAATGCCCTTCCTGAACAGGTTTTTTGTATATGCATTCACTTTTATATTTATACAACTTTAGCTGGGGTTTCTTTCATTTCTTAACCTTTTTAATACAAAAGTGGAGTGTTAATAGAGCAACAATAATAAGTGAAATATAAACTAGCATGAATTGATTAGAAAGATGATCCCCACTAGCATTCTGC
>NZ_CALIIB010000036.1 GCF_938020365.1 uncultured Streptococcus sp. | reverse complement strand
TTTCACGATTGAAGGTCGTGCTGTGCTTTCAACGATTGAAGGTCGCTTGAGCAAGGTCTATTATAGCATGATTTAGCAAGGAGAACAACGAATAACCTTTGCTCAATCTGATGAGCTTTATAAGTTGTCAAGTAAATTTACAGTATTGTAAATACCTTGATGCAAAATATCATATTCCAAGCAAAAATGTACTAATAATTATAAAAAAGGGACTAGAATATAAACTCCAATCCCTGTAAATATAATTTTTCCTAAAGTTTTAATACCAGCCATTTGCTAACCAGAAATTTTTAGCAGCCGACCATGAGCCATAGCGACCTGCTACATAAGCATCTGCTGTCTTCTCTTGATTTTCTGGTGACAAATCTCCATTTAGATAGGTAATAGTCAACTGATAGCGACCATAGTATTGCCCATTTTGCGCTGTATAACTGCCGCTTGATTCTTTTTGAGCAATCCACTCCTTAGCCTCTGCATCCTCAGCACTCAAGCCAGAACTTGGGTTTACAGTAGATTGCTCAGCCTTATCTGATTTTTCAACAGTCACCTGCTCATATACATCATCGTCTAGCTCTAAAACCTGTCCAACACTAATCAGATTGATATTGCTGATCTTATTTTTTTGCGCAATCTTGTCAACAGTCGTCTGATGAGAAGCAGCAATCGCGGACAAGGTATCACCTGACTTGACAGTATAACTTTCTGCATTGGCTACAATCGGAAGCAAAACAGCGGCTCCTGCCATCAAACTGAGCAAGCCTGCTTTCATCATTCTATTTTTAAAATACAAATTCATGTTTAGAATTCTCCTTTTCTGTGATATATCTATCCTAAAGCAAAAGTATTACAGAATCTTATTACTTTGATGAATTATATTACAGACTATTGAAGAACTTGTAAAAACAGACCTATATTCTAAAGTTTTTTTGATGAGGTAAAGGCTATGCTGAACTATCCCTATGTTTTTTGCTCCATTTAAATCGAACTCTATCATAGAAGAAAAATAAAACTATTCCTAAAATGAAAGCTGCAGTTCCTTCCTTTAGTCCCCTTGGAACAAATGATAGCGTAACTCTGCCTGCTCCTCTGCTCACATCAAGTTTCATAAAACCATTTTGCGCACGTTTTAACGGTACCTTCTTGCCATCTACACTAGCCGTCCAGCCCTTATCATAAGGAATGGTGAAAAAGAGAGAACTATCTCTATCCGCATGATAATCCACCGTTACCGTATTGGATTTTGTCGTCACAAAAACTTCTTGTTCTTTCAATTTACTTATGAGTTGCTGATATTTAGTCACATCCACAGAGAAGAATTCTGGCTGGTTAAAAGACACAGTTCGATTCTCTGGAAAAGAAAATTGAATAGAAACCGTCTGTGCTTCCTTAAAGTAACCAATATTCAAAAATGGAAAAACATTATGGGTCGGGTAACGATTCGTGATTCCATTTACAGTGATATTGACATCCGTCTGATTATCGTTTGAAAAATCAAGATCTGAAAGGTTGACATAGACTTGACTACCCGCAGGCACCTCAATTGTGTAAGTGAGGCTAGCATAGCTTAATTGAGCGTCATTTTCGATGCTTGCAGTTACTTTCCCTTCGGTTTCTTCCTGATCACCAGCGATAGAAATTCGCTCATAATATTTATGATCCAAACCCGATAGTTGATTTAAAAAGGCTGTCTGATTGTCGAGCGTTAAATTAGTGAACTTGACATCTTTGTAAACATCATTGGTTAAGAAAGCCAAACCCAAAGCATAATTATTTTCATACAATGTCATTGATCGCTCAGCCTTCTCAGCATAAAAACCAAATTTCTGCGGATCTGTCTCAGACAAGTTATACTTTACAGCAAAAAGACTATCCATCAAAATGCTATTATTTTGATAGCGGAGATTAAGATTAGTTCCTGCTGATTTAAAACCTAATTTATCTAAAGTCGAGCTTGCTTGCGTGTTCCTGACTGATGAGAATTGAGAAATTCCATTATAATTAAATTTCATACTGTCATTCCCAGTCTGAGGATCAAGCCTCTCTGTTCGGAAGAAATCTCTTTTTTCTTTCTTACTATACTTGACAAGACTGTCAATTTCATTCATCTTTTTCGAATAGGATGAACGACTTGCAAAAACCCATTCTTTAGCAATTCCATCAACCTGATAATAAGCGTTTAAAGTAAGCTCAAAAACCACAAAAAACAGTAAAGATAGTGTAAACATCCTTTGCCTAACGTGACAACGAATAAAAGCAAAGCTGATTAAGAGATAGGCAAGGAAGAACTCTAAAGTAAAAATGTAATTTTCGGGACCAAGAAAATCATAGTGTTTTCTATAATGCAAAGTGGCTAGAAAACCAAAAGAAATGAGCAGAAAACTAAGGAATACTTGTTGCCATTTAACTTCCTCCAAACGATTGAGCGTCTCTGCAGCCATCAAAATGATAAGAAGAGAAAAGAGCCAAGAATAGCGATGTAAAAACATATTTGGCGCATGCATTCCTTGCCAAAGCAAATCCAAATACTGCAGTCGAAAACTCACTATAAAAATGCCAATCAAGAAAATGTAGGCCAGTTTCACGCGAAGCTTAATACTTTTTATCGTGAAAAATAAGATACTTAAAATAAGAGGAAATAGACCAACATAAATCATGGGAATGGATCCATACTTAGTCGTATCAAAACTTCCTACAAAATTTTTAGCAAAAATATCTAGATACCAACTTTTCTCAGTAAACAAGTCTTCAACCTTTGTCAAGGTCTCACCATGTGAACTCAGATCTAGATAAGTCGGCAAAATCATAATTAAACTAGTAAGGCCTGCTAATATTGACACGATAGCAAAATCAGGGAGAGACCGAATCCTGGCCTTAAAATCCCAAGAAAGCTGAACGAGGTACCAAAGGACCAAAAACAAGGCCATCATATAACCAAAATAATAATTTTGGATAAAGAGAATTGACAAGCTTGTAAAGTATAAAACTCTCCCTTGTCCATTCATCAACTTGTGTAAACCAAAGATGATAAGAGGAACTACTATAAATACATCTAACCAAGTTTTTATTTCTAGTTGACTAACTGAAAAACTCATCAAGGCAAAGGAAGTTGACAGAGTCAAGATTAGTGTTTCTGGAATTTTTTTAAAGATCCCTTTAATACTAATACAAGTTGTCAATCCAATTAAACCAAACTTAATAAGAGTAAACAAGTAAACCGCATCTGGCATTGATTTTAAATCGAAAAAGTAGACGAATGGGGAAAGGAAACTTCCTAGATAATAGCTAGATAGGGCATAGAAATTTTGTCCCAATCCACTTGAAAACGTGTAAAAAAGACTATCCGTTCCGTGAAGAATATTTCTCAAAGTCGTATCAAATACGACATACTGATGGAAGCCGTCTCCAAGTAACGGCGAAGTATCGCTTCCCCAGTAAATACCTTGACTCAGATAAACGAAACACATAATGAGAAAAGGTAAGATGAAGGAAGCAAAATAAAGCCAATTTTTCTTAAAAAAATATCTGATTTTTTCCATGTTTCTTATAGAGAAAGAGGCCGAAACGTTGTTTCATGCCTCTGTAAACCTCTGTCAACTTATGTTGACAACTTATTAATCTTTCCAAAGTTCTTTGACTTTTGCCTGAACTTCTTGATTTTCCAAAAATTCATCATAAGTTTCGTCAATGCGGTCAATCACACCATTTTTTGAGAGAACAATGATATGGTTAGCCAAGGTTTGAATAAACTCATGGTCATGGCTGGCAAAAATAATAGACTCTTTAAAGTTCTTTAAACCATCATTAAGACTAGAAATAGATTCCAGATCCAAGTGATTAGTAGGATCGTCCAAAACCAAAACATTTGACTTGAGAAGCATCAGTTTAGACAGCATAACCCGAACTTTTTCTCCACCTGACAAGACATTGACAGGCTTGTTAACCTCATCGCCAGAGAAAAGCATCCGACCCAAGAAACCGCGAAGGAAGGTATTATCATCCTCTTCCTTGCTAGCAAATTGACGGAGCCAGTCTAGAATAGATTCACCGCCCGCAAAGTCACGAGAATTATCTTTTGGCAAATAAGAACGACTAGTTGTAACGCCCCACTTAACAGTTCCTTCATAGTCGATATCTCCCATCAAGGCACGAATCAAGGCAGTTGTCTGAATATCATTTTGTCCAATCAAAGCTGTCTTATCGCCAGGACGAAGGATAAAGCTGATATTGTCAAGAATGGTTTCGCCATCAATCTTGACAGAAAGATTTTCTACTGTCAAGAGATCATTCCCGATTTCCCGTTCCGCTTTAAAGCTGATAAATGGATATTTTCGACTTGACGGAACAATTTCTTCCAATTCAATCTTATCCAGCATCTTTTTACGAGAGGTTGCCTGTTTGGACTTGGAAGCATTGGCAGAGAAGCGAGCAACAAACTCTTGCAATTGCTTGATTTTTTCTTCTGCCTTAGCATTTCGGTCAGCGAGCAACTTAGCTGCCAATTCACTTGATTCTTTCCAGAAATCATAGTTTCCGACATACAGTTTGATCTTACCAAAATCAAGGTCAGCCATATGCGTACAAACTTTATTTAAGAAGTGACGGTCGTGGGATACGACAATAACTGTATTCTCAAAATCAATCAAGAAATCTTCCAACCAAGTGATAGACTGGATATCCAAACCATTGGTCGGCTCGTCCAGAAGCAAAACATCTGGCTTGCCAAAAAGAGCCTTGGCAAGAAGGACCTTAACCTTGTCGCCATTCGACAATTCACTCATATTTTGATAATGCAAGTCTTCTGGAATATTGAGGTTTTGTAGCAATTGAGAAGCTTCGCTTTCAGCTTCCCAGCCACCCAACT
>NZ_CALIIB010000035.1 GCF_938020365.1 uncultured Streptococcus sp. | reverse complement strand
TTATCACTGTGACACTTGAGGGGAATGAAATCGTTGCCGATGGCTTGCGTTTGACAGTGCCAGAAGGAACGCTGAAAGTTCTGCGTGAGAAGGGTTATGACGGCAAGAAATTGATCTTCGGTATTCGTCCAGAAGACATCAATACAGAACCTGCTTTCTTAGAGACCTTCCCAGATTCTGTGGTTCATGCGACTATTTCTGTCTCTGAGCTTTTGGGGTCTGAGTCTCACCTTTACTGTCAAGTTGGTGACAGCGAGTTTATCGCGCGGGTGGATGCTCGTGACTACTCAGAAACAGGTGCTGGGATTGACCTTGGCTTTGACCTAAACAAGGCGCATTTCTTTGATTTCGAAACAGAGAAAACAGTTTATTAATTAGTGAAAATGATGAAGAGGCTGGGACAAAAGTCCCAGCCTCCTCAATTGTCTTTGTATTGTAGAGCAAGACGCAGTGGTTGAGTGGGCTCTACTACGCTGATTTCATCAGCTTTTACAGCCCTACTCAACTGTGCGGAGGTGGGACAACGAAATCGAATTCTAACGAATTACCGATTTCTGTCCCACTCTCTTTTTGAATGAACTTTTAGTCTTCCAAATCAAAAATGTCTTTAATCAGTAGAGAAATTTGAATAGACTGTTGCTTTCTTTTTTCAGAAGGTCTTTATATAATGAGGTGTAAAGATAAATCGAGAGGTAAATAAAATATGATTCAATTTCCAAAAGGTTTCGTCTGGGGATCTTCTACATCGGGTCCGCAAACAGAAGGTCGGATTTCAGGAGATGGAAAGGGAGACAACCTTTGGGACTATTGGTTTAGCCAAGAACCCCATCGTTTCTATAACGAAATTGGCCCTGACAAGGCATCCGCTTTTTATGAAAATTGGGAGCAAGATATCGACCTTTTAGTCGAAACAGGCCACACAGCCTTTCGGACCTCTATTCAATGGTCACGGATTTTTCCAGATGGTCGTGGTCCGGTTAATCAGGTTGGTGTTGACTTCTACCGCAAGGTCTTTGAAAGAATCAAGTCCAAAGGCATTCGCTTGATTGTCAATCTTTATCATTTTGACCTGCCCTTTGCCTTGCAGGAAGCGCAAGAAGGTTGGGAGAACTTAGATACAGTCGATGCTTATGTAGACTATGCCCGTTTCTGCTTTGAAAGCTACGGTGACTTGGTGGATCAGTGGGTGACCTTTAACGAGCCTATCGTACCAGTTGAGTTTGGCTATTTCTACGATGGGCATTATCCTAATAAAGTGGACGCTCAGGCTGCGGTCAAGGTGGCTTATCATACCCAGCTAGCTAGCTCTTTAGCGGTGAAGGCCTGCCATGAGGTTGGAGCAGACTACAAAATCGGCATTATCCTAAATCTGACACCTGCTTATCCACGCAGTCAGCATCCGGCGGACTTGAAGGCGGCTCGCATTGCCGAGCTCTTCCAAGCCAAGTCTTTCTTGGATCCATCTGTTTTGGGACATTATCCAGCAGAGCTGGTCGATCTTTTGCGTGAGCATGATCTTTTACCAGCTACGACTGAGGAGCAGTTGCAAGCGATTCGGGAAAATACGGTCGACTTTTTGGGTGTCAATTACTATCAGCCTCTGCGGGTTGCAGCGCCCAAGTATTTGAAACATCCAGAGTCGCCGCTTCTGCCAGATCATTTCTATGAGCCTTATGTTATGCTTGGCCGCAAGATTAATCCTCACCGTGGCTGGGAAATTTATGAGCAAGGAATCTACGATATTGCACAAAACATCAAGGAAAACTATGGCAATATTGAATGGATGCTGACGGAAAATGGCATGGGAGTCGAGGGTGAAGAGAAATTCCGTGAAAATGGCATGATCCAAGACGATTATAGGATTGACTTTGTTAAAGGCCATCTGCGCCAGCTTCATCGTGCCATCCAGGACGGGGCCAACTGTACAGGTTACCTCATGTGGACCTTTATCGATTGTTGGTCTTGGCTCAATAGCTATAAGAACCGCTACGGCTTGATTGAGCTCAATCTAGAAACCCAAGAACGGACTATCAAAAAATCAGGGCACTGGTTCAAAGAGTTGAGTCAAAATAATGGCTTTGAGTAAGTCTGTTCATCCATTCAGCCTATATAAGATAGGACAGCTTCCCAACTAATCTTCTGATTGATTTCAGGAGAGCAGCTTAGGGCATCCCGTTCGAATAGTAGAATCTAGTCTCAGACTAGGTTCTATTATTTTTTATCTTGTGAGTAGATCTAGCTACCAAAAGCTGTTTTCTAAAATGAAACTGGGAGGGGCTTTCTTCGCATTTTGAATCAGGAAGGAAGAAGTGACCAGAGACCTGCTGTATCAAACTACTATCCTTGATTTGCTGCTCATTCTATAGGTTTCCTTTATTTTGAAAAAAGCGTGAAAAAATGCTATAATGACTAAGATGTGCAAACTTTGTTTGCAAAACTGTAATTCGACTTGGCTTGCCAAGGACCGTTAGTAATAAAATCAAGGAATCTTTGATAAAGGAGATTCTAAAATCGAATAGGAGTAAAAATGAGTAAGAGCACGATTAAGCTGATTACTTTGGGCGGTGTTCGCGAGAATGGGAAAAATCTCTACGTCGCCGAAGTGGATGATTCCATTTTTGTATTGGATGCTGGGCTCAAGTACCCAGAAAATGAGCAGTTGGGAGTAGATGTAGTCATTCCCAACATGGATTATTTGTTTGAAAATAAAGACCGAATTGCGGGTGTCTTTCTGACTCACGGTCATGCGGATGCCATCGGTGCACTGCCCTATCTTTTGACAGAAGCCAAGGTACCGGTTTTCGGTTCGGAGTTGACGATTGAGCTAGCCAAGCTCTTTGTTAAAAACAATGACGCTGTTAAGAAATTCAATGATTTTCATGTTATCGATGAAAATACCGAGATTGAGTTTGGCGAAACGGTTGTCTCTTTCTTCCGGACAACCCACTCGATTCCAGAGAGCTTGGGAATTGTTGTCAAGACGCGTGAAGGCAATATTGTTTATACGGGAGATTTCAAGTTTGATCAATCTGCCAGCGAATCTTATGCGACAGATTTCGGCCGTTTGGCTGAGATCGGCCGTGAGGGCGTTTTAGCTCTCTTAAGTGATTCAGCCAACGCTGACAGCACTGTGCAAGTGGCTAGTGAGAGCGAGGTTGGCCGTGAGATTACGGACACGATTTCGGATTGGGATGGCCGTGTCATCGTAGCAGCAGTTGCCAGCAACCTGTCTCGAATCCAGCAGGTCTTTGAAGCTGCGGCAGAAACAGGCCGTCGTGTCGTTTTGACAGGCTTTGATATTGAAAATATCGTCCGTACGGCTATCCGCCTCAAGAAATTATCCTTGGCAGATGAGCGCCTGTTGATCAAGCCTAAGGAAATGTCTAAGTTTGAGGACCACGAGCTGATTATCTTGGAGACGGGTCGGATGGGCGAGCCTATTAATGGTCTACGCAAGATGTCCATCGGTCGTCACCGTTATGTAGAAATCAAAGACGGAGACTTGGTTTACATCGTTACAACGCCATCTATTGCCAAGGAAGCAGTCGTAGCGCGTGTGGAAAATATGATTTACCAAGCTGGTGGAGTGGTTAAGCTGATCACTCAAAACTTGCGTGTATCTGGCCATGCCAATGCGCGTGACTTGCAGCTCATGCTCAATTTATTGCAACCCAAGTATCTCTTCCCGATTCAGGGAGAATACCGTGGGCTGGATGCCCATGCTAAGGCAGCCATGGAAGTCGGGATTTTACCAGAAAATATCTTGATACCGAAGCGTGGTAGCGTCATGTCCTACGAAAATGGCGACTTTGTGCCAGCTGGAGCAGTGTCAGCAGGCGATGTCATGATTGATGGAAATGCCATCGGTGATGTGGGCAATATCGTCCTGCGTGATCGTAAGGTTCTCTCTGAAGACGGCATCTTCATCGTGGCGCTCACAGTTAATCGTAAGGAGAAGAAAATCATTTCCAAAGCCAAGGTTCATACTCGAGGATTTGTCTATGTCAAGAAGAGCCGTGATATCTTACGAGAGAGCACTGACCTGATCAATAAGACAGTGGAAGACTATCTGGCTCAGGATAACTTTGACTGGGGTGAGCTTAAGGGAACAGTCCGTGATAGTTTGGCCAAGTTCCTCTTTGAACAGACCAAGCGCCGGCCGGCTATTCTTCCGGTTGTCATGGAAGTTCGCTAGATTATTCGTGGGAACAGCTTTCCTAGTATTTTGCAGAGAGAAAGTCGAATATCGGCTTTTTCTTATCTTTTAGCGGTCGCAGAACAGGCCTTGCTTTCAGAGTGTGGCTAACGGTGACGCCTAGCCAAGAACAGTAGTTTTTACAAGAGGAGAAAAAAGATGGCAGTGATGCAGATAGAATATTATTCAGAAGCCTTGGAGATGGAGTGGGGAGTCAATGTCCTTTATCCAGATGCGTCGCGCGTGGACGAACCAGATGATCCGGATATTCCTGTTTTGTATCTGCTTCATGGTATGAACGGTAATCACAATAGCTGGCTCAAGCGCTCAAATATCGAACGTCTGGTTCGCTCGACTAACTTGATTGTTGTCATGCCGAATACCAGCAATGGCTGGTACACCGATACTCAATACGGATTTAACTATTACGAGGCTATCGCTGAAGAGCTGCCACGGGTACTCAAGCGCTTTTTCCCCAATATGTCTGACAAGCGGGAGAAAAACTTTATCGCTGGCCTTTCCATGGGCGGATACGGATCCTTTAAGCTGGCTCTCAAGTCTAACCGTTTTTCTTATGCAGCTAGTTTGTCTGGGGCACTCAGCTTTCACAATCAGCATCCAGATGATACTGACCTAGCCAAGCCGGCATACTGGCGTGGTATTTTTGGTGATTTGGAAGACTGGACCAGCAGCCCTTATTCGCTGGAAACTTTGGCCAAGCAGTCGGATGGCAAAACTAAGTTTTGGGCTTGGTGCGGCGAGGAGGATTTCCTCTATGCGGCCAATAAACATGCCGTGGAAAATTTGAAAAAGCTAGGTTTGGATATTAGCTACAGCCACAGTCCTGGTAAGCATGAATGGTATTACTGGGAAAAGCAATTGGAGAAGGTTTTAGCTTGGCTGCCGATTGACTTTGTTCTCGAAGAAAGACTGTCTTAAAAAATCATACTATTCAGCGGATTCTGGGTCGAGAATGTGATATAATAATAACGTTTGAATACGAAAGCAGGTGCAAGACATTCCTGCTATTCCCAAATAGGAGATCGAAAATTGACAAAAGATATTCGAGTGCGTTATGCACCAAGTCCAACTGGGCTTTTACACATCGGAAATGCGCGTACGGCGCTCTTTAACTACCTTTATGCTCGTCATCATGGCGGAACTTTTATCATCCGTATCGAAGATACTGACCGCAAGCGCCATGTTGAGGATGGTGAGCGTTCACAGCTTGAAAACCTTCGTTGGTTGGGAATGGACTGGGATGAAAGTCCAGAAACTCATGAGAACTATCGCCAATCAGAGCGTTTGGAATTGTATCAGAAATACATCGACCAATTGCTAGCGGAAGGAAAAGCCTACAAATCTTACGTTACAGAAGAAGAATTGGCTGCTGAGCGCGAGCGCCAAGAAGCAGCTGGCGAAACACCTCGCTACATCAACGAATACCTTGGCATGAGCGAGGATGAAAAAGCGGCTTACATCGCAGAGCGTGAAGCAGCAGGTATCATTCCAACGGTTCGTCTGGCTGTCAATGAAGCTGGTATCTACAAGTGGACGGACATGGTCAAGGGCGATATCGAGTTTGAAGGTGGCAATATCGGTGGCGACTGGGTTATCCAAAAGAAAGACGGTTACCCAACTTACAACTTTGCCGTTGTCATCGATGACCACGATATGCAAATCTCTCACGTTATACGTGGAGACGACCACATTGCCAACACACCTAAGCAGCTCATAGTTTATGAAGCACTTGGTTGGGAAGCGCCAGAGTTTGGTCATATGACCCTGATTATCAACTCTGAAACTGGTAAAAAGTTGTCAAAACGCGATACCAATACCCTCCAGTTCATCGAGGATTATCGTAAAAAAGGTTACCTGCCAGAAGCAGTCTTTAACTTTATCGCTCTTCTCGGTTGGAATCCTGGTGGCGAGCATGAAATCTTCTCTCGCGAAGAACTCATCAAGCTCTTTGATGAAAACCGCCTCAGCAAGTCTCCAGCTGCCTTTGACCAGAAAAAGATGGACTGGATGAGCAATGAGTACATCAAGAATGCAGATTTTGAGACAATCTTTGAAATGGCAAAACCATTCTTGGAAGAAGCAGGACGCTTGACCGACAAGGCTGAGAAATTGGTTGAACTCTACAAACCACAAATGAAATCAGTGGATGAAATCGTTCCATTGACAGACCTTTTCTTCTCAGATTTCCCAGAATTGACGGAAGCAGAGAAAGAAGTGATGGCCGGCGAAACAGTTCCAGTCGTTTTGGAAGCTTTCAAAGCAAAACTGGAAGCAATGACAGATGAAGAATTTGTGACAGAAAACATCTTCCCACAAATCAAAGCAGTCCAAAAAGAGACAGGTATCAAGGGCAAGAACCTCTTCATGCCAATTCGTATCGCTGTTTCTGGTGAAATGCACGGTCCAGAATTGCCAGATACCATCTATCTATTAGGCCGTGAAAAATCCATCCAGCATATCGACAATATGTTGAAAAAAATTCAATAAGATAAGCCAGCTTTCGAGCTGGTTTTTGCTTTCTAAAAAGCTGTATTTATGTTACAATAATGTTACAAGAACAGGAAAATATTGCGAGGTGCTAAAGATGAAAAAATGGATGATTCTCTTGGCTGGAACTCTGGTGGCATCGTCTGTGTTAGTATCCTGCGGTCAAAAGAAAGAAAAACCGACTTCGCCTTCTAGCAGTTCCAAAGTTAGCTTGACCTCGACCAGCTCAGCTTCTTCCAAAAAGTCTGAGACGAGCAAAAGTTCGACAGAGCTTTCTACCGAAGCAAGCAGTTTGGACACTTCTATCTCTAGCAGTCAGGAGCCTTCGGAGCCAGTAACTAAGGAGTCTTCTGCTAAGTCAGAAAGCAAGGTGGAAAAAGAGCCTGCCGCAACCTCTAGTTTAGATATGCAGGCCATTGCTTCTGGGGATTTTTCTAGCATGGCTGGTACTTGGAAAGATGCCAATGGCGTCACTTATACCTTTGATGCCAAGGGACTGGTGTCAGATGTTGCCAAGTTGGAGCTGGTTTACGCTGGTCTGGATGAAAATGGAATTTATCGTACTAGCATTCGTTGGCATAATCTTACAGGTGCTGCCCTGTCTATTATTCCCGCTGGGAAAAAGTTGCCAGCAGGAGAGACCGTTAGTGGGCAGGATCCGACTGATAGCAGTCAAGACCGCTTCATCATTGCCCAAGGTATCTCAGAGCACCCAGACGTTTTTTACCGTGTAAAATGAGAGTGGGACAGAAATCGGTAATTCGTTAGAATTCGGTTTCGTCGTCCCACCTCCGCACAGTTGAGTAGGGCTATAAAAGCTGATGCAGTCAGCGTAATAGAGTCCACTCAACCACTGCGTCTTGCTCGATAATCCAAATACAATTGAGAGGCTAGGACTTTTGTCCCGGACTCTTTTTTGGAGCTGTACTGCCGATCTCTTCTTTCCGAACAGCTTCTTTCATTCGGTAAAACTATTCAAAAAGAGGGCTCGTCTCGCACCTAGCCCTTATTGGCTTTTTGGGAAAATATGGTATAATAGAGTTAATTTTGGTGGATGGAGTTGAGTTTTGAGAAAAAACTATCGCGTCAAGAGCGAAAAAAATTTCAAGGCGATTTTTAAAGATGGGCAGAATTTTGCCAATCGAAAGTTTGTCGTTTATAAATTAGAAAAAGATCAGCGCCATTTTCGAGTGGGGATCTCAGTTAGTAAAAAGCTGGGCAATGCAGTTGTCCGCAATAGTATCAAAAGAAAGATTCGTCATGTCTTGATTCAGCATCGGGCGGACTTGACCAAGGATGACTTTGTTGTTATTGCCCGCAAGGGAGTTGAAACTTTGGACTACCACCAAGTAGAACAAAATTTATTGCATGTCTTAAAAGTTGCAAAAATTTATCAGGAAGGATTTGTTTGTGAAAAAGAAGAGTAAAATAGGATTTCTTTTAGCGGCTTCGCTGCTTATTTTGACGGCTTGTGGCACCAGCGAAGTGACTGCTAATTCAAGTGATTTTTGGGAGAAATTAGTTTATTTCTTTGCGGAGATGATTCAATTCTTGTCCTTTAATGGAAGTACAGGGATCGGGATTATTCTCTTTACGTTGATTATTCGGACAGTCTTGTTGCCAGTCTTCCAGTTTCAGACGACCTCGTCTAGAAAGATGCAGGAAGTCCAGCCTCATATCAAGAAACTTCAGGAAAAATATCCGGGCAAAGATATGGATAGCAGAGCAGCTTTAGCAGAGGAAACCAGCAAGCTTTATAAAGAAATGGGAGTCAATCCCTATGCTGCATTCCTTCCGCTCTTTATTCAAATGCCAGTGCTTGTGGCACTTTTCCAAGCTCTGACAAGAGTTGAATTTCTAAAGACAGGTCACTTCCTCTGGCTCAATCTAGGAACAACAGATCCGACCTTTATCCTACCTATTCTCGCTGCTCTCTTTACTTTCTTTAGTACTTGGCTATCTAATAAGGCTTTGCCAGAGAAAAATGGTGGGACGGCAGTGATGACCTACCTGATGCCGGTATTGATTTTCTTCTTTGCGGTGTATGCAGCCAGCGGGGTCGCTCTTTACTGGACAGTTTCTAACGCCTATCAAGTCGGTCAGACCCTGCTTTTGAGCAATCCTTTTAAGATTATTGCTGAACGTGAAGCAAAGGCAAAGGCAGAGCGCCAATTGGAAATGAAGAAAAAACGTGCCCTTCAAAAAGCACAGAAAAAGAAAAAGTAAAAAGGAGGACTCTTGCAGATGGTTATTTTTACAGGAGCAAGTGTTGAAGAAGCGATTCAAAATGGATTAAAAACGCTGGATATCCCACGAATGAGAGCACATATTACTGTTGTTTCGCGTGAAAAGAAAGGTTTTCTCGGTTTATTTGGCAAGAAACCTGCGCAGGTAGATGTGGAGCCGATTGCTGAAACGACTGTGGCCAAGGCCAACCAACAGGCGGTAAAAGGAGTTCCTGAGGAAATCAATGCACAAAACGAGCCGGTACAAAGTGTTAGTGAAGCAACAGTCGACTTAGGGCGAGTGGTGACAGCTATCAAAAAGGCCGAAGGCGAAGGTGAAGCTGTTTCAGAAAAAATCAAGGCTGAAATTCTTAAAAACGATAAAGACGCCAGTACCATTCTGGAAGAAACAGGTGTAATTGATTTCTTAAAGACCAGTCAAGCGATTGATGAAGCACAGACTCTGAAGGACTCAGAGGAAGATAGCTCTTTAGCAGAAGTGGTACCTAGTCAGCAAGAGACAGCTGAGTCGTCCTTCTTTGACTTGGGAATCCAGGTTGAGGATGATTGTGATATTGAGGAAGTTGTCGCAAGTGTGACCGCATATGTGCAAAAGATTGTGGATGAAATGGATGTTGAAGCGACTCTTTCTAGTAGCCACAATCGCCGAACAATCAATATGCAAATTGATACGAATGAGCCAGGGCGCGTGATTGGTTACCACGGTAAAGTCTTGAAAGCCTTGCAGCTGTTGGCTCAGAATTATCTTTACAATCAATATTCCAAGAGTTTTTACATTTCTATAAATGTAAATGACTATGTGGAGCATCGTGCTGAAGTTTTGCAAAGCTATGCGCAAAAATTGGCTCAGCGTGCTCTAGAAGACCGTCGCAGCCAGCATACGGATCCTATGTCTAATAGTGAGCGTAAAATCATCCACCGGATCATCTCAAGAATTGATGGTGTGACTAGCTATTCAGAAGGCGATGAGCCTAACCGCTACGTTGTTGTAGATATTGATTCGGAATAAATCTTAACCAGCTGCTCAGCTGGTTTTTAGATACAGAAAGGAGAAAATTCCATGTCACTTTTTCCAGCTATTGAGTCGTTTTTGACTGTTCAAGGAAGTAAATACATTTCACCAGATAAGGCAGGGGAACTGCGAGAGACAATGTTGGATTTGAAAGCTAGAGGCCAGGCTGCTCGGCAGGAGTTTGCGAACTTGGTTCGGGACTTTCAGGCTCTCTATCCTAAGCTGAGTCTGGAGCGGACCAGCAATTGGCTGAATCAGGCTCAGATCTTACGCCCACATTTTTGGAATTATCTAAGAGGCTATGGGGACATCACAGAACCGATGTTCGCTCTGCGCCTGTATGGGACTGCAGAAGATTTTGGGGTCTCGCTGGAGGTGAGCTTCATGGAGCGCAAGAAAGACGAGCACAGTCTCAGCAAGCAAAATCGGGTGCTGAATCTGCCCATTCAGCCGCCAGCTTACTATTTTGCCCAGATAGACGGCCAGAGTCAACGCTTCGAGGCTACTGAGGCAAATAGGCAGCATCTAAGCCAGCAGGTGGCTGCTGGGCTAGTCCGCAAGGTTTTGATCAAATATGATGTCAATCTTTCCGAGGCTAGAAGCAAGCAGGAAGTTCTGTCGGAGCTTGAGCAGGCTATGACAGCCTTGATTCCCTTCTATGAAGCGACACGATTTGAATGATTTCGTTTCCAAAAAGAAACAATTCGTCCAATACTATTGACAAACAGGAGAGAATCCGATAGAATAGTAAAGTATGTTTAGTAACTGATCACTTTATAGCCGGCTAAACGAATACAAAATCTATGAGGAGGTATTCATCGTGAAACGTACTTATCAACCAAGTAAACTTCGTCGTGCGCGCAAACACGGATTCCGTAACCGTATGTCAACTAAAAACGGTCGTCGCGTATTGGCAGCTCGTCGTCGTAAAGGACGCAAAGTTTTGGCTGCATAATCCAAACGATTACCATAAAGAAACCAGTGGAGACTCGAGACCGCTGGTTTTTCTATTGCTCTTGATAAAATAGGCTTCTATGGTTTAAGGGTGGCTGGTATTGCTATGAAGGAGTCCGTGCAGGATAGAAACTTTGCTTGAAAGGGTAAGCAAGCGGGATGGTCTGGGTGGTTTCTCGCGTATTTATTAACTAGTTTGAATAAAAGAAAAGAGAGTGGGACAGAAATCGGTAATTCGTTAGAATTCGATTTCGTCGTCCCACCTCCGCACAGTTGAGTAGGGCTGTAAAAGCTGATGAAATCAGCGTAATAGAGCCCACTCAACCACTGCGTCTTGCTCGACAATCCAAAGACAATTGAGAGGCTAGGACTTTTGTCCCAGCCTCTTTTTGATAATTATATTGGAATGTAAGTACGCTCTCTATCAAGCAGCTAAGAGCAGAGGATAGAGATAGCAGAGCAGCGTGAAACTAATAAGGGCGTAGAAGATACCTATTCGGATCGCTTGGATGGGCTTGTAGAAACGAATTAGGGTCAGAACACACCAGACCAGTAAAACGAGGATAAACCAAGCGGAGATCAGGCGCAATGGTGTTGGACCGTAAAGATAGATGTAGATGCCAAAGAGTTTCCAGCCAGCAAGCAAGGCCAGTAAAAATGCGAAAATAAAGAGGATAGTGCTGGCTAGTCGAGTGCCTTTTTGGTCCCAGAGAGGCTTTTGGGCCAGCAAATAAAAGGCGGCTAAGACAGCGAAATTTAGAAGTGATACACGAACAAGCTGCCAGAAGCCAGCAACAGCAACGGTTGAGGCATTTTGAGGAGAAATAGTTTGGAGGCTCGTGCCAGCACTAAGGAGTTCGCTTAATTCTCCTAAACCAACGAGGAAAAAGAGAGCGTAGGTCAGGCAGAGGCTGCCGATGATGATATAGGCTGTAAAAGCAGGAAACATTCGCAGTGGCTGAATTTTATTTTGGAAGCTTTGATAGGTAACTTTGATATTCTTTTGATTCAATAAGCTGCCAACAATCAGACTGTAGAGATAGAGGCCAATAGGTAGGGCCAAGAAGAGGCGAAGAGCGATGGCGTCTGTATCAAGATTTGAAAAGATCAAGTCAAAGAAAAGATGCAAGGCATCAGCTGTATCACTAAAGAAAAGAGCAAATCGATCAGAGACTTGGCTGAGTTGTGACCAAACGAAGAAGACAAGCATACCAGCAATAAGAAGGCTACTTGCTATCATTGTACTTTGGACTGCTTTTTTAGAAGAATCGCTGTCTTCAGTAGTTGCATCTGAAGACTTATCACTCAGAGCAAAGACCTGAAGACCAGCGAAAAAGTTTCTAAAAGGTAGAATCACAAAAGCCTGAATACTATCGTACCAAACCATGATTCCCAAGCGGCCTTGATTGAGCCAGCCCGTCCGTGATAGGATATAAAAAGAAAAGGAAATGTGGAGAGTCAAAGTCTGAAAAATTTCTAATTGTGGGTGAAAGCCCCAGATACTGAGTGCCAGTGCTTGAGTCAGACTGAGAATCAGGAAAAGCTTGGACTCGAGCCCAGTAGAGACATCCTTTTCGATTTGAGGCAAGCTTGTCGGCATTTTTCTTACTAACCACTCGGTCAGGCCAATCAGACCAATCGCAATAGGAAAAAAGTAAATGGTTTTGTTGCCGTCGATGGCAACTGTATAAAAGTAGGCTAAAAAATAGAGAATGAGGGAGCTGATTCTAAAATTCTTCAGTTCCCTTATGTTTAAAGCTGTGAAGATGCTTTTTCGTTCTTGGTCTTTTTCAAAAGGAAGGTAGGGTTGCCCCGTCATCTGTTCTTGTGATGGTGTCTCCATGTTTATTCCTCCTCGGTTTCATCTGTGATATATTCAAGAATATCGCCGGGTTGGCAGTCCAATTCCCGACAAAGGGCATTAAGTGTTGAAAAGCGTATTGCCTTGGCTCGGTTATTTTTCAAGATGGACAAGTTGGCAGGGGTAAGGTCAATCAATTCTGCTAAGCGTCCAGCACTAATCCGTTTTTGAGCCATGACAAGGTCTAAATTTATCTGAATCATAGTCCCTCCTAAATCGTGTAGTCTACTTCTTCTTGCAGCTCAATTGCCTTGCCAAAAGCATTGCGGATAACCCGAATAATCAAGGTTAAAATGCAGCAAGAAACGGCTACGAGGAGCATGGGCATATAGACTGTCAAGCCCATAAAGAAAGAAATGAGGGCGACCATTCCGACTTCCCAGCCCAGATAGCGCATATACTGTACATTCTGTCTGATAAAGACCTGATTTTTCCCGATGCGGCTGAGGAGCCGATAGAGATGCACGATACAGGTCAGAGCCAGACAACCTAAGACATAGCCTAGGAGCAACAATATCCAATAGCGACTTTCTCCCTGAAAGAAAGGAGAGGGAAATTCAATGACTAGGCTGACTACCCAAGGTCCGATGGCTATCAGGACAATGGAAGCAATGAATAAAATGCTGAGGCTGATTTTTGTAAGCACAATGCTTATATCTTCAGCTGTTTTTTGTCTTGTCTTTGACATGGATTCCTCCAAATAAATTTCTATTTTTATTTACTATATCACAATACATATCGATAATCAATAACAAAATATCGAAAAATAATAAAAAATTATCAAAAAACAGTAAAATTATTTTTGATAGGAGTTGAAAAAATAATAAATACCCTCTGAAGTAGGCGGAGAGAAAGTAAAGCTCTTGCCCCTTTATCTGACTTTTTTGGTATAATGAAGAACAGGAAATATAAGGAAGTAAAGCATGAAAATTTTTGATACACACACGCATTTAAATGTGGAAGAATTTGCTAGTCGAGAGGCAGAAGAGCTTCGGTTGGCTGCGGAAATGAGCGTTAGCAATATGAATGTCGTCGGTTTTGACCGGCCGACCATCGAGCGCGCCTTGGAGTTGGCCGACAGTTATGAGCAGATTTACGCTACGATTGGCTGGCATCCGACGGAAGCAGGGACTTACACAGATGAGGTCGAAGCTTACT
>NZ_CALIIB010000034.1 GCF_938020365.1 uncultured Streptococcus sp. | reverse complement strand
AGCTCTTCAGCGCTGTTCTTATATATTAGCGTTGATGATGTTGGGGTTCGGCTTGATGTTTCTTACCGCGCATCCCCACATAGGATTAACAACGATCCCTCGACCCATTCCAATTATTATGCCTTCGATTTTAGGGATTGATGCGTGGGATTTTATTTTCCCTGGTTGTGCTTTCTATTTAACTTGGCGAGCAAGAGTGCTTCATAAAGTAAACCTTGCTCACTTAGTTTGCGCTGGTGTTTGGGGAGTGTTTGGGTTATTATGGTGTGCTGGCGGAATGTTTCTTTCGTATAACTTCTTTTTTGGGGTTGGTCTGTTAGCAATGTTCATCGCAGCTTTACACATAACAATATCTCAGGTTTGGTTTTTTGAAGGAGTGCAGTGATCCCAATTGATTTTGGACATCTGGATACTTCAACAGCAGCAGGCCAGATCGTTAGTGTTGTGTTGGCACTAACAGTTTTACTTTCAGTGCTTCGGCAGAGAATTAAATTTCAGATCAATAAGCCAGGCACTAAATCGTATAAGACTATAGAGAAAGAATTGAAGCAACTAAAACAGGCAAGTGAAGAGCTTCAAGAAACAAATCGTTATTTTGTTCGGTGGCAACGGGTTGCATCAGAGCTTATCCGTGTGTTGCGTAACTCATTAGCGGCTTCAGCTATTGAGGAGAACCCGCGGGTGCAGAGACTGGTGCAAATGCTTGATGATCTAGATGAAGAGATTACGAAAGGAATTTTAGACGATGGCGAAGATTATAAACCATCCACACTGGAATAATGACACCTGGAATTCTCCTGCTGAGCATGCACAACAGTCTCCTACGCAACTAAATACTGATGATCTCATCATCACTTCCCCTGGGGGTATTG
This sequence comes from uncultured Streptococcus sp., assembly GCF_938020365.1. Lineage (GTDB taxonomy): Bacteria > Bacillota > Bacilli > Lactobacillales > Streptococcaceae > Streptococcus. The sequence goes on along the minus strand of NZ_CALIIB010000034.1, from coordinate 19,234 downwards.
CCCCAGATACTCGAACTGATGCAGAAAAGCGAGCTGAGTCAGGTGCTTTTACTGTGAAGTCTGTTCCTGATTCAAGCACGCTTATTGGTGGGATTGTATCGAATGTTACTAAGGCAAATGAAAATATTGATAAGACTTCTAAGGTAGTTGATGCGACCAGGGCCGATGTTACAACTAACCAACAAAAGATCCGCAAAGTCGAATCAGAAACTATTCCGAACCTTGAAGCGAAGATGTATGCGAATAATGACCGTTTTGTTCATGAATTATCCTCGCTTGACGCTGATATTCGGAACCGTTTTGACTTACTTCCTGACGGTTATATTTCTGTTTTTAGTGATACAACCATTTTTGCAAACAGCGGGTTTCTTGGTTTAGTTCAAGACTTTTTTGGAACAGGAACCCCTATCTCGCAACAGCTTGAGCGACTGATTCCTTTTAATCAGCAGTTCGGTCCCTCAAAAGGTGCAAGGCTGGATGTAACAAATCGCAGGCTGGTTTTTGAGGAAGCGGGAACTTGGTTGGTGTCGGCACGTGCTACCGCAGATACCCCATCAACAGGATTCGGTGTTCCAAATAATAACCGTATGACCTGGGCCGAGCTTGCCGTATATAACCGTAATGATGAAAAGCGAGAGCATCGGGATTGTCATATGCATGCGCCTGTCTCGGCTACTTTGCAATTAGTAGAGGCAGTAGTGATTCCCGAACCAGGCTATTCTGTTCGCCTTTGGGTCAGGTCGAATGAATACCGCTCTTGGCTTGGGGGCTTAAATTTGAATGCTCTTACTGCGGTGCTTCTCACTCCAAAAGTAGCTCCACAAAACAGTTCGACAACTCGTGATGAAAATGATAAAATGATGAAAGATAATTCAGATTATGAGAAACGTCTGAGGAGGCGTCACTAAAATTGCAGCCTGAAGTTTTAGCCCGGGTGATGAATTGGGCTATGTCGGTTGATGAATACCGAAAGCTTACGCCTGCTTTTAACAAGGCTCTTGCTCAAGCTGGTTGCACTAATGTTGCTAGAGCAGCAATGTTTTGTGCCCAGCTAGGGCATGAATCCGTCGGTCTATCCGCGATGGAAGAATATGCTTCGGGTGAAGAATATGAGTGGCGAGGCGACCTAGGCAACGTCTATCCAGGCGATGGGGTGCGCTACAAAGGGCGTGGCCCGATCCAAATTACTGGACGTGCAAATTACGAAAACCTAAGCCAGTGGGCTTTTGCGCAAGGCTACGTGCCATATGACACCTACTTCGTTGATAATCCTACCTTGCTTTCTGGCGAAGAGTTTGGTTTTCTTGGCGCAGTTTGGTATTGGACGGTAGCCAGGCCAAAGCTGAACCAATATGCTGACGGAGCCGCTGATCCAAAACTTAACGGTGTTGATCGTTACGATAACTTTGTCGCAGCCACAAGAGCGATTAATGGCGGCACCAACGGTATCGCTGATCGTCAAATGCGTTTTGATAATGCTCTAATTTTTGGTAACGAATTGTTACCGGAGGAGGAATATTTGCCAAAAGATGTAGAGAAAGTTCTTGATTATAATCATGGCTATCTCCCTCAGGATACTGGATATTATTGTGGCCCCGCATCAACTCAAACAGTGGTGTGGACGGCAACGAAAATCCTTTATGCCGAAAGCGAATTAGCTACCTGGCTGAACACCACGTTTAACGGCACCGATTACATTGGTCAATTTATACCGGTTCTCAATAGCCTTATTCAGGGTGGTAATTACACCTTTAGCGATATGCCGAATGATCCGCCCACATGGAATCAGAAGCAAAAGCTTTGGGAAGATATTACTGGTTCCATCGACGCAGGCTACGCAGCGATAGCTAACATTGTTGCTCCGCCAAGCAACTACCCTATCGGTACTCGTGGTAGTACTACTCCTAGCTATGGTGGTGGAGAAATCTATCACTACATTGCTGTGGTTGGTTACGCGATTGATAATGGTGTAAAGCACTACGCCATTGCAGATTCTGGTTTTTGGCCATACGAATATTGGATTAGCCATGAGCAGCTAGCAACGCTTATTCCGCCAAAGGGATATGCTTATTCTGCCAACAAGGTTTCATCCAGTGACGATATTTTAGGAGATGTCGCTTTGAGCGAAAGTTACACTTCCAGGGTAAATCCAAACGTGAGCTTCCCTGCAAGTAGCTATATGTTATTCAACGATGAGCGAAGCTTCCATATTGAAGCTATGCTACGTCGTCTACTAAAAGTCCTTGACGAAGATCCAGATACGGTGATTCGTCAGCGTAAGATAGAGTTAGGAATCCCTATTGTCTAAGAATTATAATGCCGAGGTTTACAATACCATCGGTGATGCTATCGGCGAGTTCGTCGAAAACCAGCCGTTCTACCGGCGTTACGCCAACACCATTAACGCCTTGGCCGGCGGTGTTATTTCTGGCTTGGTAGCTCTGGCTGCAACCGTCCCTGCAACTGACACCTTCGATTTCCGTGCTTTGGCCACCACCGCTGTAGCGGCTATTGGCGCTTCGCTTGCAGCACGGCTTACGAAGAATGGTCTTTCTCACTCCACAGCAAGTGAGCTGACGAATCGGGTCAGCCCCGCTGTGGCAGAGGTTGTTCATGAAGCAGTGGTTGCCTCTGAGCCCCCGAAGGCTCAGCCGCCCAAGGCTGAGACTCATCCTGACGTCGATGCTAAGTCCGACGCCAAGGTAACCGTTGAAGCCTTGCGAGAGACGATTAAGAAGAATAAGGCGAAGAAGGAAGACTAAAACCTTCCTTAAACCCCGGTTGAGTCCGGGGTTTTCCTATGTCTTTACATCACTTAATTTCGTCACCGTGACATTATTGTTGGTACAACCGGACCAGAAATGTCCTGTCCTTGAATACCTAATCCTTGATAGAAATAACGATTGATCCCAGCCCGCTTTGTGCGAAGAATCTTAAACCCTAAAGCGCGGAAACGCTTACGGAAGTTACGAAGATTGCCGTAGTCCTTAGGATCGACATTGTATTTCTTACACCACTTCTCGTAATGATCCCATAAAGCGGACTCTTCAATCTCGATCCCGTCTTGCTGGACAAGCTCTTCGTCCTTGAACTCGTTAAGGATATCGACACCAGCATTAAACTCTTTGGTAGTTGCCTTGATTTCTTCAGGCATATCTTCTCGATCAAGACCTTCTGTGAGGTACATCTTCAGGCCCTCAACCATCCATGCCAATAAAGCTTCTTGGTGGATAGGGTTCTTGATGATATCTTCTTCAAAAGGAACCTGGCGGGAGGGCAATTGCTGTTCAAACGGAATGGCGATAATACGTTTTGCCAAAGCGTCATCAGCACCACGAATAGTAGGAATGGTATTGAGCGAAGCAATAGGGGTATAAGCAGGCCGTGCCTCAATCATTTCATTAGAATGAAGGTTGCGGTGACGCTGAGTATCGTTACCAGTAAGCCGCTTGAGCGCGGAGGAGGAGATGTTATTCTCTTCGCCTAGCTCTGAGAAGCCCAGCATACGGAAATTCAAAGCGGTAATGTGTTCAGGCGAGGGACCACCGCGATCAGAACCAAGAATCTTTTGTGCATTAGACATACCTGCGTATTCGCCAAGAGCGGCTGCACAAGCCTCAACCAGCGTGGTCTTACCGGTGTTGGTGGGTCCGGCTAGTACGACAAAAAGCTTCTCCGGGTTGCCACCAAGCAGCTGGTAGCCAAGAATTTTCTGTAATAGGTTCCGAGTCTTCATATCTGGAACGACTCGTGCAATCCAGTTAGTCACTACATCAGACTGAGCGTGAGGCTTATACTCTACCGCGGTTGTCAATGTGAGCTTATCCTGCATGGTGGCGAGACGGATAGCTTCTTCAGGATTGTCTTTGAGCTTATCGAAATCAAGAACTTTGCCCCCGGGAAGGCCTAGCAGATTCCACTTAGCGTTGAACTCCTGGATTTTTGTTTGAGCCTTGGAAATAGCGTGAACCTGCTTGAGGATTCGGCTAGCTCTGGTAGTAGATTCAATGGAGTCAGCCGTCTTCAGGATTGCTTGCGCTTGCTTGCGCAAGTCTTCGGATTCCCGAGTCTCCCCCCGCTTCTTTTTGGTCTTTGGTTCGTGTTCTTCCTTGTAGATAGACTCTTGAAGAAGCTTGTGTCCCTCATACCGAAGTCGCTCAGAGGTTGCGACATAGAGGTAGAAGTACATTTCTTCCAATGCCTTCCACTCACAGCGACGGGTCTTAGGGTTCCAAACAACAAACTCTTGCCCCCCTTTATCCCGGGTGGCTAACACGTCCCCTTGCCAGAAGTTAATGAATGTTTCAGCAACAAAACGATCCGTGTTCTGGAAGTTCCGAGCATCAATGCCCTTTTCCAGAATGATATCTCGGCCTTCCAGAATAGCTTCGCTGGTGGCCCCAAGGCGATAAGGATTTTCTTTTACTGTATCTACCAGGAACTTTTCGCCTTCTGCTTTCTGCGAAGAGAGTTTATCTACCTCATTGACGACGGCACGCTTAAACTCTTCTTCTGCGGTTTCACGTTCCCGTCGTCCCTCTGTGCGGTTAAAGCAAACTTCTTCGATGAAAGCGTCACGAATTTCCATCAGCGCGAGCTTGAGGCCTGCCTTGCCATCCATCGCTAGGTGAAGTGCTTTGTACACTGCTTTGAGCATGGCGTCATGTGCGCCACCGGTTAAGGCTTCTTCAAACTCTGGCCCGGTAAGGGCAAGCATTTCAGGGCTGGACTTCTGGTCCCCACCAAAGCCAAAGGTGTTATTACGCAGCCAATTAATTGCTACTCGATATTCAGAACCACGAGGCGCACCTTTGGTAACCGCTTTATCCTTACTAATTGCAGGTTGAGCAGCGCCTTTTAACGCCACATTACGCCAAGCTTCAGGGAGCCAAGGAAGACTTTCCAGCCGAGGGATGGGAGCGGGATTTCCCATGTAATACCATTGGTATTGGTCACCGTTGACTACAGACGGATATACCATGGAATAGCGGTGATTATCTTGGATGATATCGACATCCGCGCCTAGTTGACCGTGGAACTCTAGGCCTTTCGGGACCTTGAAGAAAAATTGTCCGGTCCCAATTTTAGGGTCTCGCCTGGTGCTAAACGGTGCGTACCAAGGGAACTCTTCACCTAAAGACTTTTCTAAATCTTTAATGGTCTGGAGTCCAGTTTTGTCACCGTAATTGTCAATGTCAATGGCGATGATATCAAAGTCTGGGTGCTCACTTCGCATACGGAGAGCAAGGTTACAATTGGCGGGTTTGCCTTGCCAAACCTTTTCTACATCCTGATGGGTAGGATGATTCCCCTTCCCAGTGACGCCACCAGGCGGAGGAAACTTCTTTCCAACAGGAATAGGGAAGACCACTGGCCACCCAGCGGTAAAGTATTGGTCACGAACTTCCAAAGTATTAATCAATTGATATCTCCCTTTCTTGAGTTCAAGTTTAACACAAGTGGGGTCTCAAGATTGGAAATTATCATGTGAAGCTCTTCACCTTTGTCTTTCCGAAGGCTGATTTCGTCTGCTACAGCCTTATCTACTAAGTATGTACTGTGCACCCATGGATAAACCCGCTGGGTTAGGCTTTTAGGTATATGAGGCATTTTAGCATACCGATAATAAAAAAGCCCCTTGTCACCAGGAATCCCTGATGAGCTGGACAAACCTAAATAGATCAGTAACGCATTTAGTGGATAAGTGTCTTTTAAATCATAACAAGCATTAATAATAAGCTCTTTTTGCCAACTAAAATCAAGGCTCTGAAACTTAGGGTACTTTTTGACAATATCTAGAAATCGCAAAGAGTCTTTAAGGCTCATGCGATTTTTAGAGGAATACCACCAATGAGAACAGATTTTTGGTTTTGCTCTGGAAGCTCTCTTAGCTAAAAGCTTCTTTTCCGCTCGGGTTAATGGCACCCCTAAGAGATTGTAAATATCGCCTTGTTTTAGGTAGAAGGTTGCCCCTAGTTGTTCTCTGCCATCAATGAGCGGATACGATATGCGATATGGCGCAAGGCGTCGAAACTGTGACGCTGAGAATGGCTGAGTTCTGGGAATCCCCATGCTTTCATCCTTTCTGGGGTACAAGTCGTTTTGATAGAGCTTGGCGATTGATACATAAGGTGCGTCCAAGGATAATACTCACTATCTTGATCTCCATATTTTTCTGCGTACTGAATCTTTGATGCGATCCTGACTGGGGATAAAAGTTCCCTCCCCATTCCTCCTTGTCGGAGAATAAAATCCTCAATGATAAATTGTACAGTCCCGTAATAAAAATCGTCGGCAATAGGCCAAGTTTCAAAGAAGTCAAAAAACCGGTGCACAAATTCGTCTTCTGCGGTAAATAGGTCTTCTGTGGTTTGAAACTCTCGGAAATCATATTGCGATGTCGCTAGCCAATGGATGTCGGAAAAATCTTTTGGATCATAGCTTACACAAGCAACAGCTATCCCTGTTACTCCACCCGGATCAACTGCTGCAATAAAATCATCTTTCCGGGGTTGAAATCGCAATTTGTTATCACTTATGATTTGCCAGAGATCTTCTTTAGCGAAATCAAATTCAATATGCTTAATTGAGCTGGACAAGGGTTAAATCCTTTCCTTGAATAGCCAATCCGTATTCAAAGCTTGTTGTTCCTGTTACATGAACCAAGAACTCTTTACTATCATCATAGTACTTCAGTTCTTTGGCTAAAGAGCGGTATTGATAACGAGAGATATTAACCGCTACCTCCTTGCCCTTGCTAGTAATGCATGTGAGTTTCGCTTTGAGGTTGAGGTGCGGTGAATCCATGCCGTCTGTGTCTACAAAGATTCGCTTCAGGCCCTCGACTCGTAAAATGGTTGTGACCAGCTGGTTTCCCAGCTGAGCATTGAGGTTTTTAGAGTCAAGAGTAAGCATTGGCAGATCTAGCTCCCAATTATTAATCTTCTCTGTAACAATTTGATAAAGATTTTCGTCAAACCCAACGCCGAAAGGATCGTTGTTATCATCTAGCCAGGCATGGATTGCTTCGACAGATTTCTTTCCAAACCCTTTTACCTCATACATATATCGCTCCCAAGAAGCAACATCGGGGCTAGAATTGAGTGCATCTCGCATTGCATTTGCAATCTTAGGCCCAACCTTTGGAAGCTGTAAGAACCCAGCCCTGACTGACCGCTCTGATGCAGTCCAGGTGTAACCACTATAGGCTGGGTGAGGTGGCAGGATGTCGATGTTGTGAGCCTTGGCATCAAGCAAGATAGGTCGGACGGGATCAATCTTGCCCTTCACTTTGCCTTTCTGGCTAGCAATCGTGAGCGCACCAGCGTAGAAACTTGCTGAATAATTACGCTTTAGATACATTGTCCAGTAAGCGATGACGGCATAGCTAACTGCGTGTGCGACATTAAAGAGATAGCCTGAGGACGCAGCCATGTAGTCCCAAATCTCCAAAGCGAGAGTTTCACTCGCTTCCCATTGCTCTTTGGCACCAGAGACGAACTTAGCCTTAAACTCGTCAAAGGCCCCGCCTGACTGCTTTGAGCCAATGATTTTACGGAGCCGTCCAATCTCGTGATCGGATAGCCCGCCAAATTCCTTACCGATCTGCATCACCTGCTCTTGATATACTAGGCACCCGTTGGTAGAGCCAAGGATCTTATCAACCACTGGATGATAACTACGAGGCTCGGCACCACGTGCTACACGGATGTATTCAGCTGTCATGCCTGAAGACAGTGCACCAGGCCGGCTGAGAGCGTTGATGTCTGCTAACTGATTGATATCTGGATAGACGTCTGGACGATCCCAAAATAGCTGATTAACAATGGCGCGGGTAGAGCGACCTTCAAATTGGAAGATTCCGTTAAGATCATCACTAGCGAAGGATTTCAACACTGTGACGTTATCAAGAGGGAGATTGTATAGGTCATCAATGGTGAAATCAGGTGCCCCCTCGATTGCTTTTGAGATAAGTGTGAGCGTAGAAAGCCCTAGGCAGTCAAGCTTGAGAAGATTAAGGTAAGCCGCATCGCGCTTGTCAAAAGCGATAACTTCTGTATCGACACCACTAGACTTAGTTGAGTGATATAAAGCACAAGTCTCTTTGATTGGTTTGTTACTTAACACCATTCCTGCTGCATGGATTGAAAGCGTTTTCATATCGCCTTCAATCTCAAAAGCCTTCTCTAGTCCGGGATGAGCTGTAATAATGGCTTGTGCTTCTTCAAAGTTTTCCGCTGCAATTTTCGCTGTTTCAAACTCTCGTGGGTCACCGAACGGCAACTGCTCAATATAGCTATTGTACTTATCGGCTACATCAATTCGGACACCGCTAACTCTTGCCACGTCTTTAATAGCCATTTTCCCCCGATAACGAGAGAAATTACCAATATTCCCAACATTTTCATTCCCATACCGGGACCGTGCATATTCAAAAACCTTATCTCGTTTTGCATCTTCATAATCGGTATCAATATCAGGTGCGTCTTCGCGTCCGGGATCAAGGAAGCGCTCAAAAAGCATTTGCGGGAACATCATTGGATTAATCTCCGTGATCCCAAGAAGGTAACAAACCAGTGACCCAGCGGCTGATCCACGTGCGGGGCCAACCACAATACCTTCCTTCTTGGCCCAGCTAATCACATCTTGATTAATAAGGAAGTAATCACAGAAGCCTTTTTCCTTGATAACCGCAAACTCTTTCTTGATGCGATTGATATAGGCTTGTTTGTTTTCTTTGTAATGGGTGGTGAAAGTCTCTGATTGACTTACTCGTCGGAGCAGACCGTTTTGTAGTTCCTTGATGAGCCGGACCTCCGCTTGTTCATCTGTCCAGCCCGTCTGAAACCGGATGGGATCATTTTTCGGCAAGGTAACACTGCATCGCTCAGCAATGTAGGGAGTAATCATGATCGCTTCTCTGGCCACGGCGGGTGGCACAGCAGCAGCGACTAGGCGGTTATATAGCTCTTTCTCCGACCGTGGATAGGCTTGTGGGTCCCGCTCATAGTTTCGTCGCTCTGTGAGCTTGCTAGGGGTCTGATTCCACGCAATCGCGTTGAGGTACACCTGCGTTTCCCAATCACTAGGGAGCGGGTAGTGCACATCGCTTGTGGCCACAAGTGGAATATCCAACTCCTTTCCAATTCGGACATTTATTGAATTGAGTACCCGAGTACGCATGTAGAACGAAAAAGGCTGAAGCTCAATATAGTATCGGTCACCATAACATTCTTGAAATCGCTCCGCTAGCTCAACACCAAGCGGGTACCTGCTAAGGTACATCTGTTTATCCGCTTCTGTGGGATTAGTCAGGTTATCCAAGCGGGGAACATCTGTGACACTCTTCCCTCCTGCTAGGGTGCAAGAGAGCCATGAATCAGCACAGCCAGAAAGCACGATAAGGTCAGAGGTAAGCTTTTCATCTAGCAGCCATTCGGGATGCATAGTTGGTTTAAAATAAAAACCTTCATGATAAGAGCGAGTCACCAACTCATTGAGTTGCCTATAGCCCTGTTGGGTCATAGCGAGGATTGTTTGGTGGAACTTATGTTTTTCATTTGGCGGAGCTACATAAGCTTCTACGCCAAAGATTGGTTTGATTCCGTGCTTCTTACAGGCTTTCTCCAGCTGTACATGACTGGAAACATTGCCATGTTCGGTCACAGCTAGTGCCGACATGCCTAGCTCTTTTACTCGCTTGACGTGCTCTTCAGGTGTGCCGTGTCCATCACCGAAGCTGAAAGAGGTGTGTCCATGAAGTGATACGAAATCCATTTTGACTCCAAAGATGAAGACTCACTAGCTTGTCAGAAAGGAAGAAAAAGATTAGCTAGTGAGTACAACAATATTATAACATTATTATGTTCATCTTACAAACTACCAAGCCTGGTCATCGCCGTCTGAGAGCGCGTATTCCAGTTTTTTCTGGTCAAAGCCGGTAAGATTATATGTGTTCCCACTACCAAGGTGGCGGATTGCAATATAAGGGGCTTGCTGAATCCGTTGTGAGGCTATTAAATCAGGGTAATTTGATAAGAAGCCTCGATCAGAAATCTTTAGTTCCCCTTGATAATTGTTGATAAAGCGCTTGGCATTATCGCATTGCTTACAGCGAGGCAGAGAATAAATATCAACTTCCACCAATTTACATCAACTCCATGTCACCAAGGTTTTCAAAGCCGTCTACCTCAGGCGGGTTACCGTCTTGAAGTGCCTTGGTTGCAGCCACGTCAATATACTTCACCCGTGCCCACTGCTTTTCTGGGTCTCGGGTATCGTCTTGAAGGCCAGAGACCACCACCACCTTGATGAAATCACCGATTTTATTCCCCGCGAACTCGGAAAGCTGACCATCAGTTTCACTGTTTTCACTAGCTACATAATCGCTATTTGCTAAAGCGATATAGCATTCATCAGCTTTGTCTTTTCCAAAGCTAATGGCCTTCATAAAGTCATCAAGATTATTAAGCTGAAGAGAGAAACCACTTGCAGATGGGTCATAAGGGATCACCACATAATGGGTAAAAACAAAACCCTTATATACACCTTGGGCTTCATAATCCTCAATAGCGAGCCGCGCTTTAAACATCAGATTGCCTGAGCGAGATTCAGTAAGATTCAGTTGGACAAGACGAGTGTCGTATTTACCAGGCTGTGGGGTGGGACCACTGTAGCCACCAGTATTTTCCCGAGCCTTCCTGAGGTCTTCCAGGGAAGGACGGCTGTTAGGAATGTTGAATTTCAGCATTGTTCTAGTCTACTCCATATTTAGCTTGCATGTCATTTGTGAGTCGTTCAAGTGTGAGATTTGCCACAGGTTTAGGATAAATCCCCAGCTTATCCTGAGTGCGGATAAATTCATGAGGTGTACTATCAAACTTTCGTATGATTTCGCCTTGGTTATTTTGTGCGATAGAAACATAGAACGCAAGATCCATACGTCCCATAAGATAATCTGGCATTTTCCCCTTGCGACCATCAATGTCAGGACAAATGATGCGAGAGTCTTCTTTTAACGATGTATCCGTCGCCAAAAAGATAACATTCGCTTTACTATAGCAAAGGTCATCAATAAGCTTTTCAGTGTGAAGAAACGCGGTATTGTATTCTTGCAGCTCACGATTAAGTTTGTCCCGATTAGCTTTACGGTTCTCGGCAATCCATGGCCAAATAAGCTTTGACTGAACCCGAGAAAGCGAATCTACAATAACCCAATCAAAGACGTGAGGGTTTTTCTGCACCCACTCCACGGCTTCTAAAAGCTTAGGGTACGTTTCTATCCGCTTAATTTTTGTTTTATTGCCCGGTCGGCTAATGGCGTTCAGTCCATTTTCAATAGACAAGATTAAAACATTTTCACCATCATTAGCCCCACTACCCGCAAAAAAGGTTTTGCCAACAGCCGGAGGTCCGTACACCAAAATGTTAACCTTTTCGCTTACAGACTCCGCTGTCTCTAGGCTATCAAGGAAGGGATCGCTCATAAACAACTACCTCGTATTGCATCATTACTGTTCTTACCTCTTCTGACTCCGGCCCTTTAACATCTACCTGATATCCCCGCTCATGTAGCCAGGCGACAATATCTTTCGCCACTAACTCTTGAGACTTCATGTAATAGTTATCGGTGCCGACCTTTCCGACCCAACAGAATAGATTTTCCTCTGCCAGAATATTCTTTGTGGAATCGTAGAAGAGTACAACACAATAGGGGAAATAGGTATCATCAACAAATCTTCGAGATGAATTATCCCAGTCAATATAAATGCATTTCCGTTCCATCACCACCGCCTTTTATAAAGATTTGGTAACTTTTTCATATCCATTCTTCCTTGCTCATCAAGCTTACAAAGCTCTCGAAGCTCACACCGACAACAAGCACTACTTGGCGACTTTGTGGGAGCCAAAATACCTTCCTCAATATACCGCATGAGCGTTAAATCGCTTTGCAGCCGATAAATGAAGTCTTTGATTTCTTGCTTCGTCCGCGACGTTGTTTTACGTACAAAGCGAGGGGACGGCTGCACCTTCTTTGGGTCACCGTAAACAATTACCTCATGCTCTTCAGCTAAACTCTTTAGCTCTGCAAGTGACGAACCCTTGATCTTTTCCTCTGTTAACCAGGGGACACCAAGTAATTCTTTTTCATAATGCTTCCTTTCTGGTTTCTTGTGCGCTACACCCTTATCGTCAACGCCTGAAAGATCTTGCGCTTCTTTTCGTAAATAATTATATACGATCACTTGGACAAACTCATCTGGACGTAAAATCCCCTGGTCACGAAACATTTTTGTCACAACTGCGAGATACAAGGTTGCCTGCTCATCAAGCGGAAGATATTGGGTGTTCTCGCTTCCTAGTTTTGAAGCTGTTTTGTGCTCCATCACTGTGAAGCGACCAGCGTTATCCATGTCTTGATACACCAGGTCTACAGCGCCGATAAGGTCTCGTTGTAGTTGCTGATTATTCGGCCCCACATAGGGAATACCCCACTTAAACCGCTGCTCATTGGCGATGACATGGATGTACCGATCTTCACCCCAATGATGCAAGTAACCTTCAAGCATGTTAACGCCAAGGTCAAGCTGCTGATTCATTTTCTCTTGATCTCGGAAAAGTTCTGTGTACTCAGGGTTTTCTGCCTGAGAGGTGAAGAAACTCACCCACCCGTCAACGGGGTGCATTCCTCGATCCGACCCTGGAATGTACCACTTCTCTAGTGCCTTATGGATTCCAGAACCAAAGAAAAGCGGAAGTTGGTTCTTGTAAATAGACTCAATCCCGTTTACATACCGCTGGAAATAAGACCAGGGACACTCTTTAAACCGCCGTTTTGATGAGTGGGATACAGTTTTAGGTAAGTAATTGTTTGGCATCATAGCTCCCATCTAGGATTTGTTTTTGCAGCTCTTCTCGCTTTTGAACTTTCTTTGCTATGGTTTCCTCGATCGTCCCTTTTGAGCGAACGTAATGCACAATCACATTATGGATTCGGCTCACCCGGTGGATACGATCTTCCACCTGCTCCTGATCGTCTGGGATAAAGGTCTCATCCAAAATTACCAGTTCATCGGCACGATCAAGCGTAAGTGCGACACCGCCTGACTTAGTGTTCAGTAGCATGATTCGCTTTCCTGCTGACTCTTTTTGGAAGTCTTCTACTGCTTCCGCACGCTTAGCTGATGAAACCTCTCCGGTAATCTTCCAACATGAAACGTCGTACTTGTCTAGTAAAGTCTGCTCAAAAAGATCAAGCACTTGGCTAAACTGACTAGCGACAACCACCTTGCTGTCTTCCTGTGACTTTGCTTCTGGCTGGTCAATGATTCCCCGTTCTGTAAGAAAGTCAACAAACCAATCAAACTTGTTTGATGGGAGAGCGGGGGTAAATGCTAACTCCCCCTGAATGTGATGAACATCACCAGAAACACTGGCAAACTGTTTAAGCCGCGTGAGCTCAGCAAGAACCCCTTGAGCAATCAGTGTCCCAGAAGCGAGCCTTGTCAAAGCCAACTCTTTCATCTGCTTATAAAAGCTCTTTTGTTTCGGTGTTAGATCAATCCAGTGACCAACAACGCCATGGCGAACGGAGCCGGCATATCGCTTTGGTGGTAGCTCTGGGAACACATCAAGCTTCTTTCGGCGAATCATGACAGGCTCTAACTGCTTGGAAAAATCTTCCTTCAGCAGGGGATTCAGCCCTAAAATCTCGGTCTGTTGCACAACCCTCGACTTTGTGTAAATCTCTTTTGGCCTGGTAATAAACCACCTATTAACCCAAGTCCAATAAGGATCAACCTTCGAATTAGATAAGAAGTCAAGGGTTCCCCAGAGGTTCTCTAGCTTCCCACGAAAAGGTGTGCCAGACATGGCAAAGCGGTATAAAGACTTCTTTCCAAGCATCATAATGCCACGACGTACTAAGGTCTGCTTGTAAAGCTTGGTCTTATCAGTTGGCAAAACTAAATGCGACTCGTCAATAATGAGTGCCTGAAGGGAGATCTGAAACAGATCTTTGAAGTGTTCCTCATACTTAGGCTTCGTTCCTGTCTTAGGATCACCCCGGAAATATCGGACCCTCGCTGTTTCAAAATTGGCGACAATCCACCGACGTCCTTGTGGGGGAGAGGTGATAACCTTACTTAAGAGCTTCTCCTTTGTGGCTTTCCCGCCTTTAATGATGATAACTTCATCATTTGTCCATTTCGCTAGCTCTTCTGGCCACGAAACATGAGCCGCAACCATTGGCGCCAAAACCAGGATGTCACCTTGCGTTACCAAGCTCTTTATAGTTTCAATCATCTGGAGTGTCTTTCCTGTCCCCGGCTGGTCAGCAAGTAACCCGCCTTGATGCTGGGTTAAAAAAGACACCCCGTCCTTCTGGAACGGGGCTAACATATTATTTCTCCCTCCGCCACTTAGTGAAGTCTAACCCTTGCAAGACACTTACGAAAATCTCTTCGGTGCCATAGGCAAAATCAAAATAGTAGAAGGGAGTTCCATCTTCTTTCTTCTCTTGCCAAAGAAACCCTCGTGCCTTCATATCCTTTACCGCTGCGGTATTGGCTAGGTTGTGAAGGATCACTTTCTGTCCTTCCCAAGGGATAATCTCTAGCTCTTTCCCTTTCAAGACATTAGGATTATCAGCTCCAGTCGTCATCGCTCAACTCCTCCGTTTTAGCGAGAATATATGAAGAACCGGATCCAGAGAAGAAGTCATGGGTCTCATTGGTTTCCAGCGTCATCTGAGCCAAAATGGCAGGTGATACATCTACCTCTTCGGGCTTAAACTCGACAGGAAGCCCTAAGTTAGTGAGGGCTTTATTTGCGTTATAAGCGGAGTACTTTAGTGCATCTTCTTCCCACGTGGTGTCAGCGTATAGGTCATGCACATAATCAACCTGAAGCTCATAGAGCTTACGGACAAACAAAAGCGCACGTCCAGCAAGCAGCTCTTGCCGATCTTGCGGCAAGGTGTCAAAAAGGGCTTTGGCACGCAGACCAATGTAGAAGCCATGAATACCTTCATCACGCATGATAAGCCGGATGATGTCTGCGGTATTTGTGCACTTCCCCTCTGCACAAAGCCGTAAAGCCGGATAGAAGCCTGAGTAGAACAGGAAGCTTTCTAGGAATACGCTTGCGGTTCGGCAGAAAAATTCCCGACTCTCTAAATCCCCCGTATGAGATTTGTAGTATTCAACAATGCTTCGTGCTTGAGCCTGAAGGTTCGCATTAGTGTGTGCAAACTCAAACGCAGCTTCGATCTGCTCAGTGCTGTTCAGCGTCGTAAAGATCGAACTGTAGGAACGCGCATGAATCGCTTCCATGCCACCAATGAACGCCATACAGGCCTCTTCATGGTGACTGTGCGCATAAGTCCCAACCGCGTGTGCGCCTACCTCGCTCTGAATGGTATCTAGCACAGTGAGCCCCGCGAAGGCACGCTCTAGCGCTAGCTGCTCTTCCCGCGGAACGGTACTCCATGAGGGCAAGTCATTACTGAGCGGGATTTTTTCTGGCAACCAGAAGTTGCCAGTCATTCGATTCCAAACATCAAGGTCAAGTTGATCCTTGAGGTTGTTCCAGTCTACGGCTGTAAAAGCCATTTCTTCTTCCTTTCTAGCTTACCTTTACGCTAGGTAAAGCAGGTTGTTCCATGACAAGAATGTCTTGGAATTTGACGTTTTTCACGCCAATCTTCTTCAGTAATTCAAGAATATAGATTGCTGATTCCAAGATTGGTACTCGCTGTTCAGGTTCTTTTACCGAGTTGTAGTCAAATCCGACAATTCGAGTAAACACTTCCCAATTCGCATAGCGGAGATTCCGGCGAAGATATGGGAACACCCAAGAGCGAAACGCACAGTATTTACCCCCTGGTTGATACATAGGGACTATTTTGGGTTCATTGGATTCATTGACTTGAATCCGAGGATTGGCATGGTACGTGTAGGAGACTACTTCTTCAAAATCCATTTGAGTAGCATTCATTAATGCTACTACTCGATTGGTTGATGGAGTTTTCTTCCCTTTGTAATACAACAGGTCTTTTGCAGTGGCAATGGAGAAGCCAGGTGCTGTAATAAGCTTAGCTTTTTGGGGTATTGTGAGTTTCTTTTGTGACGTGCTAAAAAAATGTTCAAGTCGATCAAAGAAATCAGTTTGATATTCGCAATGTACCCGCTGTTTTGAGCGATACATTCCTCTTCCTTTCTGTGTATGTGTATGCCCCCATTATACAAATCTTTGAGGGCTAGACAACTTGCTGTGTTATAAAACACAGCTTACGCATTCGGCAACCTCAGTGCCAGGAAGCGCTTGTTGGCGAACTCGCATGTAGTAAAGAGTCTTGAGACCCTGTTTGTGAGCGTAGATGTAGTTCTTTACTACATCTCGGGTAGTCGCTGTGTTGGGGTAGAACAACACAGCGGAAATCCCCTGGTCAACCCAGGGAGTTGCTGCTGCATACATGTCGATTACTCGCTGTTGGTCAAGGTTGTAAGCGGTTGTAATTGATTGGTAGTTGTCTTTATTTACACCAAAGGTTGGCACATATGTGCGACCCGTCTTGCCTTCCTTTCGCGTCTCGATAATGTCTGTCGCTGGTTGAATACCAGGGGTGGCGTTTGTGAGATAAGAAATTGAACCAGTCGGCGGAATTGCTTGTAAGTACATGTTGGTTACTGGATTATCAGACAAGTCACCTTTAACCCGATAGAACAACTCTTCAAATCGACTATCCACATCTTCCTTAAACCACTCAGGCGTACCTTGCCCCACCTGAGGAAGCTTTGATGCTTCTCGCTTATAGGCCCTTATTTTTTCAAGATACTGCCACTGATTCGCTCGGGAAGCTACTTTCCCTGTCAGCTTAGCTGTCTCCATGGTTGCGGACTCCGCACAGTAAGTAATGAGCGCCATGTATCGGCGGAAAAAGTCTATTGCTTCTGAAGAACCGTACTCAATGCCTTGGGTAATAAGATAGCCATGCAAATTCATCTGCCCCAAACCAATAGAGCGAGTAAGAGCGGCCCCATTGCGAATGCTTCGTACCGGGAAATCATTATTATTAGAGACAGATTCCGAAACATTGGTGAGGAACTTGACCGCAGCCATTACTGTCTGTTGGAAGTCCTTGAAACTCTTGCATTCCATCATTTTTGCCACATTAAAAGATCCAAGGTTACAAGCAATATCCATCCCTGTGTAACTGGGGTCTCCATTATCAAAGTAATGGGACGCCGAGTTTACCTGTAGGATTTCAGAACAAAGGTTCGACATATTAATTCGTCCCTGCTCTGGATACCAATTGTACTTATTGGCGGTGTCTTCAAACAGGATATACGGATAGCCGGACTCAAACTGGATTTCTGCTAGGGTTTGGAAAAGTCGCCGAGCACTAATCTTCGTCTTCTTGATGTCGGGATTTTCTACCCACTCATAATAGTGTTTCGTCACCGACAGATCACTTAGCGGCTGACCCGTGACATTATAGATGTCATACGGACTGAACAGATACATATCTTCGTTCCGCTGTGCCAGATCAAAGGTGATATCAGGAATCACCACGCCGAGCGACAGGGTTTTGATTCGGATCTTCTCATCCGCATTTTCCCGCTTAGTGTCTAGGAACTTCAAGATATCTGGGTGGTGTGCGTTGAGATATACCGCTCCTGCGCCTTGGCGAGCACCAAGCTGGTTGGCGTAGGAAAAAGCATCTTCCAGTAGCTTCATGACCGGGATAACCCCAGAGGACTGGTTTTCAATCCCTTGAATGGGAGCGCCGGCTTCACGAAGGTTCGTGAGCGACAAAGCAACCCCACCACCTCGCTTCGAGAGCTGAAGCGAATTGGTGATTGCGGCACCGATCGACTCCATGTTGTCTTCTACTCGCAAAAGATAGCAGGACACCGCTTCTCCACCTGCTATGCGACCAGCGTTCAGGAAGGTAGGTGTGGCAGGCTGAAAGCGCTTCTGAGCCATATAGTGAGCCATATCTTTAGCATGACCTTCACTACTGGAATAGCTCACTGCGGTGAGCACAATCCGGTCACAAATGTTTTCTAAGAACCATTTGCCGTCCCGGCTCTTCAAGGCGTATTGCTGATAGAACTTATATGC
Organism: uncultured Streptococcus sp.; assembly: GCF_938020365.1. Lineage (GTDB taxonomy): Bacteria > Bacillota > Bacilli > Lactobacillales > Streptococcaceae > Streptococcus. The sequence continues at coordinate 1,108 of NZ_CALIIB010000034.1, read as the reverse complement.
CGACATGAATGTTTCAAAGAACCCGAACTGACCAATCTTTTCTTCAATCTCCATGACTAAATCAAAGAAAAACTTAGAACCGTACTTACATACCACCTCGCTATCAATGTACATATTCTCATTGAGGTAGTTGTACTTTTCCTTCAAGTTCATTCCGTGAGCCAAGAAGTAGTCCCGCGGTTTTATTTCAGTCTCAATATAGTTTTCTAGCGCCTCGATGTCTTTCTCGAACTGCGGCTTACCATCTGAACCAACCAGGTTAAGCTGGGAATTGAGTTGAAGATATTCTTTCATGTTATTCCTTTTCTGCAACTAAAAGTGGCGTCATAGAGAGCAAAAGAACCACGGACGCTAGGATATATTGTCCCATTGCAAACCACGATTCAAACGTCAAATAGCCTACGGCAACAAGCACGAAGGCAAAAATAACACCAGGCCAGAACGGTTTTTTCTCACTGGTTTTGGTGTTCTCATCAACAAATTTTAGCACGTCAGCTAGTGCTTTTTCCATCTCTGGATTGGTTTCAGTCATAGTGATTATGGTAACACAAAGCCCCCGGTATAGCCGGGGGCTTGTTAAGCCTCAGTTGTTGAACCTCAGCTTATACTATCACATACACAGAAACTGCCATTTGTACTGCGAGGGGTTGAACCCGTGCCCTGAGAGAGAATCGAACTCTATACGTCACAAAGGGGTGAAAAGGGAGATAGTAGAAGACGTGTAAACCTACCAGGGCTCTTCTGAAAGAAGATGATTTAATTGTAAGTGTGAAGAGGGATGGTGTCAAGCGGCCATAAGGGATTGTGACGCAATCCACTTCTCAACCGGAAATTCAGGAAGATGTCTCGGGGTTTCCGCTTCCGGTTTCGGCGTGCGACGCATCAAATTCACGAACAAGTCGTAGAAGCTCTTGAACTGTTTCTTGATATTCTTGAACACTTTTCTGGTGATCCTTCTTGGCGAGATAGTAATTGATAACAAACAGACCTGCAAGGGAAGCAAAAATTACCGTTGATAACGTATCACTCATTCTTGTTCTCCAATGCAGTCTTGAGTTTTTCCAGTTCGGCAATCCGTCCGTTGATGTAGGAGGTGTCACGAAGAATC
>NZ_CALIIB010000033.1 GCF_938020365.1 uncultured Streptococcus sp. | reverse complement strand
TGACGAAGGAAGCCTTGGAACGCTCAGAAAAAATCTTTAAGGAAATCAAAGCAGTTGAAGCAGAGATGGAAGAAAAGATTAAGAAGGAAAAAGGTAAAGATGCAGATCTTGTCTATACAGGCTATAACAAAGCGAACCTCCTAGCTGAAGCAGAAAAAGGAAAATCAGCGGACAAAGCTAGCGATATGAAGAAAGATAGCTCAAGTCAAACTACTTGGATTGTCATCGGCGTATTGGTTGTGCTAGTTGCTGGATTCTTCGGATACAAACAATTTAATAAGAAGAAGGAGGAAGAATAAATTTTGAAAGAAAAGCTAGAAGTTTAAGACTTCTGGCTTTTTTTCTCTCTCAGATAATAAACTTATATCCTAAAATACTTAGTAAGGAGATGAGGATGGAAGATTAGAATTGTCAAAAAACTAGGCTTCATCTTGCTTTTAGCGGTAAATTGCTATAAAATAGATAGGGTTAAACATCAATACTTTTATATTGCAAATAGGAGAAAAGATGACAAAAAAATTAAAACGTCCAGAGGTGCTGTCACCAGCTGGTACGTTAGAAAAGTTAAAAGTAGCTGTTCGCTATGGAGCAGATGCTGTTTTTATTGGTGGTCAAGCCTATGGTTTGCGCAGCCGTGCGGGAAACTTCACTTTTGAGCAAATGGAAGAAGGTGTCCAATTTGCGGCTGAGCATGGTGCCAAGGTCTATGTAGCGGCCAATATGGTCATGCACGAAGGAAACGAAGCAGGTGCTGGAGAATGGTTCCGTCGTTTGCGGGATATCGGGATTGCGGCTGTTATTGTTTCTGACCCAGCCTTGATTGCGATTGCAGCTTCTGAAGCACCTGGTCTGGAGATTCACTTGTCAACGCAGGCTAGTGCAACCAACTATGAAACGCTTGAATTTTGGAAAAATCTTGGTTTGACCCGAGTTGTTTTGGCACGTGAGGTTTCCATGGCTGAGCTGGCTGAGATTCGCAAGCGTACCGATGTAGAAATCGAAGCCTTCGTTCATGGAGCGATGTGTATTTCTTACTCTGGCCGTTGTACCCTTTCCAATCACATGAGCATGCGTGATGCCAACCGAGGCGGTTGCTCACAATCTTGTCGTTGGAAATATGATTTGTACGACATGCCTTTCGGACAAGAACGCAAGAGTTTGAAGGGGGAAATTCCAGAAGAATTTTCTATGTCAGCTGTTGATATGTCCATGATTGACCGCATTCCTGATATGATTGAAAATGGTGTCGATAGTTTGAAAATCGAAGGTCGGATGAAGTCTATTCACTACGTTTCAACGGTGACCAACTGCTACAAAGCAGCTGTAGACGCCTATTTGAAAAGCCCAGAAAAGTTTGAAGCTATTAAGCAAGATCTAGTAGATGAAATGTGGAAAGTAGCTCAACGTGAGCTGGCAACTGGTTTCTACTACCATACGCCAACTGAGAATGAGCAGCTTTTTGGAGCCCGTCGTAAGATTCCAGAATACAAATTTGTAGCAGAAGTAGTTGCTTATGATGAGGCTACACAAACTGCGACCATTCGCCAGCGGAATGTTATCCATGAAGGCGATCAAGTGGAATTCTATGGACCTGGTTTCCGTCATTTTGAAACCTACATTACTGACCTCCATGATGAAAAAGGAAATAAGATTGACCGTGCGCCAAACCCAATGGAATTACTGACGATTACAGTTCCGCAGCCAGTCCAACCTGGTGATATGGTCCGTGCCCGCAAGGAAGGTTTAATCAATTTGTATAAAGAAGATGGCACTAGTGTGACTGTTCGGGCTTAATTCGGAGCTAAGTCTGGAGAAATTTGCTAGTTAAGCAAGACTTGCCTGAGTTGATGTGAATTGATAGCAGAACTAGTTATCCTATAAATTCTGCTGTTGACTTTCAAAGAAAAAACTCTTCAAATCGCTTTTGATTTGAAGAGTTATTTTTTGAATTTGCGGCTTTCGGGCCGAATATCTTTTCTCTGGGCTTCACGGATGTTATTGGGAACTAGACTGATGCGATGGATATCAGGCACTCGGATGATGGTCGTCATGCTTTTTTTGAAATTTTTGACAATCAACTGTTGGCGATCACGGTCATATTTGACAATATCTCCAGTAAAATTCTTATCCAGAAAAATAACATGGACACCAGAATTTTTCCGCAGAGCCAAGTCAATCGTATGAAGGATATGACTCTTGTCGTCCTCTTCCTTATCCGTCTTTTTATAGTTAATGAACTCATTCGTCTTTTGTAAAATCATTTCGAGATATTTTTTCATAGATAAAATCTCCATAACTTGTTACAATATATTATATAATAAAATAAGTAAAAAAGTAAAATCTTTTACGAATAATGAGATAGAAAGTAGAAAAGAGGTAATATATGGCAGATTTTAAATTTGAAATCGAGGAAAAATTGCTCGTTTTATCGGAAAATGAAAAAGGCTGGACCAAGGAGCTCAACCGCGTAAGTTTTAACGGCGCGCCTGCCAAGTACGATATTCGCACTTGGAGTCCTGACCACAGCAAGATGGGCAAGGGCATCACCCTTTCTAATGAAGAATTTCAAGTTCTTTTAGATGCATTTAAAAACGGGTAGACTGAAAGTCTATCCGTTTTTATTGTCTGAAAAATAGGGATGAAAAGCTAGGCTTCTAAATATAGGAATGCTAATGAGAGTGATGGCTACAAGTTTTAAAAGATCAGGAAGAATGAAAGGTATGACACCAACAGCAATGGCTTTAGAAAATTCCATATTAGCCAGAAAATGAAGTCCGATTACGCCACCGATAAAAACCTGTTCATCTCCGAGCAGGTTTGCCAAAAAGATCGTGTAAAACTTGCTATCCTTGCTTGTCAGACTGGAAGTAACCAGCGTAAAGAGCAGATAAGCCCAAAGGTAGCCCGCGCTTGGACCAAATAGAGCTTGAAATCCACCGCTTCCTCCGGCAAATACCGGCAGACCAATAGCTCCTAGCAGCAGATAAAGCAGAATAGATAAGACAGCTTCGCGGGTTTTAAAAATGGTTGCAATCAAACCGACAGCAAAGGTCTGTAGCGTAATGGGAATGGTCCCAATAGAGAAACTAAGCTGGGAGAGTACAGCTAGGAAAGCAGCGCCAATAGCTGGGAGGGCAAGAAGAAAAGCTTTGTTCTTGTTCATAATAGTAAACCTCTTTTTAAAATTATGGTAACTATTCTAAAACAAAATAAAAAAAAGTCAAGTCTTTTTACATCAGACTAGACAGTTGTTTGTTTATTTCCGCTTTTTTCGACTCCGAATGAGGAGGAAGATAAAGGCGATTAAGCCAAAAATATTAAAGAAAATAATTCCTAGAGCTGCTAGTAATTTTTTCGTTTTGCTCATTTCCAATCCCCTTTCTCTTAGTATTTCTTACTATCATATCAAAAATACGGTTTCTTGAATAGCAGAAAGGGTAAAAGATGGTTGGGAAGTTATAAATATTTCAAGAAAATAGGATCATCTTGACAAGTTACAATTTATAAGCTTGTCCAGAAGAAGTGAGCCAACTAAATAAAAAAAGAGGAAGATCCATTAAATAAATCTTCCTCAATTTTAGAAATAATTTAGAATTTCTTGAATGATAATTGAATTTTGTGCTTTAAAATAAAGAAAGAAGTCAAAGAATAAGGCCAGATAGTGTGTTTAGGTCTATTCAAATGGTATAAGACTTCTTTCTTACAAAAATGTAAGATAAAAATCAAAAATGAAAGGATAAGTTATGGTTGCCCTTTATTCTTTATTTTATGATAATAATGAGCTTTAGAGAGGCCAAAAAAGAAGCTTTTAGCGCATGGTGACAAATTCTTCGGAGCCAGTTGGGTGGATGGCTACGGTGGCGTCGAAATCGGCTTTGGTAGCTCCCATCTTAATAGCAACAGCGAAGCCTTGAATCATCTCATCTACGCCATAGCCAATGCCGTGGAGGCCGACAACCTTTTCATCCTGACCAGCAGTGATAAGCTTGAAGCGAGCCTGCTGGCGGTGTTGGGTGACAGCTGAGTACATAGAGGTAAAGCTAGAGGTGTAGACATGAACTTGCTCAGCACCATAATCTCGAATAGCTTCTTCCTCCGTCAGCCCTACTGTGCCAATAGCGGGGTGGGAGAAGACGACAGTTGGAATAGTGGAGTAATCCATCTTGGCATCTGTCTTGCCGTTAAAGAGGCGCTCAGACAGGGTGCGGCCAGCCTTGATTGCTACTGGCGTCAGCTCTTTTTCGCCCGTCACATCGCCCAAGGCATAGATGCCAGGTACGACAGTGTTTTGGTACTCATCCACAGCGATAAAGCCACGGTCATTCAGGGTAACTCCTGCAGCATCAAGATTGAGCCCTTGGACATTTGGCTTGCGGCCAATAGCCCAGATAATCCGCTCAGCAATATGGCTACTACCGTCTTGGAAGTAGAGTTGTAGTTGGCCATCGGCTAGTCTTTCCACTCGTTCGGGTATCTTGTGAGCATGAAGACTAGGACCAGATTTTTCCATCTCAGCTACCAATCCGTCAATCAGATAGCTATCGAAATTGCGGAGAGGACGGTCGCGACGGACAAAGAGATCCGTCTTGACACCTAGAGTATGGAGGACACCAGCAAGCTCCACTGCGATATAGCCTGCTCCGACGACAGCAACAGACTTGGGAAGCTCTTCCCAAGCAAAGACATCATCAGAAGTCTCACCGTATTCGGCACCAGGAATCTGAGGAATGGCTGCATGTGCACCTGTTGCGATAACGATGTGCTTGGCGCGAATCAATTCTCCATTGACTTCGACTGTATGCTTGTCAACGAAATGAGCGCGACCTTCGATCAGTTCAACGCCGTTGCGTTTGAAGCTGCCATCATAGGATGAGCGAGCGCGGTCAATGTAGGCTTCCCGATTCTTTCGTAAAGTAGCAAAGTCAAAGTGCTGATTTTCTGAAGTAAAGCCATAGTCTGGTCCATAGTGTCGGATGGCCTCGGCAATCTGAGCACCGTACCACATGATTTTTTTAGGGACACAACCGACATTGACACAGGTTCCCCCTAATTTCTTTTCTTCAATGACAGCTGCTTTAGCACCATGCTCACCAGCACGATTCATGGTAGCAATACCCCCGCTACCCCCGCCAATTGCAATAATATCGAATTCTTTCATAGTTAGATAAAAGCTCCTTTAATCAATATGAAGTAATTGTACCTTTTTTAGAAAATGAATGCAAAAATCTGCTATGATTTAGAGATTCTACAGCGTTTGTAGAGGAAAAATAGTCTTTTAGGGATTTTGTCCCTTTTCCTATCACAATATGTTAGGCATATGATATAATGTAGTATAAAAGAAAAATGGTTTTCATCAAGAGGAGGAAAAAAGATGAAAAAGCTGAAAAAATGGCAGCTATTTAGTATTATCGGAGTTGCTGTTGTAGTTGTATTGGGAGCAATTTCTGCAATAGTCCTGAGTAATCTTAGTTCTACAACAGAACCTAAGGAAGTTGCACCAATTGTGCAGCAGGCAAAAGAAGGTAGCATAGCCTCATCTGTCCTGTTGACGGGGACCGTAACGGCTAACTCAGAGCAATATGTTTATTATGATGCTACCAAGGGCGACTTGGAGTCCGTCCTAGTCAATGTTGGCGACCAAGTAGCTGTAGGACAAGCACTTGTTCAATATAAGAGCACAGAAGCTCAAGCAAATTATGATGCAGCAGTTCGTGCTGTCAATAAGGCTGACCGTCAGATTAATGACTTACAGACTAATGGGGCGACAGTAGAAAAAACTGGCGATGAAGAGACGGATAGTAAGTCCCTTGCTTCTGCTCAACGTACCGTCGATTCTCAACTGGCTGATTTGCGCGATGCACGTTCAGACGCTGTGGACAATATGAACAAGGCGCAAGCTTTGTTGAATGCAGCGACTGTTACAAGTACTGTTGAGGGGACAGTAGTAGAAGTAAATCGCGATGTATCCAAATCAACAACAGGAACCAACCAAACCTTGGTGCATATTGTCAGCAACGGTAGCCTTCAAATCAAGGGAGAACTCTCTGAGTACAATCTGGCTAATTTGTCAGTTGGACAAGAAGTAAGCATTACTTCTAAAGTATATCCTGACAAAAAATGGACAGGTAAAATTAGCTATATTTCCAACTATCCTAAGGACGGACAGCAAGCTTCATCAACCAATACAAGTGGCGCGGCTTCCTCTGCAAAATATCCATTTACAGTCGATATTACAAGTGAAATTGGTGATTTGAAGCAAGGTTTCTCTGTTAGCGTTGAAGTGAAAAACAATACAAAAGGGATTCTTGTACCAGCAAGCAGTATCATCTCAGACGGAGACAAGAACTACGTTTGGACTGTCGAAAAAGGTAAAGCGAAGAAAGTGGAAGTAACCTTAGGAAATGCTGATGCTGAAAATCAAGAAATCTCATCTGGTTTGACAAAAGACAGTAAAGTTATCACTAATCCAACAGATAGCTTGAAAGATGGTCAAGAGGTGAAAGCGGATGAAAAAACTCATTGATCTACGAAATATTAATAAAACCTATCGGAATGGTGATCAAGAACTTAAAGTCTTAAAAAATATCAATTTGACAGTTGAAGAGGGCGAGTTTGTGGCTATCATGGGGCCGTCTGGTTCCGGGAAGTCCACCCTGATGAATATTATCGGGATGTTGGATCGCCCGTCTACTGGCGAGTATTTTTTAGAAAATGAAGATGTTGCAAACTTGGGTGATAAGAAATTGGCCAAGGTTCGAAATAATCAAATCGGCTTCGTTTTTCAGCAATTTTTCCTCTTGTCTAAATTAAACGCACTTCAAAATGTGGAACTCCCGCTGATTTATGCAGGGGCGTCACAAGGAAGTCGAAAAAATTTAGCTAAGCAGTATTTAGAAAAAGTAGATTTAGGCACTCGTATGACTCACTTGCCGTCAGAGTTGTCTGGGGGACAGAAGCAACGTGTTGCCATTGCGCGTGCCTTGGTAAACAATCCTTCGATTATTCTTGCCGACGAGCCTACAGGAGCCCTCGATACCAAAACTGGGGAGCAAATTATGGAACTCTTGACGGAGTTGAACGCTGAAGGAAAAACGATTATCATGGTTACTCACGAACCTGAAATTGCTGCCTATGCTAAGCGTCAGATTGTCATTCGTGATGGAGTCATCTCTTCAGATAGCGCTGAGAAGGAGGAACGTGATTAATGCAAAATTTTAAATTTGCCATTAGTTCCATTCTTGGGCATAAGATGCGGGCTTTTCTGACCATGATTGGGATTATCATCGGGGTTGCGTCTGTTGTCGTCATCTTGGCACTGGGAAATGGAATGCAACAGGGAGTCACCAAGAGCATCACAAAAGAACAGAAGTATGTCAGCTTGCTTTATTCTCCTACTAAAAATAATTATACGATGGGAGTTAATTTGATGGAGGTCAATGGTGGTCAAGATGCAGATAGTGAGATACTAGAGGAACCACCTGTTGTCCAAGAGTCTTGGGTCAAGGAGCTATTGAAGATTGATGGAGTCAAGGGTTATTATGTGACCAATGGTTCGACAGCTGACTTTTCTTACCAAAACAAGAAGTCTGATAAGGTCAACATTACGGGAGTGAATGCTACATTCTTTAAAATTAGAAAATATGAGATTTTAGCTGGACGGACTCTCTTGCCTAGTGACTATCAAAGTTTTTCTAATGTAATGATGATTGATGAAACAGTGGCAACCAGCCTGTTTGGAAGTAGTGCGGAAGCCCTGAATAAAGTAGTTTCAGTCGGTGACAGCAACTACCGAGTTGTTGGTATCTATAAGGATCCCAATGCTGGTCAGAGCAGGAGTATGAGCTCAGGTAGCGCCTTGATGGCTAATACACAAGTGGCTTCTGAATTTCAGACAGATGAAATTGCAACTGTCTATATCTATGTACCAGAAGTGGATCGTATCAACGAAGTTGGTGTAGAAGCAGCCAAAGAATTGACGGTTCTCTCAGGAGCTCGTCAAGGAGAATATCAAATCCTGAATATGGATACCTTGCTGGAGCAGTACAATCAAATCACAGGAACTATGACCGGTGTTATCGGAGCTATTGCAGGAATTTCCCTCTTTGTTGGTGGTATCGGTGTGATGAATATTATGCTAGTATCCGTTACAGAACGGACACGGGAAATTGGTTTGCGAAAAGCTCTTGGAGCAACGCGTGGAAATATTCTCACACAGTTCTTGATTGAATCCATGGTATTGACCCTTATCGGTGGCCTGCTTGGTCTTAGCCTTGCCTACGGAATCAATGCTCTGCTAGCTGCAGTCGTGCCTGAAAACGTATTTGGAGGCCCACCAGTTGTCTCCGCTACTGCAGCAGTTGGAAGCCTTGTCTTCTCAGCCATGGTTGGGATTGTCTTTGGTATCCTGCCAGCCAATAAAGCATCTAAATTAGATCCGATTGAAGCGCTGAGATATGAATAATGTGAGCAAAAGTCTGGGAAACCAGACTTTTTGTCATGTGAAAAATCCCACTGGAATTCCAGTGGGATTTGTTTTTTAAAAATTGTGTAAGTTTGAGATTACTTCATTGTTGGGAAGAGCAATACATCGCGAATGGTAGTCACATCTGTGAGCAACATTACAAGACGGTCGATACCGATTCCGAGGCCTCCAGTTGGTGGCATACCGTATTCCAAAGCTTCAACGTAATCATAGTCGATACCAGTTGCTTCGTCATCGCCCAGTTCTTTAGCTTTTGCCTGTGCTTCAAAACGTGATAATTGATCGATTGGATCGTTCAACTCAGTGAAGGCGTTGGCATATTCTTTGGTCATGATGAAGAGCTCAAAGCGGTCCGTGAAGCGTGGGTCTTCTGGGTTTTTCTTAGCCAGAGGTGACACAGCAACGGGGTGACCGTAGACAAAGGTTGGCTGAATCAAGGTTTCTTCAACAAATTCTTCAAAGAAAGCATTGATGATGTGTCCAACTTCAGTATAATGTTTTTCAACTGGTACTTTCTTTTCCTTAGCCAAGGCAGCAGCCTCTTCGAAGGTCATATCTTGCCAGAAGTCTACGCCAGTGATCTCTTTAATAGCATCCACCATATGAACACGTTTGAATGGCTCGTTGATCTTGATCTCAGTGCCTTGGTAGTTGACTGGACCATCACCTTTAACTGCTTTAGCAGCATGTTGGATAATGCCTTCTGTCAAGTCCATGATGTCTTGGAAATCAGCATAGGCTTGGTAAACTTCGATAGAAGTGAACTCAGGGTTATGAGTGGCATCCATCCCTTCGTTACGGAAGATACGGCCAATTTCATAGACGCGTTCCATACCACCGACGATAAGGCGTTTCAAGTGAAGCTCAGTTGCAATCCGTAGCACCATGTCAATGTTTTGAGCATTGTGGTGGGTAATGAATGGACGAGCAGCAGCACCGCCTGCTTCGTTGTGGAGAACAGGTGTTTCAACTTCAAGAAAGCCTTGTCCATCAAGATAGCGACGAATTTCTGAGATGATTTTTGAACGAGTGACAAAGCGCTCAAAGCTCTCGCGGTTGGAAATCAGGTCCAAATAACGTTTGCGGTAGATAGTTTCAACGTCAGTCAAACCGTGGAATTTCTCTGGAAGGGGACGCAGAGCTTTTGAAAGGTGAGTAATATGCGTTGCTTTGATAGAGAGTTCTCCCATATCTGTGCGCATCACATCGCCTTCAATTCCCAAGAAGTCACCCAAGTCAGCCTTTTTGAAAATCTCATAGTTTTCTTCACCAACTTCGTCCTTACGAACGTAAATCTGGATTTGGCCTTCACGGTCTTGGATGTGGGCAAAGCCGACTTTCCCTTTTCCACGTTTGGTCATCAAACGACCAGCAATAGTTGCTTTTTCGTTCAATTCATGTAATTCTTCTTTGGATTTGTCGCTGTATTTTTCTTTAAGTTGAGCAGAATTTGCAGTGCGTTCAAAACGTTTTCCGAATGGATCAATTCCTTGCTCAGCTAGCGCAGCCATTTTTTCACGGCGAATAATCTGCTGGTCATTTAGTTCTTCAATATGTTCAGTAGTCATTTTCTTCCTCCTAAGGCTTTCCCTTCTATTCTATCACAAAATAAAAGGAAATTCAGCAATAATTATCGATAAAAATAGAAAAACTGCGATGTTTAAAGATTCGCAGTTTTATCTGTTAGCATGTAATCTAAGTTGTTCCAAGCAAGTAACTTGAAAGAGTCAAAATCGTCTGTTTCCAAAATGGTGACACTAGCGTTGGCCAAGCCTCCGTCCATACGGAGCAAAGATGTTTCGTAACCGAGCAGGCGACGAATGCTGGCAGTTAGGTTGGCTCCATGTCCGACAATCAAGACATTTTGATAACCTTTCTCTTTGAGAGACTTCACGAAGGCAATTGTCCGATTGGTAGTTTGAGCGACGGATTCTGCTTCAAATAGTTGGTGATCAAACTGGGATAGATCGTGGCGGAAGGCCCACATCTGCTGAGGATAAGTGGCTTCTACAGTAGCAATTTTGGCTCCTTCTAGTTTTCCAAGAGCCCACTCTCTGAGTTGAGGAGTTGGAACAATATCGGTTTGATACTGGTTTTCACTTTGGATAATTTCTGCAGAACGGCAAGCGCGAGGCAAATCGCTAGAGTAGATTTTATCAAATTGAACGTTTGATAAATGCTTGCCCAAGCGCTTGAGCTCATCAATGGATGTCGCCAGCAGTGGAGAATCTCCGCTTGCCCCTTGGAAACGCATTTCTAGATTCCATTCGGTTTTTCCATGTCGGATAAAATACAATTTCATATCAAGATCCTTTTTCCTTTTGAAGCGAATAGCCTAGTCCTCTTTCAAGTCTGCGAACTGTGCTTGAACAAAGTCAGCCAAGTCCTGAGCCTTGATCTGGATGCTACGGCCGACCTCACCAGCAGAAACAATGATGCTTTCGCGACTCAGAGCCGTTTGGTCAATGAAAATGGGGAAGGAGTGCTTTTGGCGAATGCCGACAGGATTATTAGCGCCATGGATGTAACCAGTCGTTTTTTCTAAATCTTTCTGCGGAATCATGCTGACTTTTTTATTGCCTGAAATTTTTGCTAATTTCTTTTCGGACAGATGTTCGGTGATAGGTAGGATGCCAATGACTGTTCCTGTTTTATCTCCGTTTAAAGCCAGTGTTTTATAAATTTGCGAGCGGTCAAATTCCTCTGTCAGGCTATCATCTAAGGCATTAATCTGCAAGCCTTGGTGTTCGATTTTTGCCTTGTTTAAAATTTGCTCAACCAGTGTTTTTTTGAGTTTTGTCTTTTTAGCCATTATTTATATTTCTCTTCTAATTGAGACATCCAAATTCCTAGCCAGATACCTAATCCAAAGAAAAAGGCAGCAAGAACGAGTGTAAAAATGGATACTCCTGCATAACTAATGCTCTCACTGTTGCCACTTTGAGGGAGGACAATGAGCAAGGTGCTGGACAATACAATGCCAATGATAAAATGGTAAACTCGGGAATGATAATGCTTCAAAATGTAATCCATGGCTTTTGAAAAGAGAATCAGAGCCAGAGCGCCACCGATGCCGATTGGCAGGAAGGTGCCAAATAAATCCAGGCGTTTAAATCCTGTCAGCATGGGAGAATAGAGTCCTAGAATCAATAGCAGATTTGAAGGACTGAGTCCCGGAATCAAGATTCCTAAAGCGATAAGAGCACCCGCTAAAACAAAGGACAGGAAGTTAGCTGGCAATGTTCCCACCATTCCATTCAGCGAGTAAAGAAAGATCCCTGACAAGATGAAACTAAGCCAGAAAGTAACAGTATCGGCTCGATCTCTGTCGGATTCCTTGACGGATTCTTTGATTAGGCTGGGAATGGTGCCGATGATGGCTCCAGCAAAGCCCCAGAGAACGATAACCTTGTAATTATCCAGCAAGAGATTGACTGGATAGGAGAAGGCTGCGATCCCTAAAACCATCCCAATAGCTACAGGAGTGAAGTAGAGAACATTCTCGACAAAATTTTCTTTGATATGGGCTAAAAAACGAATCATTCGCTCATAAATCCCCAAAATCGCGGCTAATACACCGCCAGATACACCAGGCAGAATGAAGCCAAGTGCGATAATCATTCCTTTTAAAACTCTAGCAATCCATGAAATCATAATATCTCCCTACATGTTTTTTCATTAGACTATTGTACCATAAAGCGACATACTTTTCTGAAAAAAGCAAGAAAAATATCTTGTACAGAGAAAAAAGATACAAGATTTCCTAACAGTTATCTTGCATCTTTTTTATTTTGGTGTTGAAAATAATTTCTTATAAGTCTCTTTTTTATCCTGTACGGGAGAGAGCTGGTTGAGGTCTAAGTTATGTGGGAAACCTTCCAATTTACCTTCTGAGGTGTATTGATGTAGGTCATAGGGCTGTTCAGTATTTGGAGCAGCGTTATAGTAGCCGTCATTATAGCCATAAGTCGGAATCCAAACGGCAGTGAATTTCTCAGTTGAGATACTATGCTCTTCCATGAAATAGGTACCGATGTAGATACCAATATTTTGAGCTCCAAGACTTTCAAGCTTGGCACGAAAGGCCTCGATTCCTGCGTTCATGTCGCCCATGGTCTTTTCTTCAACATCAAGCCAGTAAAAGGTAGGTTTATATTTCGAAGAGGCCTTGTAGAAGCTTTCAGCTTCTTTTTCCATTTCTTTGATATTGCCTGCTGCTATATAAGCATAGACAGCTACAGGAATCCCCCGTTTTTGAAACTCTTGGATATGGGTGGCAAATGATTTGTCAAGTCCATTTAAATGAGTGGCAACATTTTCTTTTTTTGCTTGAGCTCCACTATGCACGCGAATGATAGCACCAGAAATATTTGTTGATAAGGTATCATAGTCTATTTCGCTGGGCAATTGCCAACCGGAAAGGTCAACGATAGGCTTATTAAGCAATTCTTCCTCAGGTTCGTCTGAAGGAGCTTCCTCCTTTTTTTTCTTGGTTGTCACCTGACTGACTTGAGTTTTTTTTGTTCGGGCTTGTTTAATTTGCACATCAAGATGGTGTTTGCTTATGACAATATATAGAATAAAGCAAGCAAAGAATAGCAAGAGTGCAAGCGGTTTAATCCTTTTTCTCATACTGTTTCATTGTAACGTAAAATAAATAGAAAAGCAAAGTATTTATCTATATTTCCAGCGAAATGCGAAAATGTAATCTGATTGCAATAGAAGATAAAACAATTTGAAATAATTGGATTTTTGAGGCGATAAATAAGTAAATATCTTTTGAAGCCATCCTAATGCTTTTTTTTCGAATCAAAAAGTGGTATAATGAAGTTTGAATTTTTAGAATAAATTGGTGAAATATGAAAATTGACAAAAAGCATTTATTGAATTACTCAATTTTGATTCCGTACATGCTGTTATCTGGCATTGGCTTGATTGTCGTTTATTCCACGACGAGCCCCATCCTCATTCAAAATGGGCTCAATAGTTTTCGAATGGTCGCCACTCAAGCAGGTTTTTGGCTCTTCAGCTTGGTGATGATTGGGATTATTTACCGAATGAAGCTGGATTTTCTGAAGAGGCCAGGAGTGATTACGTTTGTTATCATAGCTGAAATTATTCTGCTTTTACTCTCACGCTTTATCACAGGAACGATCAATGGGGCACACGGTTGGCTAAAAATCGGCCCAGTTACTGCTCAGCCGGCAGAATATCTGAAGATTATTTTGGTCTGGTATTTGGCCCTACAGTTTTCTAAGAAACAAGAACAAATAGAAGTATATGATTATCAAGCAATCACCTTTAATCAGTTGATTCCGCGTGCTGTTACGGATTGGCGAGTTATTGTTGCTTTCTTGATAGGCCTGGTGGTTATCATGCCCGACTTAGGAAATGCGACCATTTTGCTCTTAACAGTTTTGATTGTAATTTCCACCAGCGGAGTTGCTTACAGATGGTTCTCGACCATGCTGGGTGCTGTTGTAGGAGGGTCGGCAGCAGTTTTAGCAAGTATTTGGCTGATAGGTGTCAAGCGTGTTGAGCAAGTTCCTGTTTTTGGGTATGTTGCAAAGCGTTTTAGTGCTTTTTTCAACCCTTTCGACGATTTGTCTGGCTCAGGCCACCAGCTGGCCAATTCTTACTATGCGATGAGTAATGGTGGCTGGTTTGGCTTAGGCTTAGGAAACTCCATCGAAAAACGAGGTTACCTACCAGAGGCTCATACAGACTTTGTTTTCTCGATTGTTATTGAAGAAGTCGGATTCTTTGGAGCTACTTTAATTTTAGCCCTGCTCTTTTTCTTGATTTTACGAATTATTCTCGTAGGTACAAGGGCTAAGGATCCATTTAATTCTATGATGGCTTTGGGAATTGGCGGTATGATTCTGATGCAAACCTTTGTCAATATTGGTGGTATTTCGGGCTTGATTCCTTCAACCGGTGTAACCTTCCCATTCTTATCTCAGGGGGGAAATAGTTTGTTGGTTCTATCAGTTGCCATTGCCTTTGTTTTAAATATTGATGCCAATGAGCGACGAAACGCCATGTATCAGGAACTAGAAGTAAGTCAATCCTAAAAGATCTTCTTGTATGTTAGCTCTTCAACAATAGAAAGGTGTAAATAATGTCATTTACAAAATTAGAAAATTATAGCAATAAAGAAATGATTCGAGAAGAAGTTTCTATCTTAACGGACTTGTTGGTAGATATTACACGGGATATACTCAGTCCTGACACTTTTGCTAAAATCTCCATGATTGAAGAACTAGCAGTTCAATCTAAATACCAAGAGCTGAAAGCAGTAGTAGAAGAATTATCCACGGATGATATGGTCTATATCTCACGCTATTTTGCTATTTTACCTCTGCTCATCAATATTTCTGAAGATGTTGACTTGGCTTATGAGATCAATCATCAAAATAATATTGACCAAGACTACCTTGGTAAGCTTTCGACGACGATTGATTTAGTTTCCACACGAGAAAATGCGCAGGAAATCCTGGAAAATCTAAATGTTGTTCCTGTTTTGACTGCTCATCCGACTCAGGTTCAGCGCAAGACCATGTTGGATTTGACTAATCATATTCACACACTGTTGCGCCAGCATCGTGATGTTAAAGCTGGTCTGGTGAACGAAAAGAAATGGTTAGCCAATCTCCGTCGCTATATCGAGCTGATGATGCAGACCGATATGATTCGGGAAAAGAAACTTAAGGTTACCAATGAAATCACTAACGTTATGGAATACTATAACAGTTCTTTTCTTCAAGCAATCACGAACCTGATGCTAGAGTATAAACGCTTAGCAGAAGAAAAAGGAATCCATTTGGAAAATCCTAAGCCGATCACCATGGGAATGTGGATTGGTGGTGACCGGGATGGGAATCCATTTGTAACTGCTGAAACTCTGAAATTGTCTGCAACGGTTCAGAGCGAAGTTATTCTGAACTACTACATTGACAAGGTTTATACGCTCTATCGTAACTTCTCCCTGTCTACTAATCTTTCAAAAACAAGTGAAGCTGTAGCCAAGATGGCAGCTTTGTCAAGCGACAAGTCTGTTTATCGGGAAAATGAGCCTTATCGCCGTGCTTTTCATTACATTCAGTCCAAGTTGATTCAGACCTTACTTTATCTGAAAGAAGGTAATTTCTCCGGTGAAGGGCATCGTTTGGCTGATAAAGCTGAAGCCGTCCTGCATGCAAATGCTGCTACCTCGGTCAGCCATAATGGTAGAGAAATCATTCCAAATTATATCCAGTCTAAACTTAGTGGTAGTTTAGATGAATTACGAAAAGAACAACTTCCATCTTACAAAGATGCGCAAGAGTTTAAGGAAGATCTTCTTGTTATTCGTGATTCTTTGCTGGAGCACAATGGACAAGCTCTGGTGACCGGAGAACTTACTGAATTGCTACAAGCAGTTGACATTTTTGGTTTCTTCTTGGCCAGCATTGACATGCGTCAGGATTCCAGTGTCCATGAGGCTTGTGTGGCGGAGCTCTTGGCTTCTGCTAATATTGTGAAAGATTACAGCAGCTTGTCAGAGGAAGAAAAATGCCAAGTTCTCCTCAAGCAGCTTCTGGAGGATCCACGGATCCTGTCAGCCACTCATACACCTAAGTCTGAACTTCTACAAAAAGAATTGGAGATTTTCAAGACGGCTCGTCAGCTTAAGGATGCGATTGGCGAAGATGTTATCAAGCAAAATATTATTTCTCATTCCACTAGCGTATCAGATCTACTAGAGCTTGCGATTATGCTCAAGGAAGTCGGCTTGATCGATGAAGAAGGTGCGCGTGTGCAGATTGTTCCTCTGTTTGAAACGATTGAGGACCTAGATAATTCCTGCGATACTATGGAGAAATATCTGTCTCTGCCAATTGCTCAAAAATGGATTGCTTCTAAAAATAACTACCAAGAAATCATGCTGGGCTACTCAGACAGTAACAAGGACGGTGGCTATTTATCATCATGCTGGACACTCTACAAGGCTCAGCAACAGCTGACAGCCATTGGTGATAAGTTTGGCGTCAAGATTACCTTCTTCCATGGTCGTGGTGGAACTGTCGGTCGTGGCGGTGGCCCAACCTATGAGGCAATCACTTCACAACCATTGCGGAGTATCAATGATCGTATCCGCCTGACAGAGCAGGGTGAGGTCATCGGCAATAAATACGGTAATAAGGACGCTGCTTACTACAATCTGGAAATGCTTGTATCGGCGGCTATTAACCGTATGATAAGCTATAAGAAGAGTGATAGTAATACGACCAATGAATATGAGAGAGTGATGGATCGAGTAGTTGATCGAAGCTACCAAATCTATCGCGATCTAGTCTTTGGCGACGAACGTTTCTATGACTATTTCTTTGAGTCTAGTCCTATTAAGGCCATTTCTAGCTTTAATATTGGTTCTCGTCCAGCAGCCCGTAAAACGATCACCGAGATCGGCGGCCTGAGAGCCATTCCTTGGGTCTTCTCGTGGTCTCAAAGTCGGGTTATGTTCCCTGGTTGGTATGGCGTTGGCTCTAGCTTCAAAGAATTTATCGATGAAGATCCTGAAAAGAATCTTGCCTTCCTTCAATTTATGTATCAGAGATGGCCATTCTTCCAGTCCCTCCTATCAAATGTTGATATGGTGCTGTCCAAGTCCAATATGAATATCGCTTTTGAATATGCGCAACTTTGTGAAGACCAAAATGTACGCGATATTTTCAATACAATCCTAGATGAATGGCAGTTGACCAAGGATGTTATCTTGGCGATTGAAGGCCATGACGAGCTCTTAGCAGAAAATGCCTATCTCAAGGATAGCTTGAACTATCGGATGCCTTATTTCAATGTTTTGAACTATATCCAGCTTGAGCTGATCAAGCGTCAGCGTCGAGGAGAACTTTCACCAGAACAAGAACGTTTGATCCACATTACCATCAATGGAATTGCGACAGGACTACGAAATTCTGGTTGATGTATAAGCAGTTTTAAATGATATAAAAGAATCGGCTTTTGAGCCGATTTTTTATTGAGTTTAAACTATTTTGAGTCAATAATTCATTTCCTGCGATTCGTGTAAATAAAAAATGAAAAAGTTTTCATATCTGTGCGCTAAAATACTTGAAAGTGTTTACAATTAGTGATACAATGATAAGTGTAGAAAAATGAAAACGATATTTTCAACAAAAGAAAGGAAACTATATGAACACAGACGACACAGTAACCATTTATGATGTCGCCCGTGAAGCGGGAGTTTCAATGGCGACAGTCAGCCGAGTTGTAAATGGTAACAAGAATGTAAAAGAAAATACACGAAAGAAAGTACTAGAAGTAATTGAACGTCTTGACTATCGTCCTAATGCAGTTGCCCGTGGTTTGGCCAGCAAAAAGACGACCACAGTTGGTGTTGTAATTCCCAATATCACGAATAGTTACTTCTCTACTTTAGCCAAAGGGATTGATGATATTGCCGAAATGTATAAGTACAATATCGTCCTGGCAAACAGCGATGAAGATGATGACAAGGAAGTTTCGGTTGTTAATACCCTTTTCTCTAAGCAAGTAGATGGTATTATTTTTATGGGTTACCATCTGACAGAGAAAATCCGCTCAGAATTTTCACGTTCACGGACACCAGTGGTTCTAGCGGGCACGGTGGATGTAGAGCATCAGTTACCAAGTGTCAATATTGATTATAAACAGGCAACGGTTGATGCTGTGGAACTATTGGCTAAGCGCAACAAGAAAATTGCTTTTGTCAGCGGTCCTTTGGTAGATGATATCAATGGTAAAATTCGCTTGTCTGGCTACAAAGAAGCTCTGAAGGTCAAGAAAATTTCATATAGCGAAGGCTTGGTCTTCGAGTCTAAGTATAGCTACGATGACGGTTATCATCTAGCTGAACGTCTGATTGCTTCAAAGGCTACGGCGGCCTTTGTGACCGGAGATGAGTTGGCAGCAGGTTTGCTTAATGGTTTGGCTGATCGAGGTGTTCGTATTCCTGAAGACTTTGAAATCATTACTAGCGATGATTCGCAAATTGCTCGCTTTACTCGCCCTAATCTGTCTACTATCGGACAACCTCTGTATGACATCGGTGCGATTAGTATGCGGATGCTGACGAAGATTATGCATAAAGAAGAGTTGGAAGAGCGTGAAGTTCTCCTAGCTCATACGATCAATGAACGTAAATCAACTCGTAAATAATAAAATTGATACGGAATGGGACAGAATTAAATTTTAAAAGAATTTAGTTCTGTCTCATTTTTTATTTTAGTTAAACACAGTCGCCGAATATAAAAGACTCTGAGTTTCTTCTTTGTAGAAATTTAGGTATAATAGAAGCAGGAATGCTGAAATTAGTTCTTGTTCTACTTACTTGACTGACGAAGGTTAAGAAGAAATAGGCTAGTTAGAGCTTGGGATAGATTTTCAGTAAAACGAAAAAATAAAGAAGTGAAAATATATTGTTTTCTGTCTTCTTTTTACTAGTAGGCATCATTTATCGTAGCTGTATCAAGGAGAATTTTGTGATTACGCAACTAGATACCAAGACTGTTTATAGCTTTATGGATAGTTTAGTCTCTATCAAAAAATATGTTCAACGGTCCAAGGACTTGGGCTACAAAAGTCTAGGCATGATGGATGTGGACAATCTTTATGGGGCTTATCATTTCCTAGAGGAGGCAAAAGCAGCAGGACTTCAGCCCTTGCTAGGTCTGGAAATGGAAATTTATAAAGATGGTAATCTTCTCAATCTGAGACTGCTAGCCTTGGATAGTCAGGGCTATCGCAATTTGATGAAGATTTCGACTCTAAAAATGATGAATCGTCAAAATTGGGAAGACTTTCAACATCTTTTTAAAGGGCTGGCTCTGATTGTACCAATCTTTGAAGGTGTGGATCAGCTTGATCTGGGCTTGGACTTTTACGTTGGGGTCTTTCCAGATACGCCAAGGCAGGAATTGACTAGGCCAGTTCTGCCCTTGCATACGGTTCGCTACTTTGAGCAGGGAGATTTAGAAACCTTGCAAATGCTGAGGGCGATTCGGGATAATATCAGCTTGCGAGAGGTCGGTCACCTGTCGAGCCATGAGTTTTTATTAGCCCCAGCCTCTTTAGAAGAAGCTTTCGCTGAAAACTTTCCAGAGAGTTTGCCCAATTTGGAACAATTGATAGCTGATGTTCACTATGAAATCAACACCGAGTTGAAGCTTCCGCGCTTCAATCCTGAGCGTCCTGCTGTAGAGGAGCTGCGGGAGTTAGCTGAGGCAGGATTAGCCAAGCGAGGACTTGCAGGTGAAGTCTATCAAGCAAGGCTGGATCAGGAACTGGATGTCATTCATCAGATGGGCTTTGATGATTATTTCCTTATTGTCTGGGATTTGCTGCGCTTTGGCCGCAGTCAAGGTTATTACATGGGGATGGGCCGTGGATCTGCAGTTGGCAGTCTGGTGGCCTATGCTTTGGAAATTACAGGCATTGACCCAGTAGAAAAGAACCTGCTGTTTGAACGTTTCCTAAATCTAGAGCGCTATACCATGCCCGATATTGATATTGATATTCCCGATGTGTATCGGCCGGAGTTTATTCGCTATGTCCGAGATCGTTATGGTAGCATGCATGCGGCTCAGATTGTGACCTATTCAACCTTTGGGGCTAAGCAGGCCATCCGAGATGTCTTTAAGCGCTTTGGTTTGCCAGAGTACGAGCTGACCAATATGACCAAAAAAATCGGCTTTCGAGACAACTTAACCACTGCTTATGAGCGAAATATAGCTTTTCGTCAGATTATCAATAGCAAACTAGAATATCAGAAGGCCTTTGAAATTGCCAAAAAAATCGAAGGAAATCCACGCCAGACCTCAATCCATGCGGCAGGTGTCGTCATGAGTGACGATGATTTGACCAATCAAATCCCCTTAAAATACGGGGAGGATATGTATCTCACCCAGTACGATGCCCACGGTGTGGAAAGTAATGGACTGCTTAAGATGGACTTTCTGGGCCTGCGCAATTTGACCTTTGTCCAGCGGATGAAAGAAGCGACTCTAGACAAATACGGAGTTGATATTGATATTGCTGGTATTGACCTGGAAGATGAGGAAACTCTACGCCTCTTTGCAGCGGGTAATACCAAGGGTATTTTCCAGTTTGAACAAGCGGGTGCCATCAGTCTTTTGAAAAGAGTCCAACCCGTCCAGTTTGAAGAAGTAGTGGCTACCACCTCTCTCAATCGTCCCGGAGCTAGTGACTATATTGATAACTTTGTCAAGCGCAAGCATGGTCGCGAGCGCGTGGAGATGATTGATCCGAGCTTGGAGGATATCTTGGCTCCAACCTATGGCATCATGCTTTACCAAGAGCAGGTCATGCAGGTCGCCCAGCGTTTTGGTGGTTTTAGTCTGGGGAAGGCCGATATTTTACGACGAGCGATGGGCAAGAAAAATGCTGCTGAAATGCATAAAATGGAGGAAGAATTTGTCAGGGGAGCTGTCAGATTGGGGCACTCAGAGACCAAGGCCAAGGAAGTCTTTGCGGTCATGGAGAAATTTGCCGGCTATGGCTTCAACCGTAGCCACGCCTATGCTTACTCGGCTCTAGCTTTTCAGCTGGCCTATTTCAAGGCTCACTATCCAGACATCTTCTTTGATGTCATGCTTAATTATTCTAGCTCGGACTATATAACAGATGCATTCGGCTTTGGCTTTGAGCTAGCTCCCTTGACCATCCATAACATTCCCTATAAAGATAAGTTTCAGGAGCGAAAAATCTATCTTGGCCTGAAAAATATCAAGGGCTTGCCAAGAGATTTTGCTTTCTGGATCATAGAAGAGCGTCAAAAGAATCCCTTTAGCAGTGTGGAAGATTTCATTTTACGCCTGCCGCAGAGTTATCATAAGTTGCCACTTTTAAGTCCTTTGGTGCAATTAGGGCTCTTTGATGTTTTTGAGCCCAATCGACAGAAGATTTTGCACAATCTACCGAATCTTTTTGTCTTTGCAGATGAGTTGGGGAGTTTATTTGCTGATACTAGCTATTCATGGACGGATGCCGAGGATTTTACTGCTGCAGAAAAGTTTGAGCAGGAGCAAGCCTTGATTGGAATTGGCCTTAGTGATCACCCGCTCATTAGCCTAGCCAAGAAAGCCAATCGTTCTTTTGTCTGGATTGAAGAGTTGGCCGATAATAGTAAGGCGACCATTCTAGTTGAAGTCCAGTCTATCAAGGTTATTCGCACAAAAAATGGTGAAAACATGGCTTTTATGCAAGTGACAGATACGAAGAAAAAGTTGGATGTCACTTTATTTCCAGAGGTTTACCGTCGTTTTGCCAAGCAAATCCAAGAAAAAGGCTATTACTATCTGACTGGAAAAATTCAGGAGAGGGATGGCAGACTACAGATGGTTCTAGCAGAGGTGGAGAAAGCAAGCTCAGAACGCTTTTGGATCCAATTAGCTGATACTAGTCACGACAGGCAGATTGCGGAGATCCTGCAGCGATACCCAGGGGATATTCCCGTGGTGCTACGCTACGAGAATGAGAAAAAAACGGTTCCTGCATCAGGTTTTCAGGTTCAAAAATCAGACCAACTTCAAGCTGAACTAGAAAATTACAGCATGAAAACGGTTTTTCGGTAAAAAATCAGGAAAATAAGAGAATTTTTATTCTGATTGTGGTATAATCTATAAGAATGTTAAAAAGATAAAGGAGCACATTACGAAATGAAACGTATTGCTGTTTTGACCAGTGGTGGAGATGCCCCTGGTATGAATGCTGCTATTCGTGCAGTTGTTCGTAAAGCAATTTCCGAAGGAATGGAAGTTTATGGGATTTATGGCGGCTACGCTGGAATGGTTGCTGGTGATATTTATCCACTCGATGCGACTTCAGTTGGAGACATTATTTCTCGTGGAGGAACTTTCCTTCATTCAGCACGCTACCCTGAGTTTGCAAAACTTGAAGGGCAATTAAAGGGAATCGAACAACTGAAGAAACACGGCATTGAAGGTGTAGTTGTTATTGGTGGAGACGGTTCTTACCATGGTGCGATGCGCTTAACAGAGCATGGCTTCCCAGCTGTTGGTGTACCTGGAACTATTGACAATGACATTGTCGGAACAGATTTCACTATCGGTTTTGATACTGCTGTTACAACTGCAATGGATGCGATCGACAAGATCCGTGATACATCATCCAGTCACCGTCGTACTTTCGTTGTTGAAGTAATGGGACGTAACGCTGGTGATATCGCACTTTGGGCAGGTATTGCTACAGGTGCAGATGAAATTATCATTCCTGAAGAAGGCTTCAAGATTGAAGATATCGTTGCCAGCATCAAACGTGGCTATGAAAAAGGTAAGAAGCATAATATCATTGTTCTTGCTGAAGGTGTTATGTCAGCAGATGAGTTTGGTAAAAAGCTGAAAGAAGCTGGTGATACTAGCGACCTCCGCGTGACTGAACTTGGTCACATCCAACGTGGTGGTTCACCAACTGCTCGCGACCGTGTATTGGCTTCTCGTATGGGAGCGCATGCCGTTAAACTACTTAAAGAAGGTATCGGTGGTGTTGCCGTAGGTATCCGTAATGAAAAAATGGTGGAAAGCCCAATCTTGGGAACTGCTGAAGAGGGCGCACTCTTTAGCCTGACTGCAGATGGCAAAATCGTTGTCAACAATCCACACAAAGCTGATATCGGCTTAGCAGAGCTCAATCGCAGCATTAATATTTAATTGGTCAATCAGGGGCGAAATCCCCAAATAGTAGAAGGAGTTTCTTAATATCATGAACAAACGCGTAAAAATCGTTGCAACTTTAGGTCCTGCGGTAGAAATCCGTGGTGGTAAAAAATTCGGTGAAGACGGATACTGGGGTGAAAAACTGGACGTTGAAGCTTCAGCTCAAAATATTGCAAAATTGATTGAAGCAGGGGCAAACACTTTCCGTTTCAACTTCTCACACGGTGACCATCAAGAACAAGGTGAGCGTATGGCAACTGTTAAACGTGCGGAAGAAATCGCTGGTAAAAAAGTTGGTTTCCTTCTTGACACTAAAGGTCCAGAAATCCGTACAGAATTGTTCGAAGGCGAAGCAAAAGAGTACTCATACAAAACTGGTGAAAAAATCCGCGTTGCGACAAAACAAGGAATCAAATCAACTCGCGATGTGATTGCTTTGAACGTTGCTGGTGGACTTGATATCTATGATGATGTTGAAGTAGGTCGCCAAGTATTGGTTGACGATGGTAAACTTGGTCTTCGCGTTGTAGAAAAAGACGATGCAAACCGTGAATTTGTAGTTGAAGTTGAAAATGACGGTGTTATCGCTAAACAAAAAGGTGTAAACATCCCTAACACTAAAA
>NZ_CALIIB010000032.1 GCF_938020365.1 uncultured Streptococcus sp. | reverse complement strand
AGGCACATCAGTTGCTGCAAAACGGTGACATCTGCGATGCCAAGACCATCATGGCCCTTCAATACTGGCAACAAAAAAATCTGAATAAATAGGAACGTAGATCAATGGGAAAAGCTTTATTAACAGATGAAATCATTGAGCGGGCCAATCGTGGAGAACATATTGATGGTCCCTTGCTGATGGACGATGAAGAAACTAAGGTCATTTCTATTGCTAGAAAAGGAACTTTCGGCTATGCTGCTCCACGGCAAGCTGTTAATCAGGATACTCTGCAGATTGAAGTTGAACCGACAGTTATCAAAAGTCGTCGAATCGAAAATCAAAAACGAAGTATTTTTCAGGCTAAGTTAAACAAAATCCTGTTCTGGATTGTGCTTCTTTTGATTGGTTTAATTGCGGCCATTATTTGGCTATGATAAAGAAGGGGAGTGACGGAAACGAGAAAATGAAACTCTGCTTCCTCTCCCTCTTTTTAATGTAAAAAGGAAAGAATAAATCATGAAAATCGGAATTATCGCAGCTATGCCTGAGGAGTCGAAGCTGTTGGTAGAGCATCTGGAGATGGCTGAGAAACACCAGCGCCTAGGGCATGTTTACCATACTGGTCGGATTGGCCATCATGAGGTTGTCCTGGTGGAAAGTGGAATCGGCAAAGTCATGTCAGCCATGAGTGTGGCTGTTTTAGCCAATGATTTTGAGGTGACGGCGGTCATCAATACGGGTTCCGCTGGAGCAGTGGCCTCGGGCTTAGAAATCGGAGATGTAGTGGTGGCAGATCGTTTGGCCTACCATGATGTGGATGTGACAGCTTTTGGCTATGACTACGGTCAAATGGCACGGCAACCCCTCTACTATGAAGCCAGTCGCTACTTGGTTGAGGAGATGAAAGCAGTGCTGGAAAAGACCCAGCAGACGAGCCGAGTCGGCTTGATTGCGACGGGAGATAGCTTTATCGCTGGACAGGACAAGATTGACCAAATTAAACAACATTTTCCTGATGTTTTGGCAGTCGAGATGGAGGGAGCAGCTATTGCTCAAGCCGCGCATTCTCTTGGTTTGCCTTTTATGGTCATCCGCGCAATGAGCGATACAGCTAGCCATGATGCCAATATCACTTTTGATGAATTTATCCTAGAAGCAGGCAAGCGCTCAGCTGAAACTCTCATTCAATTATTGAATAACTTAGAGTAAAAAAAGACTTCAGAATGATTATTCATTCTGAAGTCTTTTTTGTAGGATTAATTTATTTGACGATAGGCTGTTTATTAGAGTCTAAGGTAAAGCCTTCTCCTAAGATTTCATGGGCTTCTGTAATAGTTGTAAAGGCCAATGGATCGATGTCATTGATGAGTTTCTTCATTTGCTGCATTTCGTTACGAGAGACAACGCAATAAACGATTTGCAAATCTTGCTTGCTATAGAAGCCCTGTCCTTGCAGATAGGTAACCCCTCTTCCAAGTTTTTCATTGATGGCTTCAGCTAGTTCTATTGGTTTGCTGGTGACAATCAGGAAGCCTTTGCCCGCGAAACCACCTTCAGCAATCAAGTCAATAACACGAGAGGTGATAAAGACAAACATGAGTGTATAAGAAACCATGCGTAGATCTTTAAAGACTAAAAGAACCAGAGAAATAACGATGAAGTCCACTGTCAGCATGAGGCGGCCCATGGAGATGCTGGTATATTTATTGAAGATGCGAGCTACAATATCGGTACCACCAGTCGTCCCTCCGGCATTGAAAATGATGCCTAGGCCAACTCCAAGGATAATTCCCGTTCCAAGGCAGGCCAGTAAGACGTCGCCATCCAAGGAAGAAAAGAAATAGTCTTGCAAGTGTTTGGAAGCAGGCAGCATCTCGAATACTTTAAGCCAAGCTGATACAGAGAAAGTCCCTAAAATACTAAGGTAAAGGGTGCGATTTCCCAGTAATTTCCAAGCGAGAATAAAGAGTGGAATATTGATGACCAAATTGGTGGTTGACACAGGAATCTTGAAGAGGTAGTAGACAATCAAGGTGATCCCCGTTGCTCCACCTTCATACAAATGAAATGGAATTACCAAATAATGAATCCCAAAAGAAAAAATTCCAGCCCCCAGAATGATGGCCAGTATATTTTTAAATTTAAACATCAGACTCTCCTAAGAATTTTCTGACTCTATTTTATCAAAAGTTTTCATTTTTGAAAATAATATGAAATAGTTTTCGAGAAATTCTTCTATGGGCTTTTGGGATAATTTTTGGTACAATAAAGCATAGACTAAAATAGGAATTTCTGCAGCCATTGGCAGAATGAATGTAAAAGGAAAACGATGAAAAAAGGTGTTTTTATATCGCTAGAAGGGCCAGAAGGTGCTGGGAAGACCAGTGTTTTAGAGGCTTTGCTTCCTCAGCTGAAAGAGATGGGCTGTGAGTTGCTGACGACGAGAGAGCCTGGCGGTGTGGCTATTTCTGAGAAAATCCGCGAGGTAATTTTGGATAAGGGGCATACAGCCATGGATGCTAAGACGGAGTTGCTGCTTTATATTGCCAGCCGACGTCAGCATCTGGCGGAGAAAGTTCTGCCTGCCCTAGAGCAAGGGACATGGGTCCTGCAAGATCGGTTTATTGATAGCTCAGTGGCTTATCAAGGCTATGGACGGGGCTTGGCAGTTGACGATGTGGAATGGCTCAACCAGTTTGCGACTGATGGGCTCAAGCCGGATTTGACCCTCTATTTCGATATTGATGTCAAGGAAGGTCTGGCTCGCATTGCTAGAGACCAGGAGCGCGAAGTCAATCGTTTGGATCTGGAAGGTCTCGACCTGCATGAGCGCGTGCGTCAAGGCTATCTGGCTATTTTAGAAAAGGAACCAGAACGTGTCGTCAAGATAGATGCTAGTCAGCCGCTGGAGCAAGTCGTGGCCGACAGTTTGGCAGTTATTAAAGAACGTTTTATCAAAGAAAAATGACAGTAGAAGATTTACGTCAGGCCCAGCCACAGCTTACAGAAACTTTTCAGCAAATCTTAGAAGCAGGGCGGCTTAATCATGCTTATTTATTTTCGGGGAATTTTTCTAGTTTTGCCATGGCTTTGACCTTGTCACAGAGTCTCTTTTGTGAGAATCGTCAGGGAGTTTGGCCCTGCGGTACTTGCCGAGCCTGTCGCTTGATTGAGAGTGAGGATTTCTCAGATGTGACGGTTGTTCGGCCAGTGAATGGCATTATTAAAACGGAGCGCATTCGTGAGTTAGTGAGAAATTTCTCCCAGAGCGGTATGGAAGGCAACAGACAGGTCTTTATCATCTGTGATGCAGATAAGATGCATGTCAATGCTGCTAATTCCCTCCTCAAGGTCATCGAAGAGCCCCAGAGTGAGATTTACATCTTTCTTTTGACGGCCGATGAGCATCTGATCCTGCCCACCATCAAGAGCCGAGCGCAGATTTTCCACTTTCGGAAAAATCAGGTCGCTCTCCAGCACCAGCTGGAAGAGGCTGGCTTAATCAAAAGTCAGGCTGAGTTGCTGGCTGCATATAGCCAGACCCAGGAAGAGGCCGATCAGCTGGTGTCCAACAAGTCTTTCTTTGAGCTGGTCAGTGAGAGTCAGCGATTTGTCAAGGCTACCCTGACCAATGAGAATCAGGCTTATCTCCAAGTGGCCAAGCTGGCTAAACTAGCTGAGGACAAGGATAAACAGGAGCAGGTCTTTAAAATCTTGGAAGTCTTGCTGGCCAAGGAACTTGGAAGCGAGGCAGGTCGCACGAAACTGGAAGATCTCTTAGAAGCAAAGAAGATGTGGCGAGCCAATGTGTCTTTTCAAAATGCTCTGGAATACATGATTTTAAAAGCCAGTGCCCAAGCAAGATAGGAGCAGAAAATGAATAAAAAAGAACTATTTGATGCCTTGGATGATTTTTCTCAGACGCTTTTAGTGACCCTTGCCGAGGTAGAGGCCATCAAGAAAAATCTCAAGAGTGTCGTCGAGGAAAATATCGTCCTCCAGCTAGAAAATGATAAGCTGAGAGAGCGACTAGGTGAAGTAGAGCAAGCAGCACCGGTTAAAATCAATAAAAATCGGGACAATCTTCGCAAACTGTATTACGATGGTTTTCATGTGTGTACAGATTTCTATGGTCAACGCCGAGAAAACGATGCAGAGTGCATGTTCTGCGATGAGTTGTTATTCAGGGAGTAGAAATGCAGATTCAGAAGAGTTTTAAGGGACAGTCGCCCTACGGCAAGCTGTATTTGGTAGCGACTCCTATTGGAAATATGGACGACATGAGCATTCGCATGGTCAATACCCTCAAGGAAGTGGATGTCATTGCGGCCGAAGATACCAGAAATACGGGTCTTCTACTCAAACATTTTGGAATTGAGACGCGGCAAATCAGCTTTCATGAGCACAATGCTCAAGAAAAGATACCGGTCTTGCTGGACTTGCTCAAGTCAGGTCAAAATCTAGCCCAGGTATCTGATGCAGGCTTGCCCAGTATTTCGGATCCGGGGCATGATTTGGTCAAGGCGGCTATTGCTGAGGACATTGCTGTGGTGACGGTTCCGGGCCCTAGCGCCGGGATTTCCGCTCTGATTGCCAGTGGTTTAGCGCCTCAGCCTCATATTTTTTATGGTTTCTTGCCTCGTAAGTCTGGGCAGCAGAAGGAATTTTTCGAGAGTAAAAAATCCTATCCAGAGACACAGATATTTTACGAATCTCCCCACAGGGTCAAGGCCACGCTGGAAAATATGTTGGAAGTCTATGGGGACCGCTCAGTGGTTTTGGTTCGGGAATTAACCAAAATTTATGAAGAATACCAACGAGGAAGGATTTCTGAGTTGATAGACTATCTGGCGGAAAATTCCCTCAAGGGCGAGTGCCTCCTGATTGTGGCTGGTGCAAGTCTGGAGAAGGAAGACAAAGCGGATGCGGATCTCTTGGCTGAAATTGATAGCTTGGTCCAATCCGGTAGCAAGAAAAATCAGGCTATCAAGGAAGTATCCAAAAAATACGGGCGCAATAAGAGCCAACTCTATGCCCTTTATCATGGTCTAAGAGAAAGTTGAAATAACATTTCAACTTTTCTTTTTAGAAGTCGGTTGTATTTATACTATAAAAACAAATTCTTTGTTCAGTATGTGCTATAATAATTTCATCACACTTAAAAGGAATATTCATGTCTTTAGACACTAATGTAAATTTAAAATATTATAATCTACAGCCTTTTACTAAATGGACAGGTGGGAAACGTCAACTTTTACCGGTTATTAAAAAGTTAATGCCTGAATCGTATAATCATTATTATGAACCATTTATTGGAGGTGGAGCGTTATTTTTTGATTTAGCGCCTAAAAAGGCAGTTATCAATGATTATAATGCTGAGTTAATAAACTGTTATCAACAAATCAAGGAAAATCCTAATGAATTAATTGAGTTGCTAAAAGTCCATAAAGAAAATAATTCCAAGGAATACTACTTAGAATTACGTTCAGTTGATCGTGATGATAGAATAAACAAAATGCCTGATGTTCAAAGAGCAGCTCGTATTTTGTATATGCTTAGAGTAGATTTTAATGGCTTGTATCGAGTAAATTCTAAAAATCAATTTAATGTACCATACGGTCGTTATAAGAATCCTAAAATTGTTGATGAAGAGTTAATACATGCTATTTCAATTTATCTAAATAGCAATCAAATAGAAATTAAAGCTGGAGATTTTGAAGATGCGCTTTTAAATGTTCAGAAAGAGGATTTTATTTATTTCGATCCACCTTATATTCCATTATCTGATACTAGTGCTTTCACATCATATACTCATGAAGGTTTTTCTTATGACGATCAGGTTAGATTAAGAGATGCTTTTAAGAGGTTAAGTGATGCAGGCGCTTATGTTATGTTATCGAATTCTTCGAGTCATTTAGTGGAGGAATTGTATCAAGAGTTCAATATTCATTATGTTGAAGCTACACGAACCAATGGAGCTAAGTCTTCCAGTCGCGGGAAAATATCTGAAATTATAGTCACAAATTATGAAAAATAACGAATATAAGTATGGAGGTGTCCTGATGACGAAACCATACTACAATAAAAATAAGATGATTCTTATTCATGCAGATACGTTTAAATTTTTATCAAAAATGAAACCAGAAAGTATGGATATGATCTTTGCTGACCCACCATATTTTTTAAGTAACGGGGGGATATCTAATTCTGGGGGACAAGTTGTTTCTGTTGATAAAGGAGATTGGGATAAGATTTCTTCCTTTGAGGAAAAGCACGAATTCAATCGTAAATGGATACGTTTAGCAAAAGAAGTTTTGAAACCTAATGGGACTATATGGATTTCAGGGAGTCTGCACAATATTTACTCAGTTGGAATGGCATTAGAGCAAGAAGGTTTTAAAATTCTAAATAATATTACTTGGCAGAAAACAAACCCTGCACCTAATTTATCTTGTCGTTATTTTACTCATTCTACTGAAACTATTTTATGGGCAAGAAAAAACGATAAAAAAGCTCGCCATTATTATAATTACGATTTGATGAAAGAGATGAATGATGGTAAACAAATGAAAGATGTTTGGACAGGAGCGTTAACGAAAAAAGCTGAAAAATGGGCTGGGAAGCATCCAACACAAAAACCAGAATATTTACTGGAACGTATTATTTTAGCATCTACTAAAGAAGGAGACTATATTTTAGATCCATTTGTTGGCAGTGGCACTACGGGTGTTGTTGCAAAGCGATTAGGTAGAAGATTTATAGGTATCGATGCTGAAAAAGAATATTTAAAAATTGCAAAGAAGAGGTTGGAGGTATAGAGAAGTGTTAGAGTTAGGTGAGTATGCAACTTATAAAGAATTTGGCCTTGAACTTATTAACTGTTTAGAACATTCTGGTTTTTCCGAGTCAATTAAAGAGGGAGAAGAAGCTAAATCTAGAATCCTTATAACACCTCAAGATATAACGTTGATATTTTATGGATATAAGGCAACAAACGAGGAGACTAAAAAACGATTAAAGAGAAATTCTTACGATTGTTTAGTGAGATTTAAGGAGGAAGATGTAAGTTTTATAACAATCTGTAAGGAAATAATAGAAAAATGTCATATTGAAAAATTTCCTGTAGAACTAATAAAGAATATAGTATATATTGTCTTGAGGTCAATCTCACAAAGGCCATTAACAACAATAGAATCTACAATTTCAGATTATTTATTAATTGAAAACCAACTAATTAGAATTAATAATCCATTATATAATGACAGATATCTATCATCAGAAGAAATTGATAATGGTATTAAAGAGTTAAGAAGTGTATTAGCTTCATTGAATGATGTTGGGAAATTTTCCTTGCAAGAAATTATAAATATAATAAGTTATATTGCAATTATTGAGGAATTTAATTATCCGAAACTTGAGGGTGATACTAAATATAGAGGACGTTCAGATTGTTTTGGTAGATATATTGAGGTTTTATTTGGTGATATAGATGAACTTAGTAGACATATTTCTGAACAATCTTTTTCTGTAGGTGCGAATTTTATTCATGATCACAGATACCAAGATTATTATTTAACTAAATATATAGAGATGGATAGACTTGAGTTGAACAATCAAGGTGAATATTTTTAAGAAAGGAATCTTATGAATCTATTAAATTATCATAAATTACCGTCAGAAGAGCGCTTGGGAAAATTTCTTTCTACGCTTTCAATTACCAACAGAACGCCAGAGTACTATGTGAATTGGAATAAAGTTAATCGTGAGACCAAGAAGTATGAAGTAGAGTTGAATACATTAAACTACTTAATTGGTAAGGATGATATCTATTTAGAAGCACTACACTTGTTCACTAAACAACCTAATTTGTTAAAAGCAATTCCTAGCTTGATTGCAAGTCGTGATAAAGTTTTAGATGTTTTAACAATAGATGAAAACGATAATATGACTTTTGAGCAATTGGATTTCAAAACGATAGACACTAGTAGAATAGATGATTACATGAAATTTATTGAGCAATCTGGTTTATTAAATTTTTTACAACAACATGCTAATCGTTCATTAGTTGATTATGTTTATGGAGTAGAGACTGGATTAGATAGCAATGCACGAAAAAACCGAAGTGGAACAACCATGGAGGGGATTTTAGAGAGACATGTAGCAAAAATTTCTCAGGAACAAAAATTGGAATGGAAATCTCAAGCTACAGCCCAATTTATTAAGGATAAGTGGGGGATTAAAGTACCTGTTGATAAGTCTGAGAGAAGATTTGATGTTGCAGTTTATTCCCGAGAAAAACATAAAGTTTGGCTGATTGAAACGAATTACTATGGCGGAGGAGGAAGTAAATTAAAAGCGGTGGCTGGAGAGTTTACTGAACTTAGTCAATTTGTTATTACCTCAGATGACGATGTTGAATTTGTTTGGGTTACTGATGGTCAAGGATGGAAAACAGCACATTTACCACTGGCAGAAGCATTTTCTCATATTCCAAATATATTCAATTTGGATATGCTTAAGCAGGGGTATCTGTCTGAATTATTGACGGAATAAACGTTTGATTAGAAGCTTTCATAGCTTCTTTTTCTTATCTCTCTTTAGTTTATTCGTTTTTTCCTAAAAATGTCTTCTTCTTTTTGAGAAAAAATAGAAATTTTCTGAACATTGTGATATGATAGACAAAATACATTTTTGGAGGTAGGATATGACCATTTACAATTTTTCTGCTGGACCGGCAGTATTGCCCAAGGAAGTCTTGAAAAAAGCTCAGGCTGAGTTTTTAGACTATGCCCAAAGCGGCATGAGCGTGATGGAGCTATCCCACCGATCCAAAGAATTTGACGATATTATCAAAGAAGCTGAGAGCTTGCTGCGTGAGCTCATGGCTATTCCGGACAATTACCGCGTACTCTTCCTGCAGGGAGGGGCATCTACCCAGTTTTCCATGATTCCGCTCAATCTTGCCAAGGGCGGCAAGGCCTACTATATAGTAGCTGGTTCTTGGGGAAAGAAGGCCTACACAGAAGCAGTCAAGCTGGCTAAGACCGTGCCTTTTGAACCTATTCTCTTGGCTTCTTCAGAGGATTTAAATTACACAGAAATTCCTTCTTTTGATGAAAAGGAGATTGATCCGCAGGCGGCTTATGTGCATCTGACAACCAATAATACTATCGAAGGAACGGCCATCTACGACCTGCCAGCGACCAATGGCGTGCCGATTGTGGCGGATATGTCTTCTAATATCCTTGCTGCTCAGTATCGGGTAGAGGATTTTGGTTTGATTTATGCAGGGGCTCAGAAGAATATTGGACCTGCTGGCGTGACAGTGGTCATCATTCGTGAGGATTTGCTCAATGATGAGCCAGTTCTATCTAGCATGTTGGACTACCGTATTCAGGCGGACAATGGCTCTCTTTACAATACACCACCAACTTTCGCCATCTATATGGCCAAACTGGTCTTTGAGTGGGTCAAGGAGTTGGGTGGCGTAGCAGAAATGGAAAAGCGCAATCGTGAAAAATCTGGCCTTTTGTACGACTTCATTGAGCAGTCTGACTTTTATCGCAGTCCAGTCCGTTATAAGGAGCAGCGCTCAGTAGCCAATATTCCCTTTGTGTCTCCTAGCCAAGAGCTGGACGCCAAATTTAACAAAGAGGCTGCAGCAGCGGGATTCAAGAATATCAAGGGGCACCGCAGCGTAGGCGGCATGAGAGCTAGTCTCTACAATGCTTTTCCGCTTCAAGGTGTCAAGGACTTGATTGCTTTTATGCAGAAATTTGAAGAAGAAAATTCTTAAGAGAGGGAAACTATGGTCTTTAGTGTCAAAACCTTTAACAATATCAATCAAATCGGGCTTAAGGAGCTGGGCAATGCTTTTCAGATTGACGGAGATAAGTCTGAAAATCCAGACGCTTATATCCTGCGTAGTCAAAACCTGCATGGGCAGGAATTTCCAAGCAAGCTCAAAGCCATTGCGCGGGCAGGCGCGGGAACCAATAATATTCCTGTCGACCAGGCAACAGCGCAGGGAATCGTGGTCTTCAACACACCAGGAGCTAATGCCAATGCGGTGAAAGAAGCGGTTTTGGCTTCCATTCTCCTGTCTGCGCGTGACTATATCGCTGCTAATAGCTGGGCTAACGGCCTCTCTGGCGACGATGTTCCCAAGCAAGTAGAAGCTGGTAAGAAGCAGTTTGCGGGTACTGAAATTGCCAATAAAACTCTGGGTGTCATTGGTTTGGGAGCCATCGGTGGCCGCATTGCCAATGATGCCTATCGTCTAGGAATGAATGTCCTAGGCTATGATCCTTATGTATCCATTGAAACGGCTTGGAATATCTCTAGCCATGTCAAACGGGTAGCAGATATTAAGGAAATCTTTGAGAAGAGTGATTATATCACTATCCACGTCCCTCTGACTGAGGATACACGCGCTACTTTCGATCAGGAGGCTTTTGGTCTCATGCAAAAAGGAACAACCCTTATCAACTTTGCCCGTGGAGAGCTGTTGGACAATGCTGCCCTCTTTGAAGCTTTGGAAACAGGTGTTATCAAGCGCTATATCACAGACTTTGGTGTAGAAGAACTGCTCCGTCATCCGCAGATTACAGTCTTTCCGCATCTGGGCGGATCAACCGAAGAAGCTGAGCTCAACTGTGCCATTATGGCTGGGAAAACCATTCGCCGCTTCATGGAAACGGGGGAGATTATCAACTCAGTGAATTTCCCTAATGTCCGTCAAGCACTCTCAGCGCCTTATCGGATTACCCTGATTAACAAAAATGTACCGAATATTGTAGCTCGGATTTCAACAGCGGTCAGTGATTTGAATATCAATATTGACAATATCATCAATCGTTCCAAGGCTGATTATGCTTATACTTTGCTGGATCTGGATGAGTCAGACGAAAGCAAGATTCAGGAGCTGGTTGATAAATTTGAGAATAGCGACAATATTGTGCGCGTGCGCTTGATTAAAAAATAACCGAGAAATAGACGGTGTTTCTTTATGGAATGCATCTGTGCCTGCCGATGAGTCTTTCGCTTGTCGGCTTTTTCTAATGAGTCTCGGATTGACAAGAAGAAGCTGGCTGGGGTATCATAGGGACGGAGGAAAAACAATGTTACAATTTATCGAATACCCAAAATGCTCTACCTGCCGCAAGGCCAAGGCTGAACTCAATCAATTAGGAGTGGATTTTGAAGCGGTGGATATTGTCAAGGAAACGCCTAGCCAAGAGCAACTTTTGAAATGGATGACTCATTCAGATTTGGAGATTAAGTCTTTCTTTAATACCAGTGGTATCAAGTACCGAGAATTGGGGCTCAAGGATAAGGTACCTCAGTTTTCTGCTGAGGAGGCAGCCGCACTTTTGGCGACCGACGGCATGCTGATTAAGCGACCACTGCTAGTCCAAGATGATCGGATTGTACAAGTTGGTTACCGAACTGAATACAAAGAACTAAACCTTTAATCAAAGATGGGAAATTTCCTGTCTTTTTATATTTTCTTGAAACTATTAAATTTGGCTAATCCATAGAGGCGCAGTATTTGATATGATTTCTAAGAAAGTCCCAATCAAAATCCTATAAAAGTTTCCCTTTTTATGAGAAAATAGAGGAAAAGATTGGAGGGATGTTTATGGCAGAAATTTATCTAGCAGGCGGCTGTTTCTGGGGCTTGGAGGAATATTTTTCTAGGATTGAAGGCGTTGAGAAAACGACAGTAGGCTATGCCAATGGGCAAGTGGAGTCCACCAACTACCAGCTCATTCACCAGACCGACCATGCGGAGACGGTGCACTTGATTTATGACGAAGAAAAAATCAGCCTGCGGGAAATTTTGCTCTACTATTTCCGAGTCATTGACCCCTTATCTATCAACAAACAGGGTAATGATATAGGCCGTCAGTATCGGACAGGTGTTTACTATGTCCGTGAGGAAGAGCGCGCCACTATCGAGCAGATTTTTGCTGAGCAGGAGGAGCAATTAGGACAAAAGTTGGCTGTAGAGTTAGAGCCCTTGCGCCATTATATCTTGGCCGAGGAGTATCATCAGGATTATCTAAAGAAAAATCCGACGGGCTATTGCCATATCAATGTCAAGGATGCTGAGCAGCCTTTGGTCGATGCGGGTCAATATACCAAACCAAACCAGCAGCAGCTGAAGGCTGTGTTGACGGAGGAGCAATATCAGGTGACCCAGCAGAGTGCAACAGAGCGTCCTTTCCATAATGCTTACAATAGCACTTTTGAGGCAGGGATTTATGTGGATGTGACGACGGGGGAGCCACTCTTTTTTGCGGCTGACAAGTTTGAGTCTGGCTGCGGCTGGCCGAGCTTTGCTCGACCTATTGCTCGTGAGCTTATCAAGTATTATCAAGATTTGAGCCATGGCATGGAGCGAATCGAAGTGCGGAGTCGCTCAGGAAATGCCCATCTGGGTCACGTTTTTACCGACGGTCCGCAAGAATTAGGCGGCCTGCGCTACTGCATCAACTCAGCAGCTCTGCGCTTCATTCCTAAAGAGCAAATGGAAGAGGAAGGCTACGGCTACCTGCTATCCTATATGGACTAATACTCACTTTTGTCGCTTGTCAACCTTTTCAAAATCTAGCTAAACTAGACAGAAATAATCAGCCAATTCCCTCTTTTCTAATGCTCCAAGCATTTATATATGTAAATACCATAGAAAAGTGTATAATGGTTAGGAAAAGATAAATGTTATGGAAGGAATGCAAAATGGAGAAATTGGATATTACTACAATGTCTGATTATAAAAAGGTAGAAGCTGTTATTCAATTACTAATCGATGGAGTTTTGACAAGCTATCGTGTGGCGACAGATGCTAACATCAGCAAAATGAGCATCTTGACATTGGTCAAAGGTAGCAGCAAGATTAAAAATATTACTTATCAAACGGCTATTGCTCTGATTAATTGGTACGAAGAAAATCATGAAAAATACGGCATTACTATTCAATAAGTAGCCGATTTTACAGGGAAATATATAACTAGAATTCTACGAGTGCTTGCTTGTGGGATTCTTTTACTGAAGGAAAGAATGACTTTTCCATTATTGCAGGAAAGGCAAAAATTTCATATAATGGAAATAAGAAAAATGAGCGTAGGAATGTCTGCTGGTTGTAGCAGCCCGCTAAATTTTTTATAAGGAGAACTCAATGTCACAATTATCTGTTAATGCCATTCGCTTTTTAGGAATTGACGCGATTGAAAAGTCTAAGTCAGGTCACCCTGGCATCGTGATGGGCGCTGCGCCAATGGCTTACGACCTATTTACCAAACAACTGCGCATCAATCCAGAAGAGCCAAATTGGATTAACCGCGATCGCTTCGTTCTATCTGCAGGACACGGCTCTATGCTGCTTTATGCCTTGCTCCATCTGTCTGGCTTTAAAGATGTCAGCATGGAGGAAATCAAAAACTTCCGCCAATGGGGTTCTAAGACACCAGGTCACCCAGAGTTTGGTCATACGGCTGGAGTTGATGCGACGACTGGACCATTGGGACAAGGGATTTCTACAGCGACTGGATTTGCTCAAGCAGAGCGTTTCTTGGCTGCTAAGTACAACCGTGAAGGCTACCCGATTTTTGACCATTACACTTATGTCATTTGTGGTGATGGCGATTTGATGGAGGGAGTTTCAGCTGAGGCGGCTTCTTACGCTGGCCTGCAAAAGCTGGACAAACTGGTTGTTCTCTATGATTCAAATGATATCAACTTGGACGGGGAAACCAAGGATTCCTTTACAGAAAATGTTCGTGCCCGCTATGAAGCTTACGGATGGCACACTGCCTTGGTAGAAGATGGAACAGACCTTGCAGCGATTGATGCAGCTATCAATGAAGCTAAAGCTTCCGGCAAGCCATCTTTGATTGAAGTCAAGACGGTTATCGGTTATGGTTCTCCAAACAAGCAAGGAACCAATGCAGTGCACGGCGCGCCTCTGGGAGCAGAAGAAGTAGAAGCTACTCGTAAAGCCTTAGGCTGGGACTATGCGCCATTTGAGATTCCTGAGGAAGTCTATGCAGATTACCGTACAAATGTAGCAGAGCGCGGAGCAGCAGCTTATGATGAATGGAAGCAGCTAGTAGAGGACTATAAGCAAGCCCATCCAGAATTGGCGGCAGAAGTAGCAGCTATCATTGCTGGTCAGGATCCAGTAGAGATTAAGCCAGAAGATTTCCCAGCACTTGAAAATGGCTTCTCTCAAGCAACCCGTAATTCTAGTCAGGATGCCCTCAATGCAGCAGCTAAGGTGCTTCCAACTTTCCTCGGCGGTTCTGCTGACTTGGCTCATTCTAATATGACCTACATCAAGGAAGACGGTCTGCAGGATGATGCCCACCGTCTTAACCGCAATATCCAATTTGGTGTGCGCGAGTTTGCTATGGGAACAATTCTCAACGGTATGGCGCTTCATGGTGGTCTTCGCGTTTACGGCGGTACCTTCTTCGTCTTCTCAGACTATGTCAAGGCAGCTGTCCGTTTGTCTGCCCTTCAAGGCTTGCCAGTGACCTATGTCTTCACTCACGACTCTATTGCAGTTGGTGAAGATGGACCGACTCACGAGCCAATTGAACATTTGGCTGGTCTGCGTGCTATTCCAAACCTGACTGTTTTCCGCCCAGCAGATGCGCGTGAAACTCAGGCAGCTTGGTACCTGGCCCTTAAGAGTCAATCCACTCCGACTGCTTTGGTCTTGACCCGTCAAAATTTGACAGTCGAAGAAGGAACAGACTTTGACAAGGTAGCTAAAGGAGCTTATGTGGTTTACGAAACAGGAGCAGATTTCGATACTATCTTGTTGGCTTCTGGTTCTGAGGTTAATTTGGCTGTTTCGGCTGCTAAAGCACTTGCTGCAGAAGGCGCTAAAATTCGCGTGGTCAGCGTGCCATCAACAGAGCTTTTTGACGCTCAAGATGTAGCCTACAAAGAAGAAATTCTGCCAAATGCAGTTCGTCGCCGTGTAGCGATTGAGATGGCAGCTAGCCAGCCTTGGTACAAGTATGTCGGTCTGGACGGTGCAGTTATCGGAATCGACCAGTTCGGTGCCTCTGCTCCAGCAGGCAAGGTTCTGGAAGAATACGGCTTTACAGTTGAGCACGTAGCAGAAGTTGTTAAAAATCTTAAATAAAAAGACATAAAATCGGGATGCAAGACATCCTGATTTTTTTGGAAATTATTTTCCTGCCTTGTCAAACGGTCCAAAATCTGCTATAGTAATTAGTAGATGAATTCCAAAGGAGAAGAGAAATGAATCCAACAATGATGATTATTTTTTTTGTTGTACTAGTAGGGATGATGTATTTCCAAGTACGGACACAGAAAAAGCAAGCTGAAAAACGGATGGAAAGCCTTAATAAACTGCAAAAAGGCTATGAAGTCATTACTATTGGTGGTCTTTACGGAACTGTTGACGAAGTTGATTCAGAGCGTAAGACTGTTGTCTTGGACGTAGACGGTGTTTTCTTGACATTTGAATTAGCAGCCATTAAGACTGTTTTGCCATTGACAGAAGGTATCCCAGCTGCTGCGGGAGTGGAAGGCGATATCGCTGTGTCTGATGAAGATACTGCCATTGAAGAATAGGATACAGGACAGTCGAGAGGCTGTCCTTTTTATTTTAAGGACATTTTGTAAGCTCATCTTTTACAATATTATAGTTGTGCGAAATAAGCTAAAACTGCTTGTAATCACTACCAACTATTTATCATCAGCTCTGATAGACGAAAAATCAGCTCTCCTGCCCACATTTAAAGGATTTATGATATAATGAAATGATAAAACTTTAAATAGGATAAAAAATATGTTTAGTTTTAAGAAAAAAGAAAAGCTCGATGAGGCCTTGCTTGTTCCCAAGCATATAGGCATTATCATGGATGGCAATGGTCGTTGGGCTAAAAAACGTATGCAGCCGCGCGTCTTCGGCCATAAGGCAGGCATGGAAGCCTTACAAGAGGTAACGATTGCAGCCAAGGAGATGGGGGTGCAGGTCTTGACAGTCTATGCCTTTTCAACGGAAAACTGGGCGCGACCAGAGAAAGAAGTGTCCTTCATTATGAATTTGCCGGTTGAGTTTTATGACCGCTATGTGCCAGAATTGCACAGAAACAATGTAAAAATTCAAATGATTGGCGATACGAAGCGACTTCCTAAAGCTACTTTTGAGGCCTTGGAGAAGGCTGAGGAGCTGACTCGCTTGAATACGGGTCTGATTTTGAATTTCGCCCTAAACTACGGCGGCCGAGCTGAGATCAATCAAGCAGTTCAGAAGCTTGCCCAAGATGTTTTAGATGCGAAAGTTCAGCCAGCAGATATTACAGAGGAAATGCTTGGAGATTATCTATACACCAGCAGTCTGCCTGTAAGTTTACGGGATCCTGACTTGGTCATTCGTACGAGTGGCGAGCTGCGCCTTAGTAATTTCCTGCCTTGGCAGACAGCATATAGTGAGTTGTATTTTACAGATATTCTTTGGCCGGATTTCGATGAGAAGGCTTTGAAGGATGCGGTTGTAGAATATAATCGTCGCAATCGGCGCTTTGGCGGTGTATAAAGGAGGGAGAAAAAGATGAGTTTAGATTTACAAAGACGTCTTCTTTTTGGAGGAATTGCTCTAGCTATTTTTATTCCTCTAGTGAAGATGGGAGGGATTCCTTTCCAGATCAGTGTTGGTCTTTTAGCTATGCTAGCAGTGCATGAATTGCTTAAGATGAAGGGGCTTCCGACAGCGACCTTAGAAGGCGGATTGGCTATGCTGGCAGCTTTTGTCTTAACCCTGCCACTTGAGAATTACTTGAAGTTTTTGCCTGTGGACGGCAATGTGATGGCTTATGGCTTGGTTGTTTTCGTCTTGCTAGGGGCGACTGTTTTAGGTTCCTCTTATAGCTTTGAAGATGCGGCTTATCCGATTGCTTCTAGTTTTTATGTCGGTCTAGGTTTTAATGCTTTGATCGATGCCCGTTTGGTGAATGTGGACAAGGTTTTGCTGGCTCTTTTTATCGTCTGGGCGACAGACAGTGGAGCCTATCTGGTTGGTACCCGCTACGGGCGGAGAAAACTATTGCCAAAGATATCGCCAAATAAAACCATTGAAGGCAGTTTAGGAGGCATTATCTCAGCGGTGTTGGTTTCTGCGATTTTTATGTCTGTTCGTCCGCAAGTTGCCACTCCGTATAGCTTTGTGACCATGCTGCTCTTGACTGTTGTCTTTAGTATTGCTGGCCAATTCGGTGACTTGGTAGAGAGCGCTATTAAGCGTCACTTTGGTGTCAAAGACTCAGGGAAGTTTATTCCTGGGCATGGCGGCGTTTTGGATCGCTTTGATAGCTTGCTTTTTGTCTTTCCACTGATGCACCTCTTTGGCCTGTTCTAAGGAGTTTGGTGGCCAAGCAGCCGAAAGCCTTCTTGGCTTAATGAACAATCTTAAGAGAAAGATTAGACTTATGCAGATTATTACATTTATTATTATTTTTGGGATCATCGTGGTGGTTCATGAGTTTGGACATTTCTACTTTGCCAAAAAATCAGGCATTCTAGTTCGTGAGTTTGCCATTGGGATGGGCCCGAAAATCTTTGCTCATATTGGCAAGGATGGAACAGCCTATACGATTCGGATTCTGCCGCTCGGTGGTTATGTCCGCATGGCTGGCTGGGGCGAGGATTCGACAGAAATCAAAACAGGTACGCCAGCTAGTCTGACCTTGAATGAAGATGGGAAAGTCGTCCGCATCAATCTGTCTGGCAAGAAAATCGATCAGACAGCTCTGCCTATGAATGTGACCAGTTTTGATTTTGAAGAAAAGCTGGAGATTACAGGGCTGGTCTTAGATGAGACCAAGACCTATCCCGTCCACCATGATGCCACCATCGTTGAGGAAGATGGGACAGAAGTTCGGATTGCTCCGCTGGATGTTCAGTATCAAAATGCGACTATCTGGGGACGCCTCATCACCAATTTTGCAGGTCCCATGAACAATTTCATTTTGAGTATTCTAGTTTTTATGTTCTTGGCATTTTTGCAAGGCGGTGTCCAAGATGAAAACAGCAATCATTTTCAGGTGCTGGAAGGTAGCGCCGTTGCCAAGGCAGGGGTGAAAAGCAATGACCAGATTCTGAAAGTCAACAATTATGAGATTGCAAACTGGGACGACCTAACCAAAGCTGTGTCAGAAGCTACGAAAGATAAGGCAGATGCACCAAAATTGACCATCACTTATAAGAGCGGCAGTCAGACTCATAAAGTGGATATAGAGCCTAAAAAAGAGGGGGATCGCTATCTATTGGGCGTTTCACCTGCTATCAAGACTGGTTTTTGGGACAAGGTAGTCGGAGGTTTTACCACTACTTGGACGACTACAGGTCGGATTTTGACAGCCTTGAAAGATTTGATTTTTAACTTTAATTTAAATAAATTAGGTGGCCCAGTTGCTATTTATAATGTCAGCAGTCAGGCTGCTCAGCAAGGTCTGCCGGCTATTCTGAGTCTTTTAGCTATGCTGTCCCTTAATATCGGGATTTTTAATCTAATTCCGATTCCGGCTTTGGACGG
Organism: uncultured Streptococcus sp.; assembly: GCF_938020365.1. Classification (GTDB taxonomy): domain Bacteria; phylum Bacillota; class Bacilli; order Lactobacillales; family Streptococcaceae; genus Streptococcus. The sequence goes on along the minus strand of NZ_CALIIB010000032.1, from coordinate 5,292 downwards.
TGGAAAAATTGTCCTCAATATCCTTGAGGCTATCCGTCGCAAACCCTTGAAACGGGAAACAGAAAGCTATGTTACCCTCGCAGGGGTAGCTGTCATGGTTGCCCTCATGATTGCTGTGACTTGGAATGATATTATGAAATTGTTCTTCTAACATTTTAAAAGATTGAAAAATATTCTATGAAGGAGTTTTGTTTTTATGAAACAAAGTAAAATGCTAATCCCAACGCTACGCGAAATGCCAAGCGATGCTCAGGTTATCAGCCATGCCCTTATGTTGCGGGCTGGCTATGTTCGCCAAGTTTCTGCGGGAGTTTACTCTTATCTGCCACTGGCTAACCGTGTCATTGAAAAAGCTAAAAAAATCATGCGGGAAGAGTTTGATAAAATTGGTGCGGTTGAAATGCTGGCGCCAGCCCTGCTCAGTGCAGATCTCTGGCGCGAGTCTGGCCGTTACGAGACATACGGTGAAGACCTCTACAAGCTGAAAAATCGCGAAAAATCAGACTTCATCCTGGGTCCGACACACGAAGAGACTTTCACTTCCATTATCCGTGATTCTGTTAAGTCTTACAAGCAATTACCGCTCAATCTCTATCAAATCCAACCTAAGTACCGCGACGAAAAACGTCCACGTAATGGACTTCTTCGTACTCGTGAGTTTATCATGAAAGACGGTTATAGTTTCCATGCTAACTATGATAGTTTGGATGTAACTTATGATGAGTACAAATCTGCTTATGAAAAAATCTTCACTCGCAGCGAGCTAGATTTCAAAGCCATTATCGGTGACGGTGGCGCTATGGGTGGTAAGGATAGTCAGGAATTTATGGCTATCACGCCTGCTCGTACAGACCTTGACCGTTGGGTTGTTTTGGACAAGTCAGTTGCCTCATTTGATGAAATTCCTGCAGAAGTGCAAGAAGAAATCAAGGCAGAATTGCTTAAATGGATGGTTTCTGGTGAGGACACCATTGCCTACTCTAGCGAGTCTAGCTATGCAGCTAACTTAGAAATGGCAACCAATGCTTACAAACCAAACAAAAAGGTAGTGACGGAAGCAGAGTTGGTACGTGTAGAAACTCCTGACTGCAAGACCATTGATGAGGTAGCAGCTTTCCTACAAATTGATACAGAAGAAACAATCAAGACCTTGGTTTACATGGCTGATGAAAAGCCTGTCGTAGCCCTCCTTGTCGGCAATGACCAGCTCAACGAAGTCAAGCTGAAAAACCACTTGGGTGCAGATTTCTTTGAAGCCGCTAGTGAAGAGGATGTTCGCCAGCTCTTGGGCGCAGGATTTGGCTCACTAGGTCCAGTCAGTCTGCCAGAAGATGTGACTATTATCGCAGACCGTAGAGTCCAAGACCTTTCTAATGCTGTGGCAGGAGCCAATGAAGATGGCTACCACCTGACTGGTGTTAATCCAGGCCGTGACTTTAGCCCTGAGTATGTGGATATCCGCGAAGTTCGTGAAGGTGAAGTGTCTCCGGACGGTCAAGGTATCCTCAAGTTTGCCCGTGGGATTGAGATTGGGCATATCTTTAAGCTGGGAACTCGCTACTCTGACAGTATGAACGCTAATGTCTTGGATGAAAATGGCCGAGCAGTACCGATGATTATGGGTTGCTACGGTATCGGTGTCAGCCGCCTCCTCTCTGCTGTTATGGAGCAACACGCCCGCCTCTTTGTCAATAAAACTCCTAAGGGTGAATTCCGCTATGCTTGGGGCATCAACTTCCCTAAAGAGCTGGCACCATTTGATGTGCACCTGATTCCAGTCAATGTCAAGGACGAGGAAGCTCTGGCTCTGACTGATCAAATCGAGGCTAACTTGCTCAACACTGGTTATGAAGTCTTGGTGGATGATCGCAATGAGCGCGCGGGTGTTAAGTTCAGCGACAGCGATTTGATTGGTCTCCCAATCCGCGTGACAGTTGGTAAAAAAGCCGCAGAAGGCATTGTCGAAGTCAAGATTAAGGCTACGGGCGATACCATTGAAGTCCACGCTGATAATCTGCTCGAAACTCTGTCTATTTTGACAAAATAAAACAAGAGTTTAGGACAAAAGTCCTAGCCTCTCAATTGTCTTTGGCTTGTCGAGCAAGACGCAGTGGTTGAGTGGGCTCTACTACGCTGATTTCATCAGCTTTTACAGCCCTACTCAACTGTGCGGAGGTGGGACGACGAAATCGAATTCTAACGAATTTCAGATTTCTGTCCCACTCTCTTTCTTTTGCTTATTGGCCTTGAAAATGCTATAGTAGGGAAAAATAGATTGGAGGAATGAATGATGGGATTATTCAGTGGTTTATTGGGCAATGCCTCTCAGAAGGATATTGAAAAAACAGAAAGAGAATTGGAGAATATTCTGACGCTAGCAGAAAATGTGGAGTTGGCTTTCAGCCTCATTCGTGACTTGATTGTCTTTACAGATAAGCGGTTGATTTTGGTGGACAAGCAGGGAGTGACAGGCAAGAAAACGGCTTATAAGTCTTATCCTTATCGCTCCATCTCTCGCTTTTCGGTGGAAACGGCTGGCCACTTTGACCTAGACGCTGAGCTGAAAATCTGGGTTTCCAGTGCTGAGGAACCAGCCGAAACCCTAACTTTCCGAAGTGATAAAAGTGTCATTGCTATCCAAAAAGCGCTGGCAGAAGCAGTGTTGAGATAAAAAGCGGTTTCAACCGCTTTTTTTGCAAACAAAAACTAACCATAGCTTATTGACTTGGTTAGTTCATAAATAAAGATTGACGATCTGGAATATTTCCTATCTAGTTGTCTTCACTAGGGAAAGTTTCACCAAAATGCAGCTCAGAGTATGGAGTTTCAAAATGACCTCCATCATAAGTTACTTTGACTGAAGTTATTCCAAAGTCAACGATTATTGGTTTTGCAGCTGTTATAAAGACATAGCGATTAGCGTTTTGTTTTATATCATAGACTTTTACTGCTCCGTAAATGGAATCGAAAGAATAGATATCTCCATTTTTAGTCGATTTGGTTATTTCAATGGTCTTCTTAGCAGGAGAGTAGGATAAATTATAAGCTTCTTTTTTTCCGATGCCTTGTGTAATAAAAGTTTCGTTGTCATCACTTTTAGCTTGAAAGTGAATAAAATTTTTATCAAAACTTTGCTGAGCGTTGTTCATGACGAGAAATACATTTACTCCCCATGCAGTTAAGCCCAAAATAAGAAGAGAAGCGATACCAATAAAAACAGTTTTTTTAGTTAAGCGCATAAAACCTCCTTGAAAATCATGCTATTGGAGAAATGAAAGTCAATAGCTTGCTCTAAAAAATATTTTCTAAGTTTTTTCTTGCTGGCGAACTAAGGACTTGGCTAGCAAGACAGGATAGTTTCTAAAGTAAAAAATAAGTCGGAAAAGATTTCATTCTTCTGTGAATCCTTGAGATAGCAGAAAAGCAAAGAAATCTTCGGGTTTTTCCTTAAGCTTTTTGAATAGGTTATCTTTAGTTGTTTCCCCCAAAACAGCCATGACTTGTTTTTCTTTTGCTTTGCTGAGATCAAAGTGGGCAACTTGTGCAACGGTTTTCTTGTCCTCTGAAACTTTGACTTCAAGTGTGACTCCATCTAACTTGCTGAATTTATCATAAATGTCACCAGCTTTCAATTCTTCTTGATAAATGTTGCTGATTTCTTCAGGACTCTTACTTTGTTCGTCCTCTTGAGTCGGTTTCGTAGCCATAAAATCGAAGGCTCGAATCTTATCTTTTTGATAATAAGCGACAATTTTATTATTGTATCCGTTAGGCATGTTGTAAGCAAAAGTCTTGGTTTTTACTTTATCTTCTTTTTTTGGCTTGCTTTGGCTCTGACTTTGGTTGGGTTTGTTTTCGTGCTTAGTTTGCTTAGGCATGCTGCAGGCAGTCAAAGCCAGCAGACAGGCGCTAGCTAGTAACATTTTCTTCACAGTTAAGACTCCTTTTAATAAATGTTCTGTTCTATTATAGCATAACTTAGTTTTAAGACAAGAAAACATATAAATATATAGGCATCAACAACTTTACTCCGCTCTTTTTCTGTCGAAAAAAGTGCTGATTTATGGTAAAATAGGGTCACTACTGTACGAGGAAATGTCATGTCAAACAAGTTTGAAATTTTAATGCATCAGCTGGATATGCCACTGGAAATGAGAAATTCAGAGGCCTTTTTGAATGCAGATATTGAGAAGGTTCTGGTCCACAAGGTCAGTCGGGTCTGGGAGTTTCATTTTTCTTTTGCGAATATCCTGCCCATTGAGATTTTTCGGGAATTGCAGAAGCGCTTAGCTCAAGAGTTTTCTAAGACGGGCAATCAAGCCATTTTTGAAATTCACTGTCAGGCTCCTCAGGTATCGGATGAGCTCTTGCAGGCATATTATCAGCTGGCCTTTGAGGAGGGGCCTTGTGCCAGTCATGGCTTCAAGAGTCTGTATCAGGATTTGCAGGTTCATTTGGATGGGGACAAGTTGCTGATTGAGGGAGCTTCGACTATTGATACGGAGCATTTTCGCAAGAATCACCTGCCCAACCTCAGTCGCCAGTTGGTAAAATACGGCTTTCCTCAGCTGACCTGTCAGGTTCAGCATAGCGACGAGCTGACCCAGCAACAGGCAGAGAATTTCCAGGCAGAGAATGACAAGATTGTTCAGGCGGCCAATGAAGAGGCGCTCAAAGCCATGGAATCCCTGCAACAGATGGCGCCACCGCCAGAAGAAAAACCGACTTATGATTTCCAAGCTCGCAAGGCTGCGGCTAAACCAAATCTGGACAAGGCAGAGATTACTCCTATGATCGAAGTTCAGACTGAGGAAAACCGTCTGGTTTTCGAGGGAATGGTCTTTGACTTGGAGCAGAAGGTCACTCGGACAGGCCGGGTCTTGCTCAACTTCAAGATGACAGACTATACTTCCAGCTTTTCCCTGCAGAAATGGATGAAAAACGAAGAAGAAGCCAAGAAGTTTGACATGATTAAGAAAGGCGCCTGGCTGCGCGTGCGCGGAAATGTGGAGATGAACAATTTCACCCGCGATCTGACGATGAATGTGCAGGATGTGCAGCCTGTTACCCACTATGAGCGCAAGGACTTGATGCCTGAGGGGCAGAAGAGGGTTGAGTTTCACGCCCATACCAATATGTCTACTATGGACGCCTTGCCTGAGGTCGAGGAAATCGTTGCAACTGCTGCTAAGTGGGGTCATAAGGCTGTCGCCATTACCGACCATGGCAATGTGCAGAGCTTTCCCCATGGCTACAAGGCTGCCAAGAAAGCTGGTATTCAGCTGATTTACG
>NZ_CALIIB010000031.1 GCF_938020365.1 uncultured Streptococcus sp. | reverse complement strand
ATCTTTTTTAAACTGCTTATGATAACGAATCTTAAGCACGCAAATCCTCCATCAAGTCTGAGACGCTCACAAAAGACTGACTCATATTCCTATTTTGATCTAAATCTGCCAATACTTCCACTAGCTTCCGACTCTCATCCAGTCTAACATCAAAGGGCAGCCCTTGGTACTGAATAGCCTGACGAAGAAAAATATTGATAGCTGTCGTCATATCCATTCCTAAGCTGTTGAAAACCTGTTGAGCCTGCTCCTTGACCTCACTGTCCAAGCGGATGCTCATACTAGTCTTTGACATACTCTCACCTTCTTTCTATAGACTATTTTAACAAAAAAGAAAGCCAATGTAAATCTATTAGATATACATTAGCTAATAATCTACCATAAGAAAGATACTTTTTTTAAACGATAATTCACTCTTCAAATATATTGACATAAAAAAGTTAATATGATACTCTTTATAAAAAATACCAAAAATTTATTAGGAGTGAAACAGTGATAGATAATAATTTTAATAATGACTTAGCAAGTAAATTTATTAATATCGTTCTAGATAAATACCTCTCACCTATTATTTCAAAAACAACTGATAAAGTAAAATCTAGTTATAATGAAGTAAAAATTGATCTGGGGATAGCATTTGAAGCCTATTTAACTAAATCCTATGATAAATATAGTAAAACAAAAACGATTATCTATGGAATTGAGCCCAAAAAACTATATGATTTTTTTGAAATTCCATTTTTAAGAAAAGGCTCAGACATCATCAAGCCCACTACAACAAAAGTACTGACTGATCTCTCAAAATTTTTAATCATTGAAGGTTCTGGTGGAATTGGTAAATCCACTCTCATGAAACACCTTTTTCTAAGTGAATTGAAATTAAACGACTATATTCCTATTTTTATTGAATTAAAAGATTTCAACGACGAGGAGCATTTAGATCTTGAAAAATTACTGTTAAAAAAACTAAATCAATTTCATAATACATTCCAAGAAGAATATTTAGATTATGCACTTCAATCCGGATGCTTTTTATTTCTACTTGATGGATATGACGAGTTATATAGTGAGAACCAAAAAGAATTTTTCAAGAAGTTAAATGATTTTTGTGACAAATACCCTGAAAACCATTACATACTTTCTTCAAGACCTTATAGTGAATCCGAATTCATAGAGTTTCAGCGATTTACAGTTCTAAAATCTACTTCCTTTACTAAAGAACAAGCTATAAGTCTTATTACAAAAATTGAATATCCAGATGAGGAACTCAAAAATAAATTTATTCGCGACCTAGAGAGTGGTTTATATGATAGACATGAATCCTTCGCTTCAAATCCTCTGTTACTAAATATTATGCTCTCCACTTACAATGACTATGCAGAAATTCCGCAAAAATTACACCTATTCTACTATCAAGCCTTTGATACCATGCTCTCGAAGCACGATGCTACGAAAAGTTATCGACGAAAACTGCAATCAGATTTAAGTTCAGATACTTTTAAAGAATGTTTTGCAATCTTCTGTTTTCTGACATACCAAAAAGCAAAAACAGAGTTGACATTCCCAGAGATTGAAGAAATTTTTAAAAAATTTCCTCCTCGAATTAAAAACGTTCTCAATATAGACAATTTTATCTACGATTTAGAAAACTGTCTGTGTGTACTATACAAAGAAGGAAACAGATACAAGTTCTCCCATCGTTCCTTCCAAGAATATTTTGTTGCTTATTTTCTAAATATACAAACGGATAGTAAGATGCGTGACTATAGCTTTCATCTAATAGACTCAGGAAAATTTAGCACTAGTGCAGATTCAGTATTTTTTATGTTAGAGGATATGAATACCCAACGCTTCAATAGCAACATATTAATTCCGTTATTATATAAATTTGAAAAATCTAAAACTAGTGATGAAAACTGGCTGGAATACTACATCCTCAACCTTCCTGTAGCGATTGAAGTTAATACAAAGTCTAGGAGCACTAGAGATTTTGAAGTAAGGTTATGTTTACCAACAGGTGGATCTCATAGTTTTATTTATAATTTTTTCGCAAAAACTATCAACTTCAATATATACAAATCACTAAAGCCTTCTAATAGTCAGCTAGTTTCATTCTGCAAAGCTAATAACTTAGTATTCACAGAAATAGATCCTAGGGAACTTATAAAGAATAAAAATTTATTTAAATTATTTAAAAATTCCTGGATTGGCCAACATATACTTTCTCTAACTCATTATAAACAGAAACTGATAGATTCCCTAAAAGAAGATGAGATAGTCTTAGAGGATTAGTAATCTAGCCGTTATATATTTATGTTCACAATTAAAAAATAACAGGATTGTCTAATGTCCTGTTATTTTTTAATTATCAAACATCTCTGTAAAATTGAGGATAATCTACCTTCTTAAAACAAATCATCAAAGAGACTTAGCTGGTTATCCTCGGGCATATTACCTAGGATACCCATGTCGTCCATTTTTTCGACTAGGGTGCTAGAGAGGCCGCCGCGCTTGCGGAGCTCCGTCTTAGAAAGGAATTCACCTTCTTCCCGCGCTCTAACTAATTGGCGGGCAACGTTATCACCCAGACCGTCCATGGTAGAGAAAGGCGGGATAAGGGTATCTCCTTCGATGAGAAACTCCGTCGCATGGCTCTTGTAAAGATCTAGCTTGCCGAATTTAAAGCCTCGCTCCAGCATTTCATTGACGATTTCCAAAGTCGTATAAAGGTCAATTTCTACATTGGAGGCTTCGTTGTTCTTGCGCTTTTCAGCGATTTCGCTCATCCGGCGTTTGACGGCATCAAGGCCACCACTCATAGTCTTGATATCAAAGGCCTTAGCCCGGATGGAGAAATAAGCACAATAGTAATAAATCGGATGATGCACCTTGAAGTAGGCCACCCGCAGGGCCATCATAACGTAGGCCGCCGCATGGGCCTTAGGGAACATGTACTTGATCTTTCCACAGGACTCGATGTACCATTCTGGCACATTATTTTCCTTCATGGCTGCGATGTAGCCATTGCGCTCCTCTTCAGAAATCTTCAGCCAAAGGCCCTTCCGCACGCGCTCCATGATCGTAAAGGCCATCTTAGGATCCAAGCCCTTGTGCATGAGGTAAACCATGATGTCGTCCCGACAGCCGATAACGGTGGACAGGTCGGCAATTCCTTGCTTAATCAAGTCCTGAGCATTGCCCAGCCAAACGTCCGTACCATGAGAAAGACCAGATAGCTGTAAGAGCTCGGCAAAAGTTGTCGGATGGGTCTCATCAACCATGCCCCGTACAAAGTTGGTCCCAAACTCTGGAATCCCCAGCATACCAGTCGGCGTGCCGATTTGCTCCTGAGTCACCCCCAGAATGTCTGTCCCAGAAAAGAGGGCCATGACACCGGCATCATCCATAGGAATGTCATTAGGATCAATGCCAGACAAGTCCTGAAGCTTCCGAATCATGGTCGGATCATCGTGTCCCAGAACATCAAGCTTGAGGACATTTTCATCGATATCGTGGAAGTTAAAATGGGTGGTCTGCCACTCGGCCGTCACATCATCAGCTGGATATTGGACCGGTGTAAAGTCATAAACATCCATGTAGTTAGGGATAACAACGATTCCGCCCGGGTGTTGTCCAGTCGTCCGCTTGACTCCAGCAGCTCCCTGTGCCAGACGCTCAACTTCTGCGTCCCGGTAGAACTTCCCGTAGTCGCGCTCATAGCCTTTGACAAATCCATAGGCCGTCTTAGCTGCGACGGTACCAACAGTTCCAGCCCGAAAGGCATACTCCTCACCAAAGATGTCCCGCACGTCCAAGTGGGCGCTCGGCTGATCTTCTCCAGAGAAGTTCAAATCAATATCGGGTACCTTGTCCCCGTCAAATCCAAGGAAGGTCTCAAAAGGAATATCCTGACCGTTCTTGCTCAGCTTGTGACCGCACTCTGGACAGTCCTTATCCGGCATATCAAAGCCAGAACCATAGGATCCATCCGTGATGAACTCGCTGTATTGGCATTTGCCACAGACATAGTGGGGCGACAGAGGATTAACCTCGGTAATCCCAATCATGGTCGCGACAAAGCTTGATCCGACAGACCCCCGCGAACCTACCAGATAGCCCCGCTCGTTGGAGCGTTGCACCAACATCTGCGAAGCCAGGTAAATTACGGCAAAGCCATTCCCCAAGATGGAGGTCAGCTCTTTTTCAATTCGCAAGTCTACGATATCTGGCAGCGGATTGCCATAAATCTCAAAGGCCTTTTGGTAGGTCAGCTCGGCAACTGTCTCCTCAGCCTTGTCAATGAAAGGCGTATAGAGGTCGCCCTTGACTACCTCTACCGGCTCAAAGGTCTCCGCCAGCTGATTCGGATTGGTGATGACCAGCTTCTTAGCTAAGTCCTCGCCCAAGAAGGCAAATTCGTCCAGCATCTCATTGGTGGTCCGGAAGTGAGCCTTTGGAAGCGGAGCCGGCTGGGCATTTTCACCGTGACCAATGGTCCGGTTTATCATGGCTCCCTGACCGAGACTCCGTACGATAATCTCACGATAGATTTCTTCTTCCGGCTCGATATAGTGGACATTCCCCGTCGCAAGGACAGGCTTGCCCAAGCGATCTCCGACCTCAATTAGATTGCGAATAATGGTCTGCAACTCTTCCTGGTCTTTGATCTGCTCCTTGGCAATCAGCGGCTCATAGATAGCCGGCGGCATAACCTCGATAAAGTCATAATACTTGGCTACTTCAACAGCCGCATCCACTCCCTGAGAGACAACAGCGTCATAGACTTCGCCTTCTGAGCAGGCTGAGCCTAAAATCAAGCCTTCACGATGGGCATCTAGTACAGTCCGTGGAATCCGAGGGACACCTTCGAAATACTTGGTATTGGACAGACTGACTAACTTGAAAATATTTTTTAGTCCCGTCTGATTTTTCACATAAATGGTCGCATGCTTGACCCGAGCCTTCTTGTAAGAATTCTCATCGACCAGATCCGTATTCAAATCCTTGAGATTGGTCACACCATGCTTTTCAGCCACATCCTTGATAAAGATAAAG
>NZ_CALIIB010000030.1 GCF_938020365.1 uncultured Streptococcus sp. | reverse complement strand
AAAACGTTGCTTCATACATGGCTTGCCCAGACGTTGACGGTGCCCTTGTTGGTGGAGCGTCACTTGAAGCTGAAAGCTTCCTAGCTCTTCTTGATTTTGTGAAATAAGAATAACAATAAATGGCTTGTTGCCTTAAAGGTGGCAAGCTTTTTAAAAGTTTGGAGATAAAAGGTGAAATCAAAGGAACTTATCTATTTAGCCAGTACAGCTATATTGCTAGCAGCAACGGCTAACGTAGTACAGGCAGAAGAAAATGCGCCGACAACCACAGACCCTGAAGTAGCTAAGGCAGAACTTCAAGTAGAAAAGGATCATCAACCTCAGCAGGTAGCCTTACCAGAAGCGGTATCCACAGATCGTCAAGTCAAACAAGAAAGCTCGGTCGCAAAAGCTGAAGCTAGTACAGTATACAAGGCACCAGAAAATCTGGCACCTGCTGCTAGTCTGGTCAAGGAGAATGTACCAGAAAATAAAGCAAGTGAACAAGCAAAATCAGCTGCTTCTGAAGCAATTCAGAATCCAGTAAAGGCTGAGCAGACTTCCTCAGCGATCAGCGCCAGTCCTGCATCTAAAAAAGGAAGCACTTCTTTTTATAATGCGGCTTCTTCATCTGGACAAACAGCGCGTGGCAATTCACAAGCAGAAATCAAGGGCTCTACCTTTGTGGATGTGAGTAGTCATAACGGCCATATCAGCGTAGAAGACTATCACCAATTAGCATCCAAAGGTGTCGGCGGTGTCGTTGTCAAACTGACAGAAGGAACCCACTATACAAATCCTTATGCTGAGTCTCAGGTTCGAAATGCGCAAGCAGCTGGTTTGCAAGTATCAACCTATGCCTTCTCGCATTATACAAGTGATGCCGAAGCGAGAGCAGAGGCTCGTTACTATGCTGCTTTTGCTAATAAACTGTCCTTGCCTAAAAATACAGTCATGGTCAATGACATGGAAGACCCTAAAATGCAATCGGGGATCAACCAGCATACTCAGGCTTGGGCAGATGAAATGCGCAAGCAGGGATATGCAAATCTGATGTATTACACGAGCGCTAGCTGGGTTGACCAGAACAACCTACGCCACAAAGGTTCAATCAATACATCTCTCTTTGGCCTTGATAATTTTTGGATTGCTCAGTATCCAGCACCGAAGCTAAGTGCAAATGATGCTAAAAATTTGAAGTACAATAGCAGAGCAGGAGCTTGGCAATTTACTTCTCAAGCGCAGCTGCTTTCTGGTAAGCATGTTTTCGATCAAAGTATTGACTACTCTGGTAGATTTACTGCTAGAGCTACTTTGGTTAAACAACCGCTGACAGGTAAGATTAGTATTCAAAATAATAATCCAAAAACTGGTACGTTTGATGTTGTTGTTTCCGAAGTTTCCGCACCACATGGAGTTCAGGAAGTTAAACTTCCGACTTGGTCCAGTGAGCGTGGCCAAGATGATATTGTTTGGTACACTGCAACGAAGCAAGCCAACGGAACTTATAAGCTGACAGTTAATGCTGCCAACCATAAAGGTTCTACGGGCGAATACAATGTTCATTTGTATTACGTTCAAGGTGACGGTAAGTTGGTCGGCGTCGGTGGTACAACGACTAAGGTTTCAGTTGCTAAACCAGAAGGCAAGCTGACTATTACCAACAACAATCCTAAGACCGGTACTTTCGACGTGATCGTGTCCGAGGTTTCTAGCCCGCAAGGGGTTCGTGAAGTCTTGCTTCCAACTTGGTCCAATGATCAAGGTCAGGATGACATCATCTGGCACAAGGCTCAAAGACAGACAGACGGTACTTATAAATTTACTGTCCGTGCCAGCGAGCACAAAAATTCCGTTGGTGACTACAGTGTCCACTTGTACTATATCCAAAACGACGGCAAGATGGTCGGAGTTGGCGGTACAACGACTAAAGTCACTCGAGCTTCAGTTGCTAAACCAGAGGGCAAGCTGACTATTGCCAACAATAATCTCAAGACCGGTACATTCGATGTGATCGTGTCCGAGGTCTCTAGCCCGCAAGGTGTTCGTGAAGTCTTGCTTCCGACTTGGTCAAATGATCAAGGTCAGGACGACATCATCTGGCATAAGGCTCAAAGACAGACAGACGGTACTTATAAATTTACTGTCCGTGCCAGCGAGCACAAGAATTCCGTTGGTGACTACAGTGTCCACTTGTACTATATCCAAAACGACGGCAAGTTAGTTAGTGTCGGTGGTACAACAACTAAGGTTTCAGTTGCGAAGCCAGAAGGCAAGCTGACTATTGCCAACAACAATCTCAAGACGGGTACATTCGATGTGATCGTGTCCGAGGTTTCTAGCCCGCAAGGTGTTCGTGAAGTCTTGCTTCCAACTTGGTCAAATGAGAATGGTCAGGATGATATTATCTGGCACAAGGCTCAAAGACAGTCAGACGGTACATATAAATTCACCGTTCGTGCTAGTGAGCATAAGAACTCTGTTGGCGACTACAGTGTCCACTTGTACTATGTCCAAAATGACGGTAAGTTAGTCGGTGTCGGTGGCACAACGACTAAGGTTTCAGTTGCGAAGCCAGAAGGCAAGCTGACTATTGCCAACAACAATCCCAAGACCGGTACATTTGATGTGATCGTGTCTGAGGTTTCTAGCCCGCAAGGTGTTCGTGAAGTCTTGCTTCCGACTTGGTCAAATGAGAATGGTCAAGATGACATCATCTGGCACAAGGCACAAAGACAGTCAGACGGCACTTATAAATTCACCGTCCGTTCTAGCGAGCACAAGAATTCCGTTGGCGACTACAGTGTCCACTTGTACTATATCCAAAACGACGGCAAGTTAGTCGGAGTCGGTGGTACAACGACTAAGGTTTCAGTTGCTAAGCCAGAAGGCAAGCTGACTATTGCCAACAATGATCCAAAGACCGGTACATTTGATGTGATCGTGTCTGAGGTCTCCAGCCCACAAGGCGTTCGTGAAGTCTTGCTTCCAACTTGGTCAAATGATCAAGGTCAGGACGACATCATCTGGCACAAGGCGCAAAGACAGTCAGACGGTACATATAAATTCACCGTCCGTTCCAGCGAGCACAAAAACTCCGTTGGCGACTACAGTGTGCACTTGTACTATGTCCAGAACGACGGCAAGCTGGTCGGCGTTGGTGGTACAACGACTAAGGTTTCAGTTGCTAAGCCAGAAGGCAAGCTGACTATTACCAACAATAATCCCAAGACCGGTACATTCGATGTGATTGTTTCTGAGGTTTCTAGCCCGCAAGGCGTTCGGGAAGTCTTGCTTCCAACTTGGTCAAATGATCAAGGCCAGGATGATTTGATTTGGCACAAGGCACAGAAACAGTCAGACGGTACATATAAATTCACGGTTCGTGCTAGTGAGCACAAGAATTCTGTCGGCGACTACAGTGTCCACTTGTACTATGTCCAAAACGACGGCAAGCTGGTCGGTGTAGGTGGTACAACAACCAAGGTGTCCATTGCGACAGGGGAGAAGCCACAAGGAAAAATCAGTATCCAAAATAAAAACAATGAAACTGGTGAATTTGATATCGTCGTTTCTGGCGTTGTAGCTCCAGAAGGTGTCAAAACTGTCTATTTGCCAACTTGGTCCAGTCAAAATGGACAAGATGATATTCAGTGGTATGCGGCGGAACGCCAAGCTGATGGTACTTATCGCAAGCATGTTTATGCAAGAGACCATAAAAATAGCCAAGGCGAGTACAATGTTCACCTATATTACTTGAATAATCGTAATCAGCTGCAAGGGGCTGGTGGAGAGAAGACCACGATTTCTATTAAGCATCCACAATCGCCTAGCAGTCAGCGTGATCGTGTTCTTGCAGCAGCAGCAGCGATGGTTGGCGTCAAGGGAGGCAGTGCCGAGCACCACCGTCTGGTCAATGACTATAATAGCGTTAGACCGTTACCGGTTGGTTATGCTGTGAAGAATTCAGATGACTGGTGCGATATTTTCACGACAGTTATTTTCCAAAGAGAAGGCTTGAGCGATCTTATCGGTCGCGAATGCGGTGTTGAGCGCCATATTCATATCTTTAAACGTCTAGGTATCTGGAATGAAGATGGTAATTCTACACCTAAAGCGGGCGATATCATCACCTTTAACTGGGATCAAAATAGCCAGCAAAATGATGGCTGGGCTGATCATATCGGTATTGTCGAAAAAGTCGAAAATGGCATTATTCACACGATTGAAGGTAACAGTAACGACGAAGTTAAACGTAATACTTACCGTATTGGTCATGGAAATATCCGTGGTTTCGCGTCACCTCGTTATAGATAAACACAAAAAAACCAAGGGAAACCTTGGTTTTTTAACGTCTTAGAATTTTCTTTATGAACTGAAGCAGCTTAAATTTGAGAGGGTTGGGATAGTAGCGGAAAGTCCCCATTTTTCTGACGATAAAGCCGTTGAAGTTCTGTTTAAAGCGCAGAACACCGTCAGAACCGTCGAAAATTCCCATAATACCGAGGAAATTATAAAATGGGATACCTCTCTTGATGCTTTCGGTCATAACGTATTCCTGCAGCAGGGCTGGGGCGTAGAATTTGTTAAACTCAGGATAGGATCCACTGAAAAGATAGGTCGCTTCCTGAGGGGTGTAGATAAAGAGACTGGCAGCCAGGACTTGGTCTTGGTCGCCGTACTTGTCGATTAGCTCTTGAGCCTCTAGCTTGCGGGTTTCAAAGCTGTCAAACTGGCTGGAAAGCTCCCGCAGCTGATTTTGCTTCTTTTCAGATTGAGGATTTTTCTCCAAGTCAGCCTGCAATTTCTGAATTTTTTGGCCTAGTTTCTCTTGGTCCTTTTGTAAGTTCTGAAGATAGTCCTTGAAGTTGAGACTGGCTGTCATAAAGTCCGCTTGCTGACCAAAGCTATCATAAAAATCTTGATAGTAGTCTAGTGGCTTGTCATCATATTCCCGCCGGTCAGAAGTGGCAGCTGTGATGTCTTTGAAAATGCTGAGTTGGTCACGTTCTAGCCTTTTTAGCTTGATACCAAAGGTATTCGCCTTTTTGACGGTCGCCTTGCCATTTTTACTGAAGGATTTGAGCAAGTCTTTTTCCGTCAGACCAGTTAAGTCTTTGACATAATGCCAATCAGGCTCTCCGCCTGGATAGCCTGTCTGTAGGCCGTCAAAGTCAAAGCCTAAGTCAGTCAGTTGCTGGATAAGCTCGCCTTTTTCTTCAGATGTGGGTTGGCCATTGCTGTCAAAAGTCTGATAAGTCTCATAGGGCTTGATGATGAGCTCTAGGGCACCTTCTTTTTTAGCATAGGCTTGCAAAGCTTGATAGAAGGGGGTCAGGTATTGAGCATCGGTAGAGACAGGACCGCAGTTGATTTCCATATGAAGGCCGCCAGTCATAGGCATGCTGTAGAGGACAGCTGACACCACTACCTTCCCTTGTGGGTCAGTGTAGCCGACATACTGGGTACTGAAGCCACGCTTGCTCAGCAGCTCTGCCATTTCCACGGTCTGCATAAAGGAGCGTTGGGAGCTAGCAGATGTATGCTGGATGAATTCCTCTTGGCTGAGAAGTTTAAAGGTCATAGGCTTCCTTTCTTTTAATGCTTGCTGCGTAGTTTCTTTCTGAGAGTGTAGGCCAAATTGGAGAGGTGGTAAAGAGGATTGGTTGGCAGGTTAAATTCACCAGCGAATTCTTCAATGGTCGGATTGAACTTGGATTTAAAGCTGTAGAGACCGCCCTTAAGATCGTTTTCGATTCCGCCCATATTTTGCCAATCTGCTCCGCGCTCAAAAGCATGTTTGGCCGTTTCGTACCAAGTGATGATGGCTGGCTGATAACGACGGTACTCCTCGTCCATTCCGGCATAGATATTTTCAGAGGTTTTGCCATATTCTAAGACCAGTGTGCCAGACAGGGGAACGACAGTAGCCCCTTGGCTGATTTTGTCCTGCAGAAAGTCAATCTCTTCTTGGAGGCGTTTCTGTTCTTGCTGGTTATTCTCAATCTTGCTAGGCTTGGTTTTCTCGGTAAATTTCTCTGCTTCTTGGAGTGTCTTGGTCAGCTGAGCCTGCAAGTCATCCAAGCGTGCCTTTAGATCAATGCTGGACAAGGTGATGTAGGAGTGATCAGGATAAGTATCCAAGAGTTTTTGATAATAGTCTTTGCCGCGTAGGTGGATGTTTTTTCTGTTTTCTGTCTTCTTCATCAGGGCTGAAAAGTCATCCAGTAATTCTGCTCCGCCAAATTGGATTTGGATGCCTTTGTTTCGGGCTGTACGAATAGCCTGGCGAGTACTCTTAGAAAGCAAATCCTCGCTGAAATCTTCTTTATGGATATTGGCCTGCAAGCGAGGCTGGATGGTTTCGTCCAGAGACTCAGTCCGTCCGACCCAGACAGCGCCTGCCTGCTGCAACTGTTGAATCAGCTCAACCGTCTCGGCTTTGTCTTGCAATTCGCCACCCATCTTGCTTTCTGCTAGAAAGAGGCTGGGGTCAAACTTGACAAAGAGCGCTTTTTTCCCCTTGGCAAATTTCTTGAGCGACGCCAAAACAAAGGTTAGCAGCTCCTTGTCACCATAGTCCATTATAGGACCGCGCGGAATATAAAGCATGGTCATCCCCAAGGGCAGTGGTTTGATCAAGACACTAGCAGCAGCAACCAAGTGGTTGTATTTGTAGAAGCCCAAGCGTTCATTTCCCCAGTTGTCCTTGATTTGAGCCCAAGCAGAGCTCTGCAGGAGATTGGCCTGCGGATGAGCCGTGACAAAATCATCGTGTTCCTGAGCTGAAATTCCAATTTTGTAGCTAAACATTATTTTAAAACCCACTCTCTAATAGCGTGTGCTACGCCGGATTCTTCGTTCGACTTGGTGATGTATTTGGCGATTTTTTTGAGCTCTTCCTTACCGTTTTCCATGACAACAGGAGAGCCAACGGCTTCCAGCATGGCGCGGTCGTTTTCTTCATCACCGATAGCCATGGTCTGCTCCTTGCTTAAGCCAAGTTTTTCAGCTAGATGGAGGATAGCAGCTCCTTTATTGACAGTCTTTTTGACAATTTCCAGATAGAAAGGAGCTGATTTAACCAGTGTATATTTTTCAGCTAATTCCGGTGGCAGCTTAGCAATGGCCGCATCCAGAATTTCTGGCTCATCAATATACATGCACTTGACGATTTCTTTATCAGCCATTTCTTCAGGTGTGCGGTAGAAGATCGGCATGTTGACCAGATTGGACTCATAAACAGTGTACTTGCCAATGTTACGATTGGCTGTATAAATGCCGTCTTTTGTGATGGCATGCATGTGAACACCTAATTTTCGCCCGAGCAGCTCGATATCCAGATAATCGTCGTAAGTTAGTGTTTCTTTGATTAATTCTTGACCTGTGACAGTATCCTGCACCAGTCCGCCATTGAAGGTCACGACATAGTTGCCTGGCTGATTAAGTTCTAGCTCCTCGAGGAGTTTTTTTACACCTGCAATAGGACGGCCGGTCGCAATGACGATTTTGACGCCAGCAGCCTTGGCATCCTGAACAGCGCTAAAGACTTCAGGTGTGATTTCTTTTTGGTTATTTACAAGGGTGCCGTCAATGTCAACGGCAACTAATTTGATAGACATATTATTCTCCGTAGGTAAATTGGTCGTTTTTAATATAGTGCATAAAGATCTGGTTTTTTTCGCTGAAAAGTCCGGTCTCTGCCAGCATTTCCTTGGGGAAGTAGAAGCGATTATCGCCCTGTCTGGTCCCGGCTAGCGAATGAACGATAGGAGACAGGCTGGACAGTTCTGCTAGGCTGCCATCTTTTTGCAGAATTTCAATCTGGGTCCGGGGTTTTTCAACGTCAGGTCGGTAGAAATCATAAGGCAAATCAAAATTACGATGAATAGCAGTATAGTAATCAGGGTCAAAGCCAACCTGTCCAACTAGGTCTCGCATGATATCCAAATGTGTTTCGTTTTCCTGAGAGAAGACGATAGACTTAAAGACCTTGCGGTTGATAAAACGCTGAGCCAAGTCAGATAAAATCTTGTCTGGACTAGTCATCCAGACTTGGAAATAGGTATTCATAACACCATCATCCAAGGCCAGATAATCCTGCAGGGTCACTCTGTTTTCAAAGAATGGAATGAGATTGGGCGATGACAGCGCAAAATAATCCTTCTGAGCCGGATAGAGAAACTTGGCCCGCTTGAGAAGATTTTGCAGCAGAACTTCCATAGCTCGACTGGCCGGGTGGAAATAAACCTGCATGTACATCTGGTAGCGGCTGACTACATAGTCCTCCACCGCATGCATGCCATTGCGCTTGAAGGCGATGCCCTTTTCTACAGGACAAATCACTCGTAAAATTCTGGTTAAGTCAAATTGCCCATAGGAAGCGCCAGTAAAGAAGGAATCGCGTAAGAGATAGTCCATCCGATCCACATCAATCTGACTGGAAATCAGCTGAACTACCTGTTTATTAGGGTAAGTATGATTGATGACGCTGGCTACTTTTTCTGGGAAATCCGGCGAAACCTGTACCAGGGCCTGATGAATCTCTGTCTCAGGACTGGTGATGATTTGCCGCGTAATGTCCTCATGATCGGTATCAAAGAGGCGTTCAAAAGTATGTGAATAAGCGCCATGTCCCAAATCATGCAGGAGAGCGGCTGTCATTGTTAGCAGGCTTTCGTGACTATCCCAGACATCGCTATATTTTTCATTGAAAATCTTGGTGATGCGCCGAGCAATCTCATAAGCTCCCAGACAATGCGAAAAACGGCTGTGCTCCCCGCCGTGGAAGGTATAGCCGGAAGTACCCAGCTGTTTGATGCGACGCAGCCGTTGAAATTCTTTGGTATTGATTAAATCATAAATGACCTGATGGTCCACATGCACATAATTATGGACGGGATCTCGAAATACTTTTTCAATCATAGTCCTATTATATCATAAATGCTCAGTGGGCGACATTCAAAGCCTGAAGTAGAAAGGAAGAATTCTCAAGAAATTTTTGGTAAAATAGAAGAAAGAAACAAGGAATGTGAGAAAATCATGAAAATTAGAATGAGAAATCAAATCAAATTGGATGAGCAAATGGAGTTGATTGACCAGGTCTACGATGTAGAGTGGACACAAAAAGGGGACTATCACTATTTAGTTTATCAGAGCGAGGAGCAGGAAAAGGTGGTTCTCAAGTTTAATGCGGACAAGCTGACCATGACCCGTTTTTCTGAGCCGAAAACCATTCTTCATTTTATCAAGAATGGTCAGCATTTAGTATCCATCCCGACTCCGCTGGGGGCTCAACAGTTTGTGACAGACACTCAGCATTATCATTTAGATGTAGAAAATCAGGCTTTGGAACTTCACTATGATTTGAAAAGAGCCGACGATGATCAGCTTTTTGCTTCCTATCAGATGAAAATCCAATGGAAGGAAGAAAAGATTGAAAAATAACAGCTTTGCCTTGAAAAATACAAAAATTTTGGTATAATAAATACACTCAAGGGAGTAGCTAACGGTTTTACCGTTACAAGGTCGTCAATACGAAAGAAATTTCCGGCCTTGTATGAAATAGCGAGACTTGTTAATAAACAGGTCTCTTTTTTGTTTATTTTGAAAGAGGCCCATCAAAAGGAGGAGACATTTTGTCAAAAGAACAAAAGCGCCAAGCTTTTTATACGCAAAGTCCTGAGGAAGTTTTGCAAGCAATGGAAGCTTCCGAACAAGGGTTGACCAGCAGCCAAGCCCAGCAACGTTTGGCGGACTACGGTCGCAATGAATTGGAAGAAGGAGAGAAAAAGACTCTCTTGATGAAATTCATTGAGCAGTTCAAGGACTTGATGATTATCATCTTGTTGGTAGCGGCTATCTTGTCTGTTGTGACGTCAGGTGGTGAGGATATTGCGGATGCTGTGATTATCTTAGCTGTTGTCATCATCAATGCTATCTTTGGTGTCTACCAAGAAGGTAAGGCTGAAGAAGCCATTGCGGCTCTCAAATCTATGTCCAGTCCAGCTGCGCGTGTCCTGCGTGATGGCCATGTCACAGAAGTGGATTCTAGGGATTTGGTGCCTGGTGATATCGTCAGACTGGAAGCCGGCGATGTTGTACCGGCAGATATGCGACTTTTGGAAGCGAATTCCTTGAAAATCGAAGAAGCAGCTCTGACGGGTGAGTCTGTGCCAGTTGAAAAAGATTTGACTGTCGACGTAGCAGCAGATGCTGGTATTGGCGACCGGGTCAATATGGCCTTCCAAAACTCCAATGTCACTTACGGTCGAGGAGTAGGGGTTGTTGTCAATACAGGGATGTACACAGAAGTCGGTCATATTGCAAGCATGTTGCAAGATGCAGATGAGACTGACACACCGCTCAAGCAAAATCTCAATAGCCTGTCTAAGGTTCTGACATATGCGATCTTAGTGATTGCTGCGGTAACTTTTGTAGTTGGTGTTTTCATTCAAGGAAAAGATCCGCTTGGTGAATTGATGACATCTGTAGCCTTGGCAGTTGCAGCTATTCCAGAAGGTCTGCCTGCTATCGTTACTATCGTCTTGGCTTTGGGAACACAGGTTCTGGCTAAGCGTAATTCGATTGTCCGTAAATTGCCAGCAGTAGAAACGCTTGGTTCAACTGAAATTATAGCTTCAGATAAGACCGGTACCCTGACCATGAATAAGATGACGGTCGAAAAAGTCTTTTACGACGGAGTCCTGAATGAAGCTGGCCAAGATATTGAACTTGGACTGGAGCTGCCGCTCTTACGTTCTGTTGTCTTAGCCAATGATACCAAGATTGACCAAGAAGGCAAGCTGATCGGTGACCCAACGGAAACAGCCTTCATCCAGTATGCTTTGGACAAGGGTTATGATGTCAAAGGATTTTTAGAGAAATATCCTCGTGTAGCTGAGCTACCATTTGACTCAGACCGTAAGCTCATGTCTACCGTTCACCCATTGCCAGACGGGAAATTCCTCGTGGCAGTCAAGGGAGCTCCTGATCAACTCTTGAAACGTTGTGTTGCGCGTGATAAGGCTGGAGATATTGCAGCGATTGATGATGCTACTTCACAGCTGATCAAGTCTAATAACTCAGAAATGGCTCACCAAGCTCTGCGCGTGCTGGCTGGTGCCTACAAGATTATTGATAGCATTCCAGAAAACCTCACTTCTGAAGAACTTGAAAACAACTTGATCTTCACTGGTTTGATCGGTATGATTGACCCTGAACGTGCCGAAGCGGCAGAAGCGGTTCGTGTTGCTAAAGAAGCGGGAATCCGTCCAATCATGATCACAGGTGACCACCAAGATACAGCTGAAGCGATTGCTAAGCGCTTGGGAATTATTGAAGCAGGAGATACGGAAGACCATGTTTTGACTGGTGCTGAGCTTAACGAACTTTCTGATGAAGAATTTGAAAAAGTCGTTGGTCAATACTCTGTTTATGCGCGTGTATCTCCAGAACACAAGGTTCGTATCGTGAAGGCTTGGCAAAACCAAGGTAAGGTTGTTGCCATGACAGGTGACGGTGTTAATGACGCTCCAGCTCTGAAAACAGCCGATATCGGTATCGGTATGGGAATCACTGGTACTGAGGTTTCTAAGGGTGCATCTGACATGATCCTTGCAGATGATAACTTTGCGACCATTATCGTCGCAGTTGAAGAAGGACGTAAGGTCTTCTCAAACATTCAAAAGACCATTCAGTACCTACTTTCTGCCAATACAGCTGAAGTATTAACCATCTTCCTATCAACCTTGTTTGGTTGGGATGTCTTACAGCCAGTTCATCTCTTGTGGATTAACTTGGTAACCGATACCTTCCCAGCTATCGCTCTTGGTGTTGAACCTGCTGAGCCAGGTGTCATGACTCATAAGCCTCGTGGCCGTAAGTCTAGCTTCTTCTCAGGTGGTGTCATGAGCTCCATCATCTATCAAGGATTGCTGCAAGGTGCTCTGGTGTTGGCAGTTTATGGCTATGCTATTGCCAATCCTGTTCATATTGGTGATGTAAAAGCGATCCATGCGGATGCTCTGACAATGGCTTTTGCAACTCTTGGTTTGATCCAGCTCTTCCATGCTTACAATGTGAAATCTGTTTACCAATCTATCTTTACAGTTGGACCGTTTAAGTCTAAGACCTTTAACTGGTCTATTCTGGTTTCTTTCATTCTATTGGTTTCAACCATTGTGATTGATCCACTGGAAAAGATTTTCCATGTGACCAAGTTAGATGTGACACAATGGGCTGTTGTCCTGATCGGTAGTTTCTCTATGATTGTCATTGTTGAAATTGTTAAGTTCATCCAACGTAAATTGGGTATGGACAAGAATGCTATTTAACAGCAAAAAGTCATCTGCGGATGGCTTTTTTGCGTACAAGGGGGTATAATCAACTTCAAAGAGTTCAACTCGAAAGGACGGTGAAAGTATGTATCAAAACTTACGAAAGAAATTGGAAGAAGCTTCTCCTTTATATTATGAGGAAGAAATCTTATGGTTGCTGGATCATATTGGTCATCCAGAAGCGACAATCCGTGATGAGTTAGTCTTTTCGTCTTTGGCAAGGGGACTTCAGGATGACCTATTTTCAGTTGAACAGTTTCGTTTCTTGGCTCAAGAAGCAGTCAAAAGACAAGAACTTTTTTACGAGAGTGATAAAAATGGTCAAGCCACCTTAACACGTTCCTTCACGGCTTTACTTTATGCTAATCTCTTAAACTGTGATGGTAATCCAGACTCTTCGTATTATCAGGCTTTATCAGTGCAAGAAAGGAAATATTTACTAGATAAGGGACTAACCTACTTGTCAGTCGAAAGAGACACAAGAGGTTACTCCAGGAAATACGGTTGGGTTCATGCCTTCGCTCATGGAGCAGACTTATTGACAGAAGTGGCTTGTCATCCGGACTTTCCCTCCAGTAGGATGCCAGAGGTTTTAGAGGTTCTTCATCAAGTTTTTAAAAAAGTTTCAGTCCGTTTCGGAAATGATGAGGACTGGCGCTTAGCCCAGGTGCTCTATCAAGCTGTCTTAAAGAAAAAACTGTCGCAGCATGAATTTAGATTGTGGCTTCAATCACAGAGTTTTCCATTGGAAAGTAACCAAAACTTCATAGCTTTTTCCAATTTTCGCTCCTGTTTATTAGAAGTCTATGTGCAGTTGGACAGCAAAAAACAGCTCTCAGATGAGCTGAGAACTGCTATTCAACATTTCCATTACTGAACTTCAATCACCGTTAAAGCATCTCGCAGTTCGTCTGCCAGGTGTTTTTTCTTATAATCTAGAAATTCGACTAAATCTTTAACAGCATTATAACGCTTGTGCAGGCGGTACATCTGGGGAATCTGATACTGAGGAAAGTCATTAAAAAAGTTCCGAGTCAGTTTCCATTCGCGGATGTAGCCTAGAGGACGCATATGGTAGCGGACACCTTCGATGACACGGCTTTGGTGGCGGTGATGGAGATGACCGAAAACCACCTCTTTCACTCTGTATTTGACAAAGAGCCGATGAAAAGCTTGGCTTCCTAGAAAGGCGTTGAAGCGCTGAAAATAGGGATGGTCGTATAGAAAGTCTTGATGGGGGACAAAATGCAGAGCGACAATAATGGGACCATCTAAAGTCATCAGCAGTTTTTCCAACTCCTGCAGTGTCTGAGCCGTAATACTAGGGTCGTCGAGTTGACGCTCCAATCTGCGGTCAAACCAGAAATTGGCCTTAGTTCTCAGATGCTCTTCCTTGCTTTTTTTTGGAACAAAGCTATAGTCGTACCAGCCTGAAAAGCTGATGAGCTTGGTTTGGCCGAACTGCTGGACCTGAAAATCATAGTTTGAAATTTCTTGCTCAGAAAGTCCCAGCATATCGTGGTTTCCCAGATTAAAAGAAATGGGAAAATCTTTCTTCAAGTCTTCAATAAAAGGCAGACTGATCTTGTTCAGATCGTTGGACAAATCTCCTGCAATGTGTAGGTGGTCAATTTGCACCTCTTTTAAAAGCTGGCGAAGAATTTGCTGCTCGAAATCTCCAAACTGATTGGAGTCCAGATGGAGATCGCTCATAAATCCGATTCTTGTCATGGTTTTAGTCTAGCATATTTTGCAAAACTTGAAAACATTTAAGCGTCTTATGGAGGGTATCACCTCTATTCGAATACCTAATAGATTATTAAAACCTTGTAATCCGGGATACTTCTTCCAACCCCATGTCATTATATTACTTTTTTAACAATTCCGTAACAAGCAGCTCCCATTCTTGCCTATCTACTAAAAATTGTATAAAATGAAGGTGCTTCATTATCCGATTAGGCAAATGTCTGAAAATGTGTTATAATTAAACGATATATGAAAAGAGGTATTTATGGACATTTCAGAAATTCGTCAAAAGATTGACGCAAATCGTGAAAAATTAGCTTCTTTCAGGGGGTCTCTTTGACTTAGAAGGTCTGGAAGAAGAAATTGCCATCTTAGAAAATAAGATGACAGAACCTGACTTTTGGGATGACAATATTGCAGCCCAGAAGACATCTCAAGAGCTCAATGAACTCAAGCAAACTTATGAAAATTTTCATCAGATGACCGAGCTTTTTGATGAATCGGAAATCTTGCTTGATTTTTTGGCTGAGGACGACTCGGTTCAGGAAGAGCTGGAAGAAAAGTTGACCGGGCTTGAGAAAATGATGACCAGCTATGAGATGACTCTCTTGCTGTCGGAGCCTTATGATAATAACAACGCCATTCTTGAAATTCACCCAGGTTCTGGTGGAACAGAGGCTCAAGATTGGGGCGATATGTTGCTACGGATGTACACGCGCTACGGCAATGCCAAGGGCTTCAAAGTAGAGGTCTTGGACTATCAAGCTGGAGATGAAGCAGGCATTAAGTCGGTGACCCTTTCATTTGAAGGACCGCACGCTTATGGTTTGCTCAAGTCAGAAATGGGTGTTCACCGCTTGGTTCGGATTTCGCCATTTGACTCGGCGAAACGTCGTCATACTTCCTTTACTTCAGTAGAGGTTATGCCAGAGTTGGACGATACTATTGAAGTAGAAGTCCGTGATGATGACATCAAGATGGATACTTTCCGTTCAGGTGGAGCCGGCGGACAGAACGTCAATAAAGTTTCTACTGGTGTGCGACTGACCCATATTCCGACAGGAATCGTCGTGCAGTCTACTGTTGACCGGACTCAGTATGGGAACCGTGACCGAGCTATGAAAATGCTGCAGGCCAAGCTTTATCAGTTGGAGCAAGAGAAAAAAGCAGCAGAAGTCGATTCGCTCAAGGGAGATAAAAAAGAGATTTCTTGGGGCAGTCAGATTCGTTCTTATGTCTTTACTCCTTATACCATGGTCAAAGATCATCGAACCAGCTATGAAGTAGCTCAGGTGGATAAGGTCATGGACGGAGACTTAGACGGCTTTATTGATGCCTATTTAAAATGGAGACTCAACTAAAAACAGAGTGAAATCACTAGATAAAAACTCTGATGAAAGGAATTGTACTAATTCATGTCAATGATTGAAATGAAAGACGTTGTTAAAAAGTATGACAACGGGACAACTGCTCTACGTGGTGTATCTATACATATCGAACCAGGTGAGTTTGCCTATATTGTAGGACCATCAGGAGCAGGTAAATCAACCTTTATTCGACTCCTCTATCGTGAAATTAAAATCGATAAAGGAAACCTTGCTGTAGCAGGGTTTAACTTGGGAAAAATCAAGAAACGGGATATTCCAATGCTACGTCGTAGAGTTGGAGTGGTTTTCCAAGACTATAAATTACTTCCTAAGAAGACCGTTTATGAGAATATTGCCTATGCTATGGAAGTTATCGGTGAGCGTCGTAGAAATATCAAGAAACGCGTCATGGAAGTTTTGGATCTGGTTGGCCTTAAGCACAAGGTCCGTTCCTTCCCTAATGAGTTATCAGGGGGAGAACAGCAACGGATTGCAATTGCGCGTGCTATTGTCAATAATCCTCAGGTCTTGATTGCTGACGAGCCGACTGGTAACTTGGACCCAGATAATTCATGGGAAATCATGAATTTGCTGGAGCGCATTAACCTGCAAGGAACTACAGTCCTGATGGCGACTCACAATAGTCAGATTGTAAATACCCTACGTCACCGCGTCATTGCTATCGAAAATGGTCGTGTGGTGCGTGATGAGGCGGAAGGAGAATACGGATACGATGATTAGAAGGTTTTTCCGTCATTTGATTGAATCGCTTAAGAGCCTTAAGCGGAATGGTTGGATGACAGTCGCAGCTGTGAGTTCAGTTACGATTACTCTCAGTTTAGTTGCTATCTTTGCCTCTGTTATTTTAAATACCGCAAAGCTAGCGTCTGATATTTCAAACAACGTTCGTATTGTTGTCTATATGCGCAAAGACATCGCTGATAACAGCAAAACAATCGTTAAAGAAGGTCAGACCGTTAAAAATAATGATTACCATAAGATTTATGACGCCCTAACTTCGATGGATCATGTCTCAAAGGTTACTTACTCAAGTAAAGAAGAACAGTATGAAAAGCTGACAGAGACAATGGGAAGTGAATGGAAGGTCTTTGAGGGAGATTCAAACCCACTTTATGATGCTTACATTGTCGATACGACAGAGCATAAATACGTAGATTCCGTTGCGGCAGAAGCCAAGAAACTGGAAGGCGTTTCGGAAGTGCAGGATGGTGGAGCTAATACGCAAAAACTCTTTGCCTTATCTGATTTTATCCGAGTATGGGGACTGGTAGGGGCAGGCTTGCTCATCTTTATTGCAGTCTTCCTGATTTCCAATACGATTCGGATTACTATTATTTCACGGAGTCGTGAGATTCAGATTATGCGCTTAGTGGGTGCAAAAAATAGCTATATCCGCGGTCCCTTCTTATTTGAGGGCGCTTGGATCGGTTTGCTAGGTTCAGTTTTACCAGTAGTTTTAGTTTATTTTGGTTATAATATGGCCTATCAAACCATGAATAAAAATCTCGTTGCGCAAAATCTTTCCATGATTGAGCCACACTTGTTTGTCCCTGCTATGATTGGGGCTGTATCAGTCTTGGGAATCTTTATCGGTTCACTTGGTTCATCCATCTCCATGAGACGCTTCTTGAAGATTTAATAAAAAAACAGCCTACAAAGGCTGTTCGGATTGAAAACAAACATCATTTGGTGTTTGTTTTTTTATTGTGCACTTATATTGTATATTCAAGAGATAAAAATGAGGCAGTCTTGATTTCTGCCTCGTTATTAGTTTATTAGAAAAATGGATTGAAATTCTTTTCGTGGCCAATCGTTGTGTCATTTCCATGGCCGGGATAGACACGATAGTCTTTGGGCAAGACAAATAATTCTTCGCGGATGCCAGTAAGGAGCTGGTCCATATTACCAGTCGGTAGATCTGTACGGCCGATGGTTTCACGGAAGAGAGCATCACCAGTCAGAACGACCTGATCTTCTGGGAAAATAATGGAAACTCCTCCGATAGAATGACCAGGTGTCTGCACAGCATAGAAATGAGAGTCGTCCAGCTGGTAGTCTTGGTGATAGGTGAAAAAGTGTTCAGCTGGTCTGAGAATGACATCTTCCAAATCTGCATGACGGTCAAGACCAGATAGATTATCTGTCGGAGTATAGAGCCAGCTTGCTTCGCTCTCAGCTACATAGACGGGTGGATTGGCAAAGTTATCTCGGACCTTATCCAGACTCATAATGTGATCGTAATGCGTATGAGTCAGCAAAATAGCAGTGATGGGTTTAGCGATTTCTTCTAGCTTGCGTTGGATTTTCCGCCAGTCGCTGCCGGGGTCAACTACGATGACATGACGGTCATTTTCAAGGATATAAGTATTTTCAAAAGCGATGAGATTGACAATTTTGTGAACTTTCATTGGGCTTCCTCTGTGTATGTTTTCTCAATAAAGAGTGTAACAAAAAAGCAGAAATTTTGCACAAAATTTATTTTGAGGCTCAGCTTATTTTCAGATGTCTCAGGCTGGCATTTGTGATATAATCATAGCAGTATGACACAATCGAACTATAAATATGCTGTCATCGACTTGGAGGCTACAAGTGCGAGCAGCAATGCAAAAATTATTCAAATCGGCATTGTCATCATTGAAAACGGGGTGATTTGCCAAACGTATGAAACAGATGTGAATCCGCATGAGGACTTGGATGAGCATATTAAACAGCTGACAGGATTGGATGATCAACGCTTGCGTCAAGCTCCAGACTTCTCACAGGTTGCCCGTGAAGTTTACGAGCTGATTGAGGATGCGATTTTTGTCGCCCATAATGTCAAGTTTGATGCCAATCTATTGGCGGAAGCTCTCTTTTGGGAAGGCTTTGACCTGCTGACTCCGAGAGTGGATACGGTTGAACTAGCTCAGGTTTTCTATCCGACTTTTGATAAATATGCCTTAGGAAATCTGTGCGAGCTTTTGGAGATTCCTCTGGAAAATGCTCACACCGCTTTGGCAGATGCTCAGGCGACAGCTCAGCTATTTCTGAAAATCCAGAAAAAGATGGCTGGACTGCCGAAGGCTTTACTAGAGAAGGTGTTGGAATTTTCCGATAGTCTCATCTATGAGTCACGGCTAGCGATCGAAGAGATTTTTCAGTCAATGCTAGACTGTTCTGGTCAGGCTTTGCAGGAGACGCATGGTATCTTTTTGAAAAAGCCGAGAATCCTGCCGCCTGAAAAGAAACTTTCGCAGGACTTTCTGACCAACCTTTATCTGCTGGGACTGGACGAGCGCCCCGACCAGCTGATATTTGCGCAGTATGTGACTGAGGCACTTAGTCAGACTGCGGCTAGCTTTTTGGAGGCTCAGACAGGACTTGGCAAGACCTTTGGCTATTTATTACCTATTTTGGCTCATGGTCGGGAAAGAGTCTTGGTGACCGTTCCGACGAAGATTTTACAGGATCAGCTGATGCAAAAGGAAGGCCGACTCTTAGAGGAAGTCTTTCATATCTCCTTTCATAATCTCAAAAGTCCCGAAAATTATCTGAAATTAGATCATTTTTATCAAAGTCTCTCGATCTTGGATGATAATCGCCTTGTTAATCGTTGTAAAATGCAGCTTTTGGTTTGGCTGACAGAGACCGAGACGGGTGATTTAAATGAAATCGGTCAGGCTTATCGTTTTGAGTCTTATTTTAGCCAGATACGCCATGATGGGAAATTAAGTAAGCATTCGCTCTTTTATCAAGAGGATTTTTGGCGACTGGGACAGGTCAAGGCAGCTAGCAGTCGTGTCGTGATTACCAATCATGCTTATCTTTTGACGCGCCTTGAAGATGACCAGTCTTTGCTGGACAATCGGATGCTGGTGGTGGACGAGGCTCAAAAAATGTTTTTTGCCTTGGAAAGTTTCTCGCAGGCCAGTATCAATTTGACCAAGCAATTGCAAACTATCAGCCAAGCTCTGCAGACAGAAAAGCAGATTTTACAAGAACGCCTCCTGCAAAGCATCCAATTTGAACTGGCGGATGCTGCTGAAAAGCAGCGGGGCAAGACCAGTGAATTGGATTCACAGAAGATAGCCAAGCTGCGTCAGGATGTGTCTGAGCTGGATGAAAGCTTGCTACCAGAGCTCAGGGAATTGTTTTCAACCAAGTACCAATACTACTGGCTAACGGAAGAACAATTGACCGATCATCGGCTAATTAAGCTTCATGCTGGGCGCTCAGAACTCATGAGATTTAAGGATTTCCTGCCTGAGGCAGTTAAGGTAATCTTAGTTTCTTCTACTTTGGAGATTAGTTCCAAGGTGAATTTGCCTCAATTACTAGGTTTTGAGGATTATCATTTTTATAAACTTCCTCAGCAAAAGAAGCCCCTACAGAAACTTTTTTTAGATCTAGATTTTCCAGATGTGGTGGAGTTATCAACGCAGGAATACGCTGAGAGGATTGTCGCAAGCTTAGAGAGCTTGGCTCCACTGAATCTGCCGATGGTGGTTCTCTTTACCTCCAAGGATTTATTGCTGGCCACTTCAGACCAGCTGACCATGCCGCATTTGGCCCAGTATAAGAATGGCGAGCCAGCCAATATCAAGCGTCGTTTTGACAAGGGGGAGGCATCCATCTTGCTAGGAGCAGGCAGTTTCTGGGAAGGAGCGGATTTTGCTCAGCAAGAGCAAATCATTCAGCTCATCACGAGGATTCCTTTTGATAATCCCAAAGATTTCTTTGTGCAAAAAATCAATCATCATCTGAAGGCAGAAGGCAAAAATCCTTTTTACGATTATCAGTTGCCGTCGGCTATTTTACGATTGAAGCAGGCCATGGGGCGAACCCGTCGCAATGAACATCAAAAGTCGGCGGTCATTCTTCTGGACAAGCGTATTTCAACCAAGCGCTACGGTCGGCAAATCCAGCAAAATCTAAACCAGCTGGCATCTCTAGAAATGCTGTCGCAGCGGGATATTGTAAAGGAATTAAAAGAATTTTTCGACTAAAACTGCTTGAAAACAGTCAATTTTATCTGGCTGTTTTTCTAAATGATTGCAAATTTTCTCGGCTACTGATGCCAAAAATCTGCTATAATGAAAAGACTAGGAAGAAGGTTGTGACGTGAAAAAGAATCTACTAGGAATTGCTCTATCGTTTGCGATAGCAGCTATTTCCATTTGTTTAGGAAATTGGTTTCCGCTGATTGGATCCAGTGTGTTTGCCATCGTTTTAGGAATTTTGCTCAATAATTTATGGAAACTACCAGATGCCTTTCAGCCGGGCTTGACCTATGCAGGAAAGAAACTACTTCAATATTCTATTATCTTTTTAGGATTTTCCATGTCAATCGGTAAGGTCTCTGCAACGGGCTTGTCCTCTTTGAAGATTAGTATTTTGACTATTTTGATCGCTTTTTTGGCGGCCTATGCAGCTGGAAAGTTCTTTAAGATGAGACGCGTTTTAACCATTTTGATTGGCTTTGGAACGGCTATCTGCGGTGGTTCAGCTATTGCAGCAGCTTCGCCCATTTTAGAAGCAGAAGAAGAGGAGATTGCTCTTTCCATTTCAACCATCTTCTTTTTCAATATTTTAGCTGTTTTCATCTTTCCTTTTCTGGGGCATCTCATGCAAATGTCCGATGCCTATTTTGGGACTTGGGCAGGGACGGCCATCAATGATACTTCGTCAGTCGTCGCGGCAGGTTATACTTACAGTCAAGCGGCGGGCGATTTGGCAACCATTGTCAAACTAAGCCGAGCGCTGATGATTGTACCCGCCTGCCTCATCTTTGCAGGCTATCGATATGTCCGAGATAAGCGGTCAGCTCAAAAAGTGGACTTGAAGAAAATTTTTCCCTGGTTCATTCTGTGGTTTGTTATGGCTTCTGTTGTGAGCAGCTTGGGAATTTTTCCATCAAATCTAGTTCCTTACACAAAGCTGTTATCCCAATGGCTGATGGCTATGGCCTTGGCCGGGATTGGAGCCAAGGTTTCATTCAAACAGTTCAAGGAAGCTGGAGCTGGACCATTATTAACCGGAGCTTTTGCTTGGTTCTGCGTCGCAGTCTCTAGCTTGATTATCCAATATTTTTTGTAAGAAAGGAAAATTATGCCTTCACAGCAAAGAACATTTGAGTCTCGGATTGATTACAGCTTGCTTTTACCAGTCTTGCTCTTACTATCGATCGGAGTTACGGCTATTTATATAGCGGTTAGTCATGATTATCCAAATAATGTCTTGCAGATTGTTGGTCAGCAAGTAGTTTGGATTTTATTAGGCTTTCTGATTAGCTTTATCGTTATGTTTTTTAACACTAAGTTTCTTTGGAAGATGACACCTTTTCTGTATATTCTAGGCTTAGGACTTATGGTTCTTCCGCTTGTATTTTATAGTGAGAGCTTAGTGGCTTCTACAGGGGCGAAAAACTGGGTATCTATCCGTGGGGTTACCCTCTTTCAGCCATCTGAATTTATGAAAATTTCATATATTTTGATGCTGTCGCGAGTTGTAGTGAAGTTTCTGCAGCAAAATAAGAACTATGAGCGGACTATTGCTTTAGATCTCTTTTTGATTGTAAAATTAGCATTATATACCTTGCCGGTTTTGTTACTTTTGGCCTTGCAGAGTGATTTGGGAACAGCCCTAGTATTTGCTGCAATTTACTGCGGTATTGTTCTCTTATCTGGTGTTTCGTGGAAAATTATTCTACCGGTTTTCTTAACAGTATCCCTTCTTTTTACTGTCTTTATGTTGATCTTTATTTCAAATGGTGGCCGTGCTTTTCTACATGGTTTGGGGATGCCGACTTATCAGATTAATCGGATCTCAGCCTGGCTCCATCCGTTTGAATATGCTCAGACAGTGACTTATCAGCAGGCACAGGGACAGATTGCTATTGGAAGTGGTGGTTTGCTAGGTCAAGGATTTAATGTCTCAAATCTTCTAGTACCTGTCCGTGAAAGTGATATGATTTTCACCGTGATTGCGGAGGATTTTGGTTTTCTTGGCTCGAGTTTGGTGATTGTTATTTATCTGTTCTTGATTCATCGTATGCTTCAGATTACTATTAAGTCCAACAATCAGTTCTACACCTATATCTCGACCGGTCTCATTATGATGCTGCTCTTTCATATTTTTGAAAATATTGGTGCTGTGACAGGGATTTTGCCTTTGACAGGGATTCCACTCCCCTTCATTTCCCAAGGGGGGTCCTCCATCGTCAGCAATCTCATCGGAATCGGTCTCCTACTGTCTGTCTCTTATCAAAATAGCCTAGAAGAGGAGAAGCATGCGGTGACTCCGCCTGTTCGTAAAAAAATTGTACTTAGAAAAATAAAATAAGAAGTGGATACCTTGTATCCTAGAAAGGTGTTGTACATGAAAAAAGTAGCTCTCATGTTAGCCAATGGCTTTGAAGAAATTGAAGCCCTCACCGTTGTCGATGTCTTGCGTCGTGCAGGCTTTATCTGCGATATGATTGGTTTTGAAGAGGCTGTGACAGGCTCTCACCAGATTACTGTCAAAGCCGATCAAGTCTGGAATGGGAATCTATCTGCTTATGATATGGTCGTTCTTCCAGGCGGTATGCCAGGATCAACAAATCTGCGAGATGACGATCGCCTGATGGAAGTTCTACAGGAATTTCAAGCAGAAGGTAAATTTGTCGCAGCGATTTGTGCCGCTCCGATTGCTCTTGACCGCGCAGGTCTGTTGAATGGCAAGAACTTTACTTGCTATGATGGAGTGGAAGCCAACATTGAGAATGGTAGCTATCAGAAGCAGACCGTTGTCGTAGAGGGAAAGTTAATCACCAGCCGTGGCCCATCCACAGCCCTGCCTTTTGCTTATGAGTTGGTTCACCAGCTAGGCGGAGATGCGGATAAATTAGCAAGTTCTATGCTTTTTAAAGATGTTTTTGAAAAGTAAAAAATTCACTCGATTTTCGAGTGAATTTTTTCTGTCTAAGTTGGATGAAAAATCAATGAAAATATGCTATTTCATCATAAATAAAAGCCCTTTTTTTCAAAAAATATGATATAATAAAGGGTATGAATTATCAAGATTACATCTGGGATTTGGGTGGGACTCTCTTGGATAATTATGAGACTTCAACCGCAGCTTTTGTCCATACCTTACAGGACTTTGGTCTGACTGCGAGTCATGATGAAGTGTATAAGGCTCTCAAGGTCTCAACAGATTATGCAGTCCGCCAGTTTGCGCCTAGAAATAAGGAATTTTTAAAGGCTTATAAGGCAAATGAGGCCAAGGAATTGGAGCATCCGATCTTGTTTGAGGGAGCCTCAGAATTATTAGCGCAAATTATCCAGCAGGGTGGTAGAAATTTTTTGATTTCTCACCGAGATGATCAGGTGTTAGAGATTTTGCAGAAGACGCAGATCAATGCTTATTTTACAGAAGTAGTGACGGCTACTAATGGTTTTAAACGCAAGCCAGACCCTGAGTCTATGCTGTATTTAAAAGATAAATACCAGATTGAGTCTGGTCTGGTTATAGGAGATCGACCGATTGATATCGAAGCTGGTCAGGCGGCAGGATTTAGCTGCTATCTCTTTGATAATATGAGAAATCTTGAAGAATTTGTAGATATTGAACTAGAAAAGGAATAACATGACAGAAGAAAAGCAACAAGACATACAAGCGCAAGAGTATGACGCCAGTCAGATTCAGGTCTTGGAGGGCTTAGAAGCCGTTCGGATGCGTCCTGGTATGTATATCGGTTCGACCTCCAAGGAAGGTCTGCACCACTTAGTATGGGAAATTGTTGACAACTCGATTGATGAAGCCTTGGCTGGCTTTGCCACTCACATTCAAGTTTTTATTGAAAAAGATAATTCGATTACAGTTGTTGACGATGGTCGAGGCATTCCGGTTGATATTCAGGAGAAGACAGGTCGCCCGGCTGTGGAAACCGTCTTTACTGTCCTTCACGCAGGAGGAAAATTCGGCGGTGGCGGCTACAAGGTTTCAGGAGGTCTGCATGGTGTAGGTTCTTCCGTTGTAAACGCCCTGTCCACTCAGCTGGATGTCCGCGTTTATAAAAACGGTCAGATTCATTACCAAGAATACCGTCGTGGTCATGTAGTCGCGGATCTAGAAGTCATTGGTGAGACAGATCGTACAGGTACGACCGTTCACTTTACACCAGATCCAGAGATTTTCACTGAAACAGTAGAATTTGACTTTGAGAAGCTTAATAAACGGGTGCAGGAACTAGCTTTCCTCAATCGTGGTCTCAGAATTTCCATCACCGATAAGCGAGATGGAATGGAGCAGACCAAGGATTACCACTATGAGGGCGGGATTGCCAGCTATGTCCAATACATCAATGAAAATAAGGATGTTATCTTTGATACGCCGATTTACACTGATGGCGAAATGGACGACATTACGGTTGAAGTCGCTATGCAGTACACGACCGGCTACCATGAAACAGTCATGAGCTTTGCCAATAATATCCACACCCACGAGGGTGGAACACATGAGCAAGGCTTCCGGACAGCCTTGACACGGGTCATCAATGACTATGCCAAGAAAAATAAACTTCTCAAAGAAAACGAAGATAATCTGACTGGGGAAGATGTACGAGAGGGACTGACAGCGGTCATCTCTGTCAAGCACCCTAACCCTCAGTTTGAAGGTCAAACCAAGACCAAGTTGGGCAATAGTGAAGTAGTCAAGATTACCAATCGACTCTTCAGCGAAGCCTTCTCTGATTTCCTTTTGGAAAATCCTGCGGTGGCTCGGAAAATCGTTGAAAAGGGAATTTTGGCTTCTAAGGCTAGAATTGCTGCTAAGCGAGCTCGGGAAGTAACCCGCAAGAAGTCTGGTTTAGAAATCTCTAATCTGCCAGGAAAATTGGCTGATTGCTCGTCCAACAACCCACAGGAAACAGAACTCTTCATCGTGGAGGGAGACTCAGCGGGTGGTTCAGCTAAGTCTGGGCGTAACCGTGAATTTCAGGCTATTTTGCCGATTCGCGGTAAAATTCTCAACGTTGAAAAAGCTAGCATGGATAAGATTTTGGCTAATGAAGAAATCCGCAGTCTCTTTACTGCTATGGGAACTGGTTTTGGGGCTGACTTTGATGTCAGCAAGGCTCGCTATCATAAATTAGTCATCATGACTGATGCGGATGTGGATGGAGCTCACATTCGGACTTTGCTCCTGACTTTGATTTACCGCTACATGAAGCCGGTTCTGGAAGCAGGCTATGTCTACATCGCCCAACCACCCATATATGGTGTCAAGGTCGGCAGCGAGGTAAAAGAATACATCCAGCCAGGTGCAAATCAAGAAGAAGAACTGCAAGCTGCTCTCGAGCGCTATAGTGAAGGTCGCTCTAAGCCGACGATTCAGCGCTACAAAGGTTTAGGAGAAATGGATGACCATCAGTTGTGGGAAACGACCATGAACCCAGAACACCGTCTAATGGCGCGAGTTTCTGTCGATGATGCTGCGGAAGCTGATAAGATTTTCGATATGCTGATGGGAGATCGTGTAGAGCCTCGTCGTGACTTTATCGAAAAAAATGCAGTATATAGCACACTTGATGTCTAAAAAGTTAGAAAAAACAACCATTACAAATGAATTTGTGATATAATCAATATGTTTGCTTTTTAGTAAAAGAATGAAGGAGTTTTATATGTCTAATGGACTGATTATTCTCATTATTGTAGTAGCAGCACTATTAATTTTAGGCTATTTTACTGCTATCTATATGAGAAAACGAAATGAAGCGAAGCTTCGAAGTTTGGAGGAGAAAAAAGAGGAGCTTTACAATCTTCCCGTGAATGATGAAGTGGAAGAAGTTAAAAATTTACATTTGATTGGGCAAAGTCAAGTGACTTTCCGTGAATGGAATCAAAAATGGGTAGACCTTTCTTTAAATTCATTTGCTGATATTGAGAACAATCTCTTTGAGGCAGAGGGCTACAATAATTCTTTCCGTTTCCTCAAAGCCAAGCATGCGATTGAAAACATTGAAAGCCAAATTGATTTAATCAGTGAAGATATTCATGCGATTCGTCAAGCTTTAGAAGATCTGAAGAAACAAGAATCTAAAAATAGCGGACGGGTCTTACATGCCCTAGATCTATTTGAAAATTTGCAGCATACTGTGGCTAGCAATCCTGACGCTTATGGACGAGCTCTTGCAGAAATTCAGAAGCAAATGGAAAATATTGAGTCTGATTTCTCTCAATTTGTTACTCTCAATTCTTCAGGGGATCCTGTGGAAGCGGCAGAAATCTTAGACAAAACAGAAGATCGCATCTTGGCACTGACACAGATCGTCGAAAAAGTTCCAGCAATTGTAGAAGACTTGACTGAGAAATTACCAGATCAATTAGAAGATTTGGAGTCTGGCTACCGTAAATTATTGGAAACCAATTATCATTTTATTGAGACTGATTTAGAGGCGCGTTTCCAACAACTTCGTGCTAGTTTGAAACGAAATGAAGAAAATCTTGCAGCTTTGGAGTTGGATAATGCCTTGTATGAGAATGAACAAATTCAAGAGGAAATCGATGCTCTGTACTCCATCTTTACTCGAGAAATTGAGGCTCATAAAGTCGTTGAGAAGTTGGTGAACTACCTTCCTGACTACTTAGAACACACTAAAGAGAATAACCAACAGCTTCAAAGCGAAATGGAACGTTTATCACATTCCTTCTTGCTACCAGAACCTGAAATAAATCATATCAAGGATTTAAAATCTGAATTATCTGCTCAAGAAGCAGTGGTACACTCTTCACTTGAAGATACAGCTGAAATGAAGAAACCTTTCTCATTGGTTAGAGAAGAGTTGGAAGCTATTCAAGATCGATTGAAAGAAATCGAAGATGAACAGATTGAACTTGGTGAGCAACTAGAAAAGATCGAAAAAGACGATGTCAATGCCCGTCAAAAGGTTACGATTTACGCCAATAAATTGCATACGATTAAGCGATTTATGGAAAAACGTAACTTACCGGGTATTCCAGAGTCCTTCTTAACAATTTTCTTTGGAGCAAGCGACTATATTGAGGAGCTGGCTAGAGAGTTGGAGGCAACTCGTGTGAATATTGAATCTGTGAACCGCTGGTTAGAGATTCTGGCAAATACAATGAATGAATTGGAAGAAGAGACATATCGAATCGTTCGAAATTCTACCTTAACAGAGCAGTTGCTACAATACTCTAACCGTTATCGTTCCTTCGATGATAATGTGCAGGCAGCCTTCAATGAATCCCTTCATGCTTTTGAAGTTGAATTTGATTACGCAAAATCTTTGGAAATTATTTCAAAAGCCTTGGATGTTGTTGAGCCTGGAGTTTCAGCTCGTTTTATCAATTCATATGAAAAAACACGCGAAAATATTCGCTTCTAAGAAAGTTCCTTCGGGAACTTTTTTCTTTGCAATCTAGCTTGTCTTGTCACTGAAAATCCTGTATAATACAACAAATCACAGAAAATATGAGGTGAGTAGATGGGTCAGGTCAAAGGTTTGTTGGTTATGGATGTAGATAGCACTCTTATTATGGAAGAGGGCATTGATTTACTGGGTGAGGAAGCTGGAGTTGGGCAGCAAGTGGCTGCTATCACTGAGCGAGCTATGCGCGGGGAATTGGATTTCGAGGCCGCCTTACGGGAAAGGGTTTCACTTTTAGCGGGGCTTCCAGAAACTATCTTTTCGCGGATAGCTGACAAGATTCATTTCACACCTGGTGCTAAAAAATTAGTAGATGAGCTGCATGCGCGTGGCTACAAGGTTGGCTTGGTGTCAGGTGGTTTTCATGAAACGGTGGATAGACTGGCTGAGGAGCTAGGAATTGACTATGTAAAGGCCAATCGCTTAGAAATCAAGAACGGCTTCCTGACAGGTCGTGTTTTAGGAGAGATTGTTAGCAAAGATACCAAAGTTCAGATGCTGAAAGAATGGGCTCAAGAAAATAATTTGGAATTAAATCAAACCATTGCTATAGGGGATGGCGCCAATGATTTGCCTATGATTCAAACGGCAGGTATTGGAATTGCTTTTAATGCCAAGCCAATTGTAAGAGAGCAAGCGCCCTATCAAATCAATGTTTATGATCTCTATCAAGTAATGGATATTTTAGATGGGAAGGAAAAATAGGAGGCACGATGCATATCTTATTAGCACCAGATTCTTTTAAGGAAAGTTTGTCTGCCGTTCAAGTAGCAGAAGCCTTGAAAGAAGGTTTTTCCCAAGCCTTGCCAGAGGCGACTTTTGACTTGCTGCCTATTGGAGATGGCGGCGAAGGGACTGTGGCTGCCTTGATTTCGGCTATGAAGCTAAAAGAGTTTCGTCACTGGGTAACTGGACCTTTCGGCCAGCCAGTCGAAATGAAATATGCAAGACAAGACCAGCTTGCTCTCTTTGAAATGGCAGATTTAGTGGGATTGGCTTTAATCCCTAAGGAAAAACGCAATCCTTTAGGTTTAGAAACCAGAGGTCTGGGGGAGCTGATTCTTCATTTGGTCGAACATGGAGTCAAAAAGATTTTAGTCGGTGTTGGAGGCTCGGCGACGAATGATGGAGGCATCGGTATGGCAGCTGGTCTGGGCTATGAATTTTTTGATGAAAACAATCATCGACTGCGGCCTGTCGGTTCTTCTCTAGGGAGAGTTGCTCGAATTTCTGCGGAACGTGTTCCAACTTGCTTGGATGATATAGAAATCGAAATTTTGACAGATGTGTCCAATCCTTTATGTGGACAGCAGGGAGCGACTCAGGTCTTTGGACGACAGAAAGGCCTGTCTGAATGGCTTCTTTCATCTGTCGATCAGGAAGTGAGGAACTTCTATGAACTGGCCGATCCGCAGATTTTCACCCAAGCTGGTGCTGGTGCAGGAGGAGGCATGGCAGCAGGGCTGGTCACATTTGCCAAGGGGAAAGTCGTGTCAGGAATTGATACCTGTCTGGATTTGCTGGATTTTGATCGCAGGGTTAAAGAAGCGGACTTGGTTGTTGTTGGTGAGGGGCGCATGGATAAGCAGTCTTTGGCAGGAAAGGCCCCAGTTGGAATCGCAAGGCGGACGCCAAAAGAGATTCCCGTTCTTGCGATCTGTGGCAGTTTAGCTGATGACTTGCCTCCATTTCCTAGGGAGAATATCCATGCAGCTTTTCCCATTATCTCGCAAGTGGCAGATTTGGACGTAACCTTAGCTCAAGCGAGGGAAAATCTGGTTCGTACAGCTTGCAATATTGGCAACCTATTAGCCATCAAAAAAAGAGAGTGGGACAGAAATCGGTAATTCGTTAGAATTCGATTTCGTCGTCCCACCTCCGCACAGTTGAGTAGGGCTGTAAAAGCTGATGAAATCAGCGTAGTAGAGCCCACTCAACCACTGCGTCTTGCTCGACAATCCAAAGACAATTGAGAGGCTAGGACTTTTGTCCCAGCCTCTTTTTCAGTAAATATTCGATCTCTTTGACGATTAAGCCGTTTGCAAATTCAAATAGATCGCAGGAAAGTTCCCCGTGGTCATTAACCAAAATTGTTAGAATCCGACTTTGCTCAGAATTGCTGTGATAGTATTGGCAACTAAACTGTGCGGAACTGTTCTGATAGGCCTCCTTTATCCTGTGGAGGTAGGCTTCTTTTCCCTGAATGATTTCTGAGGATTCTCCATGCAGCTCCCAGACGACATGCTCGTCTAAACAAGTTTGATAAATGTCCCAGTCACGCTGATTTTCCGCCTCGAAAAAGGCAAATAATTTCTCTAAATTTGTCATTTATGAAACATTTTTTTCCAAAGGGAAGTTCTCTTGTGGGTAGACGATTTACTCTCTGCTGGGTGGAGGACGTCAGCAAATTGCTTGCTCAAGTCCTTTTCTTCCACGGTCACAGGATGATCGCTATGAATCACCAAACCAAAAGGAGAGGATTGGCAAAAAGCAGAGACGATAGTGGCCTCGCAGCCTAAGTCTTTGGCGGTTTTTAGGTAGAAAACCTGCTGGCTGGATATGACTTCAGGCGCTATT
The DNA here is from genome assembly GCF_938020365.1 of uncultured Streptococcus sp. Taxonomy (GTDB): domain Bacteria; phylum Bacillota; class Bacilli; order Lactobacillales; family Streptococcaceae; genus Streptococcus. Next base: position 1,210 of record NZ_CALIIB010000030.1, on the reverse strand, counting down.
TTGACTGTGACGGGATGGTAGCTTTCGGTGATGTTCTCAACTATTTCTTTAAAATGCTGTTTTAGAAGCGAAGAATTGGCATCCGAAATAGAGCAGTAAGCAATCACCCGCTCTTCAAAAGTTTCCAGAAATTTGCGTTGTTCATCAGGATTGAGCTTAGCATTTCCCTGAGATTTTTCCATGATAATGTTATTTAGATCTGTCATGTTTCTAGTATATCATAAATAAAGGATTTCTGATTTTCAAACTGTTAAGAAAAAGATAGGATGTAACCGATTGCATTTCAAAAATTGTGATTTTTCACGCAAAGGCACTGTTTTTCCTTGAAAAAAAAGCGCTTTTGAGGTATCATAGACTAGTAAATAATTTTAAACAATAAGGAGAGTCAAAATGTCAATTATTACTGATGTTTACGCTCGCGAAGTTCTAGACTCACGCGGTAACCCAACACTTGAAGTAGAAGTTTATACTGAATCAGGTGCTTTCGGACGTGGTATGGTTCCTTCAGGAGCTTCTACTGGTGAACACGAAGCAGTTGAACTTCGTGATGGTGACAAATCTCGTTACGGCGGTCTTGGTACACAAAAAGCAGTTGACAACGTGAACAACGTTATCGCTGAAGCTATTATCGGTTACGATGTACGTGACCAACAAGCTATCGACCGTGCAATGATCGCTTTGGACGGTACTCCAAACAAAGGTAAATTGGGTGCGAACGCAATCCTTGGTGTGTCTATCGCCGTAGCTCGTGCTGCTGCTGACTACCTTGAAATCCCACTTTACAGCTACCTTGGTGGATTCAACACTAAAGTTCTTCCAACTCCAATGATGAACATCATCAATGGTGGTTCTCACTCAGATGCTCCAATCGCTTTCCAAGAATTCATGATCGTACCTGCTGGTGCACCATCATTCAAAGAAGCTCTTCGTTGGGGTGCTGAAATCTTCCACGCTCTTAAGAAAATCCTTAAATCTCGTGGTTTGGAAACTGCTGTTGGTGACGAAGGTGGATTCGCTCCTCGTTTCGAAGGAACTGAAGATGGCGTAGAAACTATCATTGCTGCTATCGAAGCTGCTGGTTATGTTCCAGGTAAAGACGTGTTTATCGGATTTGACTGTGCATCATCAGAATTCTACGATAAAGAACGTAAAGTATACGACTACACTAAATTCGAAGGTGAAGGAGCTGCTGTACGTACTGCTGCAGAAC